>JBKOYD010000012.1:0-6691 GCA_046725195.1 Acidobacteriota bacterium | reverse complement strand
ACATGATTTTCGACCTTCTAATGAATCAGAGACCAACACGCGTCACACGGAGACGCGTAACTGCGCTGTTCCTTAAAAGCGAACAGCGACCACAGGACACACTACGGCCCTGGAGTCTCTAGATCAGAAGAGCGAGGTGTCGAATGTAAGCGGGATTGGAATACGGAGGAGGGTTATCAGCCCAGCTTGAACGGAGAGATAAGTGCAATGTCCCGACTAGCGATTGGATAGATGATGGATGAATCGCTATGGCTTGGCTTGTTGACGGGCGCGGAAGCTGAGACCTGGTAGAGCCAGTGGTTCCACTCTGAGAACAATTGAGAGCGCAGCATAAACGCGCGGTTGAAACTTCCGGCGTGCTGCTCTCGGCCTCGGTTGCCTTCTTGCAGCAATCCATCCCGGCCATTGCGGGCATGCTGCATTCCTGTTCATTGGAATGCAGAGGAACACCCGCGAAGACGCTACCTCCAATTACCAGGACCAGCGCAAGTGATGCTAAGCGATTCAACATGCCTTAACCAATCAATCGAAGCCATTCTACCTTGTCAAAGATGCTTCACTCAATCGAAACAAGGAATAGGGTCCAAGTCCCACCAAATTCCAACAAATCGGGAACTGAGGCAGCCTCCGACGTTTGCCAAATTGTCTGGCCCTACGCGAGTTGCACGCCCACACCGGCTGAACGAAGCACTGACGCATCCACGGCCCGATTGGCGCAACATGCCGCTAACTTTCCATCGATGACTATTGCAGGCACCCTTTGGATCCCATACTTCTTTGCCTTCGCTGCGACTCCGCGCGCGTTCATATCGTGCACTTTGATGTCACACGAATCACAAGCGAGACTCTCGACCAGTTTGATTGCCTCTTTGCAGGTCGGGCAACCAGCGCTGAAAATCTCAATTTGACGTTTCTTGTTTCTTGCCATTATTAGTACTCCCTTTCTTCGAGACTTAAGCTTTCAAGTATGGGGCAGTCACGGGCCGGTCCGTTCCCATGACAGGTTTCACTTAACCGAACGAGAATCTTTTTCATCGCGCGCAGGTGTTGGACCTTCTTTTCGATATCGGAAATCTTTGCCTCCGCACGCTTGCGCACGTCTCCTCGCGTGCTTGCGGCCGCAATCCGCAAAGCGAGGAGTTCTTTGATCTCTTTGAGCGAGAAACCCAGTTCCTGTGCCCGCTTAATGAATCGAACACGACGCACGCTCTCCGATGAGAACTGTCGATAACCCGATCCTGAACGCGGCGGCTTTGGCAGCAAGCCAGTTCTTTCGTAATAGCGAATAGTCTGCAGGTTCACGCCGCCTTGCTTGGCTAGCTCACTCGTGCTGATTTGGTCAATCCTATTCATCCCAGTGATACTTTACACCCTGTACCTAGGTACATAGTCAAGCGCGCTTCGTCCTTGGGCTTTCAATTTGATAAGACGAGAGAGGTCCGCTTTCAGGCAGGATTGATTCAATTATTGCAAAAGCTCTTGTTCTCTACTTAGTAAGGCAACGAATCGCAGCCAGCCCCAAATCAATCTATTTCTGGCTGCTTCATTCACCAGATGATTTTCTCGTCCTCAAAGGGACCTTAGATTCGCTCCCCGCCACCTCCCGTGCCTATAGCTTGTTCCTTCTCTCCAATATCCTGAGTTAGCTCTGTGAGCTTCAACCGATCGAGCTTTTCAATCGGGAGAGCGCAAAACAGTTCAATCCGTCTCCTAATTTGCAGCGCCACCTGTTTGAAGACTTGGTATTTTTGTTCATTAGTCCCTTGGGCGAGCGCCGGGTCCGGACTGCTCCAGTGCGCGACAATGGGCTGCCCAGGCCAGATCGGACACGTTTCGCGAGCGTTGTCACAAACCGTTATCACAAAATCAAACTCTACATCGGCGAATTCTTCCCAAGATTTGCTGCGTGCTGCGCTAGCGTCGATATGGTAGATGTCTCTCAAGACTTGAATAGCAAGTGGGTTTACCTTGCCGGTTGGAAATGAGCCAGCACTATAAGTCTCAAATCGTTTTCCACCCATGCGCTTGAGCAAGTACTCGCCCAGAATGCTTCGAGCGGAATTGCCCGTGCATAGAAATAAAACCTTGTATGGCTTGGATTCGTGTTCCACTTCAACTCTCCTTTTCCTGTTCGGAGTTATGCGGAACCAGCACTGCGCGTGCATCTGCCGGTAACGAAGGAATGAGCCATCGAAATAGCAGCGTCGCTACTGCCGCTCCCGCCAATTGAGCGATGATAAAACCGGGTGCGTCTTTCGGGCGGATACCTGTAAACGTATCGCTGGCCGAACGCGCAAGTGTCACTGCGGGATTGGCGAACGATGTTGAGGACGTAAACCAATAAGCAGCGGTGATGTAAGCCCCAACCGCGAACGGAACAACCGAGGAACGAAACCTAACGCCTCCCCAGATCACCACCAGCAGTCCAAACGTAGCGACGAACTCGCTAAACAGCTGCGCGCCACCATTGCGAGCATGTCTCGATGAGAAGAAGACCGGCTCGCCGAACATTACGTTTGCAGTTGCGACGCCAGCGAACGCACCCGCCAGTTGACTGATGATGTACCAGGGTACCTCCCGCCACGCGATACCGCGTTGGGATGCGTCCGCGAGTGTCACAGCAGGATTGAAGTGAGCGCCTGAGATTGGACCAAAAGTCAAGATGAGTGCCACCAGCGCGGCACCCGTGGCGATCGTGTTTGCCAGAAGCGCGATCGCCAGGTTGCCGCCAGCCAAGCGCTCGCCCATGATCCCCGAACCAACCACTGCAATCAGCAACATGGCGGTGCCAACTGCTTCAGCAGCAACCCGCTTCGGCAACGGATGGCTCATTCGTCACTCCGATCGGTGTTGGGGCGCAGCAACCGGATGCTACTGATGTTGCCCCTACCGCTTCAGCTGTTTCTTTCCCCACTTTGTTGCCGCATTCGCAGGGGGCTGTTTCCGTCAAATTGTCCTTCAATACGACGAAGACTTCCCATTCATTACCGTCCGGGTCGCGCACCCACGTCTTATCTTGAACTGCATAGCAGCAACTGGTCTGCATCTCGTCGCGTGTAATTAATCCCGCGCCCACCCATTTCTCTCGCATCGCAAACACATCTTCAGTCGAGGATACTTGAATGCCGAGATGCGATAAGGCTCCACGCTCAACGAATACATACTCGTTAAGCGTCAGATTCAAAGGCGGATTTTGTACATCGAACTTCGCATACCCGGTCCGGACTTTGCTTGGTTCAATTCCGAGCATCTTTTTGTAAAACGTGATGCTTCGCTCGATGTTGTGGACGTGCAATGCAAGGTGGGCCTTCAAGGCCTGCACCTGCCTTTTCTCGCTGGTCATCTCTTTACTCCTATGGTTTGGGCCACGCTTCGGTGCTTCCCGTAGCGTGAGCATAGACTTTGTAATTTGGTTTGGGATCACAACGGTAGTCAGTGATCTCATCGCCCCGCTTCTGGCTGGGAAAATCCTTCGGTAGCCATTGCTTGTAACCCGTCTGCACATACAACCGAACATCTATGGGATTCTCATTGGTTACTCTGAGGCGAATCGTTTGCCCTTTCTGGCTCCCACACTTTGGCCCGACGTAGTTATCTCGATCAACTCCACACCGCTCGCCAAAATCTTTACTTGCTTGTTCTCAGTAGTGGTTTTCGCTTGCGCGAAAGTCGTCACGCTCGGTACCTGGCTAATATTCGATATGCAAATCACCCCCATTGCCATTAGCGCCAGGTAAAACATCCTGTTCTTGCCCCTAAGTGATGTGCTCATCGGGTCTCTCCTGCTGTCAAAGGTGATAGAGCTTTATCTGATCAGTCATCAGACATATGCATAAGCGAATATGCAAAAAACCAGTATCCGTCCAAGCAACGATATATGTCAAGGCGTATGTGCCAAGTATGGTAAGATGCCTGTTGTTATGAGCAAATCGAAGACTCTTGATAAGGACTTGTTTTTTCGTGCCCTGGCCGACCGAACGCGCCTTCGCCTGCTTCACCTCATGAGTGAAGATGAAGTGTGCGTATGTTTTTTCGTGGAGATCCTCAAAACTAATCAGCCCAAGATCAGCCGGCATCTGGCGTATCTTCGCAGGGCCGGAATTGTTGGAGCTAGGCGGCAAGGACCTTGGATGCACTACCGCATCGTCGAACCTCCCGATGCGGACGCGGCGCGAGTATTGAAGGATACTCTTGCATGGCTCGGCAATGACCGTGAAATGCAGCGCGACCGTGAGCGGCTGGTCAAAGTGTGTTGCGCGCCTCAGCTTCCGATCACTATTCAAGGCGCACCGCGGCCGGCTAGTTTGGTCCGCAGCGCCTAGTCAAAAATCGTCGCGCCAGAACCTACCGGCGTAGACCACCCTTACAAGGACCTCACCGACTCACCGCGAGGTCACGTTCAGAACCTATCTATCAAAGCAATCGCTCCCCCAAGATCGTCTCGCTCTAAAACACTAGTCAGCCCAAGCTGTAACCCGCATGTGGACTTGGTCGAAAAATCCAATCTGGTTGGAGGACCAAGACCCGAATAGCACGTCAGCAAGTCATTCAGATGTCGCAATCCGTATTCTTCGTCGCCCTTTCGTAATATTAGGTCCTCGTTAGACCGAATCGCGTCAGCTTCGTAGGTAGATGAGGAGGAATCGTATGACTGTACGCCATCAAGATGGCCATTTGAGGTGTGTCGAGCGTAAGAATGGTTCGCCCCGCTGGGAATTTCTCTGGCGAGAGACTGATGCACTAGGAAAACGTATTCGACGTAACGCTGTCATTGGCACGATCGAAGAATATCCGACTGCAGCCTTACGCCATAACGTTACGTACGCCTGCTTGGTTTAGCAAGGAAGAACTTTTCAAACAATAAATTACGTCGTCAATGGAAAGTTGGCCCACGTTGACATTACCAGCTCACAGCTGCTATTCTATTTCACGAGGTTATGTAATAGTTTTAGATGAAGAAGCCCAACAAAAGTTATTCCGACCCGATTGTGACCGTGACCGGCAAGCGGCAGATCGGTGAAAGACCATTGCTTACAACAGACCAGGCGACAGAAGTTATCGCGCTGTTTAAGTTGCTGGCCAATGACAGCCGTTTACGTATGCTGCACGCGCTCACCCGCGCCGACGAGTTGTGCGTCGGTGACTTAGCTTTGGCAGTAGAGATGACGCCCCAAGCCGTCTCCAATCAACTACGCCGCCTCATTGATCGCCGCATCGTCGCGGCGCGCCGCGACGGCAATCGCATCCATTACCGCATCATAGACCCATGCGTTCCAGGACTGCTCGCGCTCGGTGTCTGCTTGGCCGAAGAGACGGGGAAGCTCGATCAAACAAAGACGACATTGGCGTCTCACGGCAAATCGTCCGCGACAGCGTCTGGAGTCCTGATCTCGCCAGTGAAGAGATCTCGAAGGTCAGGAAAGGTATGAATATAGAGAGCTTTTCATTAAAGAAGCGCTGCATCCCGTTGAAGGCTGGGCGTGTGGCCTACTACGAAGAAGGAACGGGAACACCGGTCGTGTTTCTCCACGGCTGTCCTTTCTCCTCGTATATCTGGCGCAGCGTGATCCCACAGTTGAGCCCCACCTTCCGTTGCCTGGCGCCGGACCTACTTGGTCTGGGTGACACGGAGACGCTCCGGAGTGCGGATTGGTCACTTCCTGCCCAAGCCCGGATGGTGACAGAGTTCCTGGACGCCCTGGGACTGGATCGCGTCAACCTCGTGGGACACGACCACGGCGGCGCTATCTCACAGATCTTGGCTGCAGAATGCCCTGAGCGCATAAAGAAGCTGGTTCTTGCGAATGTCGAAGCTTTCGACAATTGGCCCTCCGCTGATGAGAAACCCTTCGTAATAGCAACGCAGTTACCTATTCTCGGCCGGTTCGTGCTCTGGCTCTGGTCGTTCCCGCGGTTGGCAAAGCTCGCGCTGTCTGCGGGTTCCGCTGTCTATGACAAGCATGTGCTTACTCCGGAGTTGGTTGGCGGCTTTGTCGGCGCAAACCTTAGCGATTCACATCGGCGTGCGAAGACGCAGCGTTTTTTAGCAGGTCAACTCGACAAACGAAATAATAATTGCACGCTTGGAATCTTGGGTGGGCTCCGCAGATTCAATAAACCAACAATGATTCTTTGGGGTAAAGATGACCCTCATTTCGGTCCAAAATGGGCTGAGCGGCTTCAACGTGAAATTCCAGGAGTGAAACGGTTAGAGATTATTCCCGCAACAGGACATCTGGTCATGGAAGAGCAACCGGAGAAGTTCGCCTCTCTGGTGCATGATTTTTTCTTGGAAGCTCGAGATGCCTACCCTCATTCAAAATAAAGACCAAACCTTTCCATGTCATCAATGTTTAGTACAGGTGAGTTCTTGATTCCCGGGGACACTTACTGCTGTTGCAGATCATGCCATTGCACCTGGACAAGCAGGTGAAGGCGGACCGCATAAATATGGTAGCGACTGCAGCAAAGACACGGGTGCTCATAGTCGGTGCAGGGCCAACAGGACTCATGATGGCAAGTCAACTTTCGCGTTTTGGTATTCCCTCCCGCATTATCGAGAAAAACGAAGGACCAACCACTCAATCGCGCGCATTAGTGATACAACCCCGCTCTCTTGAGATATTCGAGCAAATGGGAGTCGCTGAACTTGCGGTCAAGCAAGGAAGGATCTTTCAAACAATCAATTACG
>JBKOYD010000022.1:0-3120 GCA_046725195.1 Acidobacteriota bacterium | reverse complement strand
CCCCTTTTTGTACCCCTCGTCAATATAGGGCGGCTCTTGGTAGTGCCTCAGTTTGAAATTTGAATCGGTGCAATCGGTCGCGTCGTTGTGCCGTGCTCACTTGCCCTTCACCGCCCCGGGCCGCAGAGCCACACCAACGTAGAGCACGATGGCGGACACGGCCAGCGCCACGGTGCCGACAAACAGACCCACGAAGCTGTAGAGCACGACCGTGTCGCCCAAGGGGACGAGACCAGCGACCGCCAGCACCGTCTTGCTTACGCTGCTCGGCCGGATGCCCGCCACCAGAAAAAGTCCGCCGATGATCAGCATGTGCAGCGAGAACACCAGCCACAGCCCCTGGATCGCACCCTGCAACTCGGGCAGAATAGTCGAGGCTGCAAGCTGCGCCGACACTGGACGAAACCCCAGCGCGTGGAGGCCGGCCGTGATGACCATGACCACGCCGGCTGTACCTACCGCCCACCGCCACGGCTTGGCCGAACCCGTCAAGGCTGCCCGGTGCCGCTCTTTGTGTGAACCTATCTGAGTTTCCATTCAGTACACATAACGTCAGAGTTGACACGACGGCGCGACTTCACTTCCTCTGATAGCGGTTTATAACACCGAGCCAAAAGCTCCACAATATGATGACAAGCTAGACTTGCGCGTTAGATGGTTTTCTTTTTGTAAGGGCCGCGCTTGCCCGGTTTTGGCAAATAGGAGTCAACCATCCGGATCATATCTTCAAGACTCCACAATCTAGCAGTCAATCCAGCGGCCATCGCAGGAGTGCATCTCAAGGTCTTATGCCATTTTACGTAGTTATAATGCACGGCCTGAATCGCGATCATTAGTTCGTGGTTGCGAAGTTTCTTTGAGAATGCATTCGTCAGTCGAGCGAAACGTCGATTCGTCATTCTCATGGTTAGATTGAAGCGTTCGATGTAAGACGTGTTAATGTGCTTTGGATCAGGGTTTCCGGAAATTACTTTTTCTTCGCAGCCAATACAACGAGCAGGAGAGTAGCGGCGCGATTCTTCTTCCTCGGGTAGACCATAAATCTTTTGAAGCATTGCATAGTCGCAGTCCATGCCGAACGCGCCTTCGACTGCTTCAAGATATGCCCTGTGACCGTCCGTCGTGATTTGTACGCGACCTTTAATTCGGCTGGCGCAATCCTCCATGAACAGTCTGGCCCAACCAGCATCACGACCACCAACTAGGAAGCTCAAACAAAGTTTGGTGTCGGCATCAAGTCCAATCCACGTCCACGCATCACCACGTCCTCGCAATTTCTGGTCTGGGGTTGTGTGGCGCTCTTTCGAGCCAACGAATGACCAAGTCTCGTCACACTGTAGGCGGCGAACTGGAACGTTCACAACTTTCTCGTTATGGAACTGCTCACAAGCTATTCCAACTTCGATGAGGAGCTTCGTGACGGTGTTCAGCGAAACATCGTTGGTAGGCTCGACTTTCATCGTACCATTGGACCGGGGCGGCGGAAGCGTGTTTCGCATCAAACCTTTTACCCGGCCTCAAATTTCAAACTGATGCACTACCCGGCTCTTGGATTTCACCAGCGGGCGGATAGCACAGATCATAAGCTCATCAAGAACTTCTTTCGAGCACAGTACAGAACGGGATTATACTGTGCCGTAGTACGCCGACCTCGGGCTTCGCGTCAAGTACCTCTGACCTTCAGTTACTTGAAAGGCGCGAATTGATGGACCATCGCTTAGTTCGACTGGTATTTTTATTGGGCGTTTTGGTACGCATCAAAATTGGAAATTGCCTCCGCCGAATGGTCGCAGGTTCGACCCCTGCTGCGAGTACTAGGAAATACGGCACTTCAGTTATCCTCGAACTGCCTTTTTGATTAATGAACAAAGAACCCTGCCCTCAACGTCGTGCAATCACTGTCGCATTCAGCATTCTTTTGATGTCGTGCCTTTTAAGCAGCGGTCTAGTCAGGCGACACCCGTATGCTGGAAAGAAACGCCAGCGGATAATCGGACTTCTCGAACTTGCCAGTATCTTCCGCCCCGATGAGGAGGATGTTCAGCCGAAGACCTCGATTCCCATCAATCTGGATCAACCGATCCGGGCCTATCTCCGTCCCTCAACCAATGCGCCGATAAGCGCACTTCTGAAAACGGCCGACGATATAGAAACCAGGAATGACCCATACCAGCATCTGGCTGCGCCTGTTTTTGACGTGAATGGTAGCTGGTACCTGATCTGCGTCAGAACCCCCGGCGGCCAGATGGAAAGGGCCTGGGTGACAACCATGAATGGTAATGCGTTCTCATGGTTGGATAGTGTGATTTTGGTCGCCGACAATTCCTGTTATGTAACCGATAGCTGGGACCAAAAGATATGGGCTGCACCATCGGCTAATGCGAAGTTTAGAAAGCTCGCTAAGTTGGGCACCAAAGACTTCACCGTTACGGATTCAAATTGGAACGGTGATGAACTCTGGCTCCAGGTCGAGTTCACGGAACGAGTAAACTGCGATTGGGAAGAATTACCGCCCGTACTTGCTAAGGGGTGGATTCGGGCGTATAGCGCCGCGGAAGAGATGCAAGTCTGGTTTCACCCGCGTCTCAATTGCTAATCTCTATCGACATTATTAAGAAAAGTAATCATCTACATGAAGGATGAGAATAAACCGTCCGAGATCATCGGCGTTGTGGCTGAGAACAAACATATGGGTCTTGATGTGAAGGTTGGGCCAGTGGCGTTTTGGCCTCATCCGCAACTGGTCATGCCCGAAATGACGGTAATCGTGAGGAGTCAGTCACACGATGCTCCACAACTAATGCCCGCGGTGCGTGAATTATCGCGCGTCTCGATCCGCAGCAACCGGTTACAGATGTTGCAACAATGGAAGATCTGATGTCGGCATCAGTCGCGAAGTCGCGTTTCAATGCGACGTTGTTGGCGGTGTTTGCCGCTGTCGCGCTGATCATGGCTTCCGTCGGTATTTACGGCGTTATGTCTTACACGGTTGCGCAGCGGACGCATGAAATCGGCATTCGTGTCGCTCTCGGCGCGCAACGGGGCGACGTACTCAGGTTGGTGTTGGTCAATGGAATGGTGCTGGGGTTGATCGGCGTCGCTATTGGCCTCGCAGCTTCG
>JBKOYD010000055.1:0-10796 GCA_046725195.1 Acidobacteriota bacterium | reverse complement strand
CTGGATCGTCAGGGCCGGTTCGTTCCAAATCTCCGTCGCGAAGACTTTACCGTGTTCGAGAATGGCGTCGAGCAACGTATCGCCTATTTCGAGCCTACCGAAAAACCTTTTACGGTGGCGCTTGTGCTTGACATGTCCGCTTCGACACATTTCCACCTATGGGAGATCAAAGAAGCAGCAATCGCTTTCGCAAAACAACTGCGACCGCAAGATCGCGTACTCGTTGTGACCTTCAACGACCAGGTGCTGGTACTGACCGAAGCCACAAACGACCTCAACGTTGTCTCCGAAGTCATCCAACAAAATGCGAATACTGGAGATTCCACACGCCTTTATGACGCGATTGACCTCGTCATCAACGAGCGTCTGAACAAGATGCAGGGTCGGAAAGCCATTGTGCTCTTCACAGACGGCGTGGATACGTCGAGCTATCTCGCGACGTACCACAGTACACTACGCGAGGCAGAAGAGTTGGATGCGCTGGTCTACCCAATTCAGTACGACACGAGCGATTACTTGCGGGCCATGCAAGGCCAAAGAAACGTCACGATAGTGACTACTCAAACTAGTAACTGGCCTTTTCCCAGCAGCACGTCTTCGCAAGTAATCTATGGCCCACCAACCCAGGGCATTCAGCTCCCCGGTACGACTAAGGCCGACTATGAAAGGGCTGATCAATATCTTCACCAACTTGCGGAGAAGACCGGTGCGCGTCTTTACCAGGCTAATGATCCTGCACAGTTGGCTGAGGCCTTTTCCAAAATCGCTGAAGAGCTGCGTCGCCAATATAGTCTTGGGTACTATCCGCCGACAGCTGTGGAAGGTAACGAGCGTCGCTTAATCAAGGTGCGAGTTAACCAACCTAATCTCGCCGTGCGAGCGCGAGCTAGCTATTTACAACGTGTTCCGACGAAACCCACGCAATAGCTTTGGCTTGACGGGTCGAATTCGCAGATCACACACAGATATAGAGACAAATTCTTTGGGGATTAAGGTGTGGGTGTGACAAAGCGCCGACGAGTCGGCGCACTCCAGGGAGGTTAGATCTTTGGGATGGTTATCCAGTCCATGGCGCTTCCGATTTTGCTGCTCTTCACATCGCGGACGCCGACGCGAAGTTGATATAGGCCACCTGAGAGTAACGTGCGGAACCTGTAGATCGATCGCGAATGATTCGATGTAGATGAGGTTGAAGTAAGCGGATAGATCCGCAAACGGCCGACGAAACTGTCAATTGGTTTGCCCTTATCATCGTAGAAAATTCCACCAATATCCACATCCGCTGCCAACTTGCCGTCATTAAGATCAAACGTGAGAGCGCCGTCGTTTATTGACACGGTAGCTATGACAGTCGTGCCAAGTCCGGGCATCTGGCTAAACCGGAGTTCTACTTCAGTTGGTATCTGGCGTTGCGAAACAGGCGCATCGATGACGAGCCGCATATCGTCTTCGCGCGCTTTGGTCGGATCCTTGTCTGCTTTTTTCTTCGTTGTCAGCAGTGGCAAAGCAGCGGACTTAAAGTAGCCGCGGCGAACACGTACCGTAAGATCCGGCCGGTCGAGTATGCTGACCTCTATCTGTTTGAACTTGCCTCTCTTCTGCTCATCAGTGTCCGGTCGCCAGGCCAGTAGATAGTAATTGGACGCTTCATCCATAACCTTTTCGACCCACTCTGACATGGGAACGTTAGTGTTGCGAAACGCGCGTCCACCTGTGTCAGCGGCGAGGGCATTGAGACCATCCTGAGAAGCGGAAATCTCTCCAATGCCGGCGCCGACTAGCATGCCTTTGGAATCGATGGGTTTGTTGTTGGTGATATCAATAGAGTCACTAACTATACCGCGAGCGTCGAGCGTGTAGATCACAACGCCCGCGCGTCCTGCAGCATCCGTGACTTTCTTAACTCGATCGAGTGCTCCTGTTTTCCGATCGTTCAAGTAAAAGCCATCTGAAATTACGAATACGACTTTGCGTCCGGGAAGTTGAGCAGCGGTGCGCATCAATCCTTCCAGAAGTCGCAGTGTGTTATCGGTGGCGGGTGCAGACTCGAACACGATCTGTTGTGCGCGCTGCATGACAAGCTGTCTGGCCGATTGCGGAGAGACCGTACAGATCAGTTGCCCCCGGACTCGAACACAATTTTGTTTTTGAACCTCCTGAATGTAATAGGTAATAGCCTGTTCATCGCCTTCACGTATTTTGAGGGCGATGTATTCAGACATCGGCGGGTTTTCCATGTCGACCGGAGTGTCTGAGCGATAATTCAGACGGGCGACCGCCGAACGCAGCGCGACCTTGTCGGCCGTGAACTGTTGCAGAAATCCGATCTGTCCACTTGGGGATGTAATGGCCACCTGATCTTGATCCCCAATACTGTGATCGATGAAGTCGAGCAGTGCTTTGCGTGTGCGGCCGAGACTATCGGGCGCCAAATGTAAATCGTCAACAAAGAATATGACTGATCTTCCCTGAACCGTTGGCGCGGTCGGCGACGTTGGCGTTGATGTGATAGAGGTGACGCCGGCGAAGTTGTTATCTTGAGCTTCTCTTGAACTACCGGGTCGACTGGATGTTACTCGCTCAAAAAAAGAAATGTCCCGCTGCTTGTTATCAATCTTCAATTGAAACTGTTCAGGTTTTAGCCCATCGACAAAGCGACCATTTTTATCAAAAACCATGACATCCGTTTGCACCAACGAAGTGTCAAACCGCACGACGTCCTGGCTTTCAGGTTGCGGGTCTGGTTTTGTCTGTGCCGGACCAGTAAAGGCAAAGAGGACCAGACACCACAAAATTGATAGGGCACGTCCGGTAGTGGTGCGCATAGTCGTCGCCATCGGGTCACGCAAATTATTTGGGGAGACTTACCAGTTATGTCGGCAACACAGCGAGTCAATATATAAGCAGCAAGAGGAGAGTCTGTCCACTCAAAAACGGCGGAGAGATTTGATCGGGTATCAACAGATTTCACAGATTATCTGTTAATGAACGGGTTAAGCTAGAATACGCACATCGAATAAGACTCGCGACTCTAAAATACCTCCCCCGACGTGTTCTTCATCAATCGTCGTTACGGTGTCAGCGGTGAGTCCCAGTCTTCCACGCGGCTATCGCCTTGGCGGATACGTGATCCGGTCACAACTCGGCGTGGGCGGAATGGGTGAGGTATATCTCGCGCACGACACCCGACTCGGTCGCGACGTGGCGTTGAAAATCCTTCCCACGGAAGTTGCATCTAACCGGCAACGCATGCAGCGCTTCGTGCGGGAAGCTAAAACTACTTCTGCACTTAACCATCCAAACATCCTCACTATTCACGAAATCGGGTCGGAAGGCGATAAGACTTTCTTTGCCACCGAATTCATTGATGGCGAGACACTACGCCAGTATCTCAAACGCGAGCCAATGCAATTGAGCACAGTGCTGGATGTAACGATTCAGATCGCCGCCGCTCTCTCGGCGGCCCATGCAGCTGGCGTAGTGCATCGTGACATCAAGCCCGAAAACATCATGCTGCGGCGAGACAGTATTGTGAAAGTACTGGACTTCGGACTTGCCAAACTCGCCATCGATACTTCTGCGGGTGCCGATACTCAGGCGCCCACGAAGACATTGCTCAAAACTGATCCAGGGACGGTTATGGAACCACGTTCTACATGTCGCCTGAGCAAGCGCGCGGTAGTGACGTCGACTCGCGTACGGATGTCTTCAGTTTGGGTGTTGTGCTTTATGAGATGGTCACAGGGCGTTTGCCGTTTGGACAATCGACTTCGAGCGAAGCCCTGGCTTCGTTGCTAAGTGATAAAGAGCCGCAGCCTTTAGCAAGGTACTCGCGAGATGTACCTGACGAACTGGAACGCATCGTCGCGAAAGCACTACGCAAAAACAGAGACGAGCGCTATCAGACTGTCAAAGACATACTGTTGGATTTGCAAAATCTGAAGAATGAATTGGAGTTCGAGAAGAGGCTTGAACGTTCAATACCCCCAACAACAGAGACTACAAACGTTACCGCGAAGACAAATGGCTTATTGCCCACTCTTACCACAAGCGGACACAAGAGGGCGGTCTTTGTAATTATCGCACTATTTATTGTTGCCCTGGCTGGTGTGGCCTATCACCATTTTGGCCGCACTCGTGACGAAGCGATTAACTCAATTGCTGTTCTGCCATTAGCCAATACAACCGGTGATCCGAACCTTGAATATCTCGCTGACGGCATCCCTGAGAGTCTGATGAACAGTCTTTCGCAGTTGCCGAATTTGAAAGTGATGTCGCGCAATTCAGCCTTCCGTTACAAAGGCAAGGAGCAGGATGCAGAGCAAGTTGGCAAGGACTTGAATGTACGCGCGGTATTAACTGGAAGCCTCAAGCAGGTTGGCGATCAAGTTGTAATCAGGGTGTCGCTCGATGATGCTTCGGACAATCATCAGATTTGGGGCTCAGGCTACGAGCGCAAAATCTCTGATTTATTGTCTTTGCAACGAGAGATTACACGCGACATCACAGGTAATCTCAGACTCAAACTTTCGAGCGCCGATGAGAACCGTCTGACCAAGCGATATACCGACAATGGTGAGGCTTATCATCTTTACCTTAAAGGACGGTTCTACTTGAACAAAAGGACCGGCGAAGCGATCGGCAAGGGAATCGAATATTTCGAGCAGGCTCTTGAGAAGGATCCGAATTATGCTTTGGGTTATGCGGGTCTAGCTGATGCCTATTTGCTACTTAATACTTTTTCTGATTTAGCGCCACAGGAGGCGGGCCCGAAGAGCAAAGCAGCAGCGAAGCGGGCACTCGAGCTTGACCCGGACCTGGCCGAAGCACACGCCTCATTAGGTTCAGTGCTCGGTTTTTATGATCGTAATTTCCCGGAATCAGAACGCGAATTTCGACGGGCAATTGAATTGAATCCAAACTACGCGACTGGTCATCACTGGTATGGCCTTACTTATTTGGCCAAGGTGGGACGATTCGACGACGCCATCGCCGAGTTGAAAAAGGCGCTGGAGCTTGATCCGCTTTCGTTAATCATAAATGCTGACTTGGGAAATGTGTACATCCAGGCGCGTCAGTATCAAAGCGCTATCGAACAGTTGCAGAAGACAATAGACATGGATCAGGGTTTTTACTTCGCTCACTGGCAGCTTGGTATTGCTTATGAGATGACAGGCTCCTTACACGAGGCGACACTCGAGTATCAGAAGGCAAGACAGCTGAATGACGATCCGTGGGTTCTTGCTCTACTAGCACATGTCGCCGCGCGCTCAGGCAATAAAGATGAAGCATTGAAAATTCTCGAAGAGTTAAAGCAAATTTCAAAGCAGCGATATGTCTCGGAGTACAACTTTGCAATTGCGTATGCTGGACTTGGCGAGAAGGACCAGGCGTTTCAGTCGCTTGAAAAGAGCTACGCCAATCGTGAGTCGAGGATAACTCGGATCAAAGTTGATCCGCTCATGGAGAATCTTCATTCCGATCCGCGTTTTGCCGATCTTGTAAGAAAAGTTGGGTTATCGCAGTGAGGGGTATTCCACCGACTTCCTAAATTCGAATCCCTGAACTAGCTTGCTGATGATGTGCGAATGGCCCGATGTGCCGGGTGGCATCGGGCCATTCACGTTTTCACAGAGTGTTGATGCCGGTTTACTGGACAACAGCGATGATGGTTACAAGCTCCGCTGCAGGTGCGTTGTTCGCAACGTAGCGCAATTCGCGCTGTAACGCTCGTTCGCTGGGTGACTTGGAAAATTCGCGACCCTCGTAGCCTGTCCAGACCTGCGCAAGATAGTAGCGATTTCCGTATTTGCGGAAGACGAGTTTCGTGTTATCTGAATTCTGGCGGCTTTCCAGATTCAGTGTTGGGCGAATCTCATGTTGGCGGTCATCAGCGCTACTAATTACCAGCATATTCTCAAATGTTGACATCCGCCGAGCAGTGATTGTGCCGGCGTGGAATGTCTTCTCGCCAACGATGAAATCAAATGGAACGTTCGCTTTGACGCCGTAATTCGACTGGGCATTAGCGGACACACCACCCAAAACGAATGCTGACATGCCAATCAGCAGCATGAACCCTAATACACTCTTTTTCATAGTTCCTCGCTTTCTGCTTTTGTGGGGGCAGCGGCGCAGAATCGACCGACACTGAGCTTTTCATAGTACATGTGGTCTCGTGTCCGACTGCTCAAACATTTGTGGGTCTAACTCGGTTTATAACGCCATTCTTAGAACCGACCTTCCTGACTGCTAGTGGTGTGCCACGCTCATAAAGAAATAGGCTCTCGTCTTTTACCTCCGTATTACTGATAAAAAAGGACATGACCCTCAATTGAAAGATCTCGAGAGAGTCAAAACACTTATCCAAAACAGATAGGGGGATTATCTGATTGGATAGGTGTGAGTGCGGCATTAAGAAGGGTTGGGTTCAGACTGAGTCACTCGCACGAGTTGTGTGTGGAGAGTTTGACCCGGCAATAGCGCGTTACGGTATTGACTTCATGGCGACTAGCGGCGAGTGGAGTGAGTTTTTAGGAACTCAATCGTGCGTTTGAGGATTTCGCGTGAGCGAGAGTTGTTGTCTTCAATGTCAAAGCCATGGTGACCGGTTGGATGGTTCAAGAGTTCGAGAGATATGTTGTTATTGAGCGCGACCTGGACGAAGTGATCGAGACCTGCATTCAAACTTTTATCGTCAAGGCCTGCTCGCGCGATGAATATTGGCGGGCCCCCTGCAACCTTCTCAAGGTGATGCACAGGAGAAAAATCGCGGAGTGTTTCATCTGTGACAGAGGCTGGCGCGGAGGCGCGTTCGTTCTGCAAGTCAAGCTCGGCATAATAGGCCACGATCGAGCTTAAGTAAGATGGACGATCGCGCAGGGGTTGACTCAAAAAGATTCCACCGGCGGAGATGGCCCATAAGATGATCATGTCGGGATCCACTCCGAGCGTTGCGGCATGCTCACGAACATACTTGATTGCATCCATCACGTCGTTTTGGGAGTCTGGCAGGCTTTCCCAGGTGTAAAAGCGGTGATTGAAAGTGACACCGACAAACCCTGATGCGGCAACTAACTGTCCCAATGAAACGTAAACCGCCCAATCCTTAGGCGTGGTAAGGATGTTCGCAGGGATGCGTCCCCCATGTATAAAGAGGACAGCGGGCACTCGTTGCCGGACCACTTTTGGTTGGTAAACATCCATCTCCAACTCGCGCTCGACGACGCGTTTGTAGATCAAGTTTCGCTTGACTGCGACACGTTGCATACCGGGTACTTGATAGACGATGCGTTTGCCGGCGACATCCTTGACCCAGGGCGGATCCTCGCGCCGTTGCTGAGCTGGAATTGCAAGAGTGGTGGTGATCAGAAGTAGTGATATGAGTCTCTGCATTGTCCAAAGAATGGGTCACGGGCGATTACGGAGGTAATCTATTCTCTAGTGGAGTTACGGCTCTTCCTGTGGTTCGTAGATTTTGTAGGTTTTACCGTCCCAATACAGGAGGATGTCAATCCCTGCCTCAGTGCCGAGAGCCACTGCGTCGCCCTTCGCCATTTTCGGAGGCGCGACTCTCCTACCTGATCCAAAGCGCCTCTTTCTTATAGAGAGAGGCGCGCCTTGAGACGTCGACTCCCAGATTGGCGTGGAGAAGTATGACTTGTCTGACAGCAAGAATCTTTCCAAGGGTGTTTGTGTGTCCCAGCCTTCGCGTGACCCATGTACTATTGCGAGCCCTAGTGGCGATGATGCGCCAGGATTCTTTGAGTCATAACCCCAAGGGTTTAGCACGACAACCTCCTTGGGAAGCGTGCCCGTCGTGCCTTTTAGTCGCACCAGTACCATCACGTCTTCTTGTCTGTCACCATTGAAATCGGCGGTTAGGTAGTATGGGTTGCGATCTGCAGCCGCCTCGACACTGGGTCCGAAGAGGCGTTTAACTGCCGACTGAACCTTATTACTCGGATCTGTTGCCTGAGAAGTAAGTGGCGGGACACTGATCGTCGGCGTCGTGTCGGCGGGTTCCGCCGTATAAATCATATTCCCTGCGATAAGGCACGTAATTAGCGCGAACCAGGCTGAGGTCCAGTCACTCTTTGACTTCAGGTCGCGGCGAGTTAGGTCTTTGGCACAATCTCTTCGGTGGGTAGTATTCGCAAACTGGCGCTGCATATATCTCCTTCAACTTTAGTTAGTTCGATTCACTACTTTCGTGGGTTTTTGCATGCATCCTGGATAGCGTTGAAAGTTACGACGTTCAAACTCATTGTGAGCTGGTTGGGATCATTGTTGAGATACCTTGTGAGAATTGACGCTAATTGATCGTCAGACAACTTGGCGGTACAGGTTCTTAGCCACACTACTTTTTCTTCCGGGGCGCCGAAGAACGGCGCCACGAGCATTCCGTTAATCGCCCCAGTTGCATAAGCACGTTGCTCCGTGTCGCTCATCTCGAAGTAATCCTTGCCAGTGAAATATCCCGGACTGATGGTGACTCGTTGTTGAGATGCGTAACCTTCTATGCAGCCTATCAATGCCAAGATGGCGAGGATCCTCTTCATTTTGATACTCCTGTCCGCAAATTCGAGCACAATATTATCCATAGATTACGCCAATTACACAGATCAACCGGGCGCGAAGTCTTACATTTAAGGCCTGTGAGTGTTGGGGGCCTTATTAACAAAGCGGTGTCGAGGTCTATCCAAAGAGATAGGCTAAGACTTCGATCCGAAACAGATTTGGAGCTAAGCGCGTGGATATGTTCGCTTGTTGGAAGGCGTAATTTTTTTTCGTGCTACGGCAGTTTTCTTTGCTGCTGTTGCAGTTACAGCTCTTGCCAATTCTCTTCTACAACTTGGTATACCGATTGCTCTTTTGCCTATGTGAATAGAGGTCGTAATGGCGGGTGGCGTTCATGGTGAAGCATTAGTTATTCGGTGCATCCCGGCGAAGCACTCGCGCCATCTGCCAGTTTTCTAACCCGCTCCGGGTCTTCACAGCCCGTCCGTCAACGAAAATGCTCTTGCGCATTAGGAGTTCACATGAATATTGAAGCTACTAACTTTTTCACCCATATATATCCCTACATTGATACCGCCTTGGGCGGGGTTTTTGTGTTGTTTTATGCGGCAACCCGATTCAATACGCCCGCCACGAATCGCTCGTCCACAACGGCCCTGCGATATTTCGTTGGTCTGTTTCTATATTGCGTGACAGGTATTGGCTTCTACGCTTTCCTTGTCAGTTTTCCTAGCTTACTCGACTTCTTCATGTACGGTCACACGATCCCTTCTGACCCTGTGACCAGCAAGATTTCGCTTCCACTTTTTGTCGCACTCTTGTTGACCGTGCTGTTGCCAAAAGTGCCGTTTCTTAGCACCGCAGACAATTGGATCTTTGAGCAACTCAAACATATGGCAGCCATCCCGTGGGAGGTCCAGCGGTTAAGTTCTGAAATGTCCAAAGATAAGATGGAGATTTCTGCTGATGAAGAGACCATGATTCGGCAGGAACTCGAGGATGACGGCTTTGATCCTAACGACATTCTTTTCGAAACTATTAAACCATCGGTGAACAAAACGATGGCAAGCAAATCTGTTGTCGCGAGTTCGTGGACTCATCTTACGGCGCTGCTCCACAAGGTGGACGATTGGAAAAGCGACCGGCGCATGGCGGGTTATGTTGCATGCTCAGAAAAGGAACTGGAAAAGCTTCGGGAACGACATCAGCGCTTGTTCTCGAAAGCAAAGACTTGCTTCCGTTTGATGAATGAAGATGTGGAGGGTGGTGGGTTAGGGAAGACACACGGCGCGATGCTTAGCTATAAGGAGGACTTCATGGAGCGGGTTACGCAATTGCGCGAAGACACGCTCACTTATATAGCTCACGGCGTTTTACATGCGGAGCTTACAGGGGATTCAAGGGAACGAAGGTTAAAGGCACTCGGCTTCTCCATTAACTGGCCCGATCCGCCGTTTTCGTTGAATCAGCTGATGTTGCTATTCGGACTTGTTTGCATGGTCATGTTATCAGGATTCGTCTTGTTCAAAGATAACCTTGACAATGTACCGGTTGAAGCAATGTTGACTCGGTCTATCATGATCTCGGTGATTTACAGCGTCGCCGTAGCTTGTGCGGTGTTTCCAAAAGCCAGGTGGAACTTCGCACGCGCACAAGCCGATGACGTGCGCCCCATAGCGTTCTATCTACTAGCAGGCTTAATGGCGACAGGTATCAGCCAAATCACCAGCGTGACATTCAACTTAATTATGCTTGGTAGATTTGATTGGGCGTGGCAGCGCTTTCAGATCACTTATCCATGGCTATTGATTTCATTCTTCACAGCGTTTATCACAGGGATAATGGTTGATAACCCACAGATTCGCGGACTGTCAGCATTCAAGCAGCGGTGTCTCGAAGCTCTGGCACAAGGCGTCGCAATGCTGGGCGTGGCATTTGTAACGTATTTCTGGTTGTGGCAACGCTGGGAGACCGCGTCCAAGATTTGCGACCTCAGGTATCTAAAATGTAAGCCTCCAGCGATGACGATTATTGTTATGGCGGGTATGGTGGGATTCGTGATTGGCTTTTTCATTCCTACTTGGTACCGTCGGCATAATATTGAGTCGGAAGAACGCGCGCGAAGACCTGTGCTAGTTGACGTCATTGCGACTTCACCAAGGCAGAGCGTTATTTCATGTTGACGAGATTCTTTTGATATGAGTCGGTGCAGTAGCCGCCGGTGCGTAGCCCGACTGTCAAGGACGGCTCTCGCTCTTCGCCGATACGTTTATTGG
>JBKOYD010000009.1:0-11330 GCA_046725195.1 Acidobacteriota bacterium | reverse complement strand
AACAAACGGAAAGTACAACTCGAGTGATCTTTGCGCCAGTTTTGTTCTGCTGTCTTCGTTAACTAAACACCATCACCAACAACTCGGCGCGCGAGAAGCAACCACGCGTCTTCATCATGCGCAACCTCACGGTCGAGAAGGTTGATTCAATCGTCCTGAGACGAACTTGTAGCCCACGCCCCTTACAGTCAAGAGATGTCGCGGTTGAGACGGTTCGTCTTCAATGTATTTCCTCAAACGAACTATGAAGTTATCGATGGCCCGTGTATCCGTGTCCTCGCGCAACCCCCACACGTCTCCGAGAATCGCGTTGCGCGAAACAATCTTTCCATCGTGCTTGATGAGGTAGCGTAGAAGATCTGCTTCCATTACGGTGAGATTCACCGTTTGTAAAGCGGATCGAAGTTCCAGGGCTTCAAAATCGATCGTCTTCCCTCCAAAACTGAAGACCTCAGGCGTTGTAGGACGGTTCGGTGATTCTCCCGTTGATTCAGATCCACTGCGCTGTTTGTGAAACCATTCGCGCCGACGCAGCAGAGCATGAATCCGCGCCAATAAGACGGAAAGCTCAAATGGTTTCGGCAAGTAGTCGTCGGCGCCCGCTTCAAACCCACGCAGTACATCTTCAGCCTGACCGCGGGCCGTCAACATGAGAATCGGAACGAATTGTCCGCGCGATCGCAAACTTGAAGCGAGCGAGAAGCCGTCCATCCGCGGCAGCATTACGTCAAGCACAATCACGTCGTACGGTTTACTATGGTCGACAAGAAGAGAGAGCGCTTCTTCGGCCGTGCCCACAATATCGACGTCGTAACCTTCAGCTTCCAGGTTGTAACGCAAACCGTCAGCCAGGTGCTGCTCGTCTTCAACGATTAAAACTGCACTCATTCTCAATCACACCCGGGGAAGCTGAACTGTAAAGGTACTACCGTGGCCCAACCCAGCGCTTTCGGCAAAGACTCGACCGCCGTGCTTTTCTACTACGGAACGGACAATAAACAAACCCAGGCCAGTTCCTTTGACTCGGGCCATGACACGGCCTGGTACCCGGTAGAATCGCTTGAAGATCCGTTTCAGTTGAGCGCTGGGAATGCCGATGCCATGATCAGCGACTCGCACAGTAACGCGCTTCTCGTCCAGCGCAGACACCGAGACCGAAATACTAACCTTACCGTCCGAATACTTCACGGCATTGTCCATCAAGTTCGAAAAGGCTGCCCTCAATTCATCGACGTCCCCGGACACTTTGGCAGTACTGGCTTCTGGCGATTCGAAATAAGTCAGATGGGCTTCGTTCAATCCGTAGCGCACCCGCGTGAGTTCGAGACATTCACGCACTACCTCACCCAGATTGATCACGGAATTCGCAATGCGACGACGGCGGAGTCCAGTTCGTCCGGCACGCAGTACCTGTTCAACTGTCAGCAGCAGACGATCGCTATCAGCGAGCATGATGTTGTAAAACTCGCGCCGCTGTGCCTCGTCGACGTCACGTGTCTTTAGAGTTTCGAGATAAAGGCGAATCGACGCAATCGGCGTTTTTAATTCATGAGTGACGGCATTGATGAACGCGTCATGCTGCTCGTTACGGCGAATCTCGCGAATCAGAAAAGTGGTGTTGATCACGAGTCCGAAGATAATGAGGAGGAAGAAGATGATCCCGAAAACAAGTAGTGCCACCTCGCGCCAGTTGAGGATCACCCAACCGACATTCAGAGCAATGGCGAGTGCGACAAGACAGGCTCCGAGAGTGATAAAGAATGCAACGGACTTACGGCGGCGTGCTCTAACGCGCATGGAGTAATTGTATCAGGCTTGTGGCGCGGGAATTCAGGGCGGGCGGGCAGGAGGCAGGAGCAGAGGCAGCGGCAGGAGGCAGACCAGGCAAGAAAAAGACAATCATTGGTCATATATCATTTGACATTTCTCATTTGTCATTTTTAAGAACTTTCCGGAGTGCGGTGACTTGTAGATCTGCACCCGCGACCACTGATTTGGTCCAACTGCACGAATCGGAGACTGTCAGTTGAACTCAATGCCTGGCGAAATTTGCGGATTCTCCTCTCAGACCAAAGGGGTTACAAGTCACCCACACCAAAGAGTTCTTAAATGATAAATGAGAAATTTCAAATGATATATGACCAATGATTGTCTTTTCATTCCCTGCTCCTGCCTCCTGCTCCTGCCTCCCGATTCTCTACGCCGCCTTCCGCAGTGCCCCATAACTATCGCTGGCATCTATGTGTTCTTTGCTGACAACCTTGATTGATTTCGCAAGACCCAGAAACTTCAACATTTGAATGCCGTACCAATTGATGTCGATCTCGTACCACTTGAGGCCATGACGCGCAGCCGTCGGAAACGCATGGTGGTTGTTGTGCCAGCCTTCGCCAAACGTTAACAGGGCGACCCACCAGTTATTAGTAGAATCGTCGCTGGTCTCAAAGCGGCGACTGCCCCATATGTGCGTCGCTGAGTTAACCAGCCAAGTCGCGTGAAGGCCAAATGTAACTCGGAAAAATACTCCCCACATCACAGCCGTCCAGCCACCAATAGCAAAGAGGACAAACGCGGAGAGAATCAACGGCATGAAATACAAGCGGTTGAGCCACAAATGCACAGGATCCCTCATCAAATCAGGTGCATAACGTCGCATGACGCTGTCGTCATGTTGTTGAGAAGTGCCTCTCAAGATCCATCCCATATGTGCCCACCAACGACCATCGCGAGGCGTGTGCGGATCACCGGCCTTCTCCGTAAAGCCGTGATGAATGCGATGTGTTACCACCCAATTGATCGCCCCACCCTGAAGAGCGAGCATGCCGCAGAATGTTAGGAAGTACTCAACCGGTTTCGGTGTGTGAAATCCGCGGTGGGTCATCAAGCGATGAAACCCAATTCCGATTCCAAGACTGCCTGCTACCCAGTTCAGCAATATCGAAATCACTAACCATTTCCAACTAAAGAAAAAAAATGCACCCAACGCTCCCAGATGAAAGAAGACCATAAAGATGAGCGTATGCCAGTTGATGCTTGCCTTGTTTTTGCCGTTTTGCATTCCTACTCCACACTGAATTTTGACTATTGCGTAAGATTCCTTGCGCGCAAGAATCGTAGCAAACCAATTTCTAACGCTGTGTAATAGTTCTGTAAGTGTGAGAGGAGCCGGCCCCCAGGTTGAAGCAACCCTGGTCCGAAATTGGCGAACGCTTTCAGCGTAAGCGATTGGCTATTCGCATACTACTTTCCAACCGCAGCAACTTCTGATTCTGTCGGCTTCATGGTCACACTCAGCCGCCGCGGAAGTCTGACTATTCGCGCAGCAAACACAACCAGCCACGCAATCCCTGAAGTTGCTGACAGCAAGCCTGCGACGACGGTGAGAGTTCGCGGAGTAATCATGTAGAGCGACCAACCTGCGATGGCAGTTGAAAAACTCCAAATCAATAATTCGGACGCACGATCGGTAGTAGATACACGTCCTCGCAAATTGTCAGGCACCAAACGCATGAGCAGCGTCTCTTGAACTGCAAACTCAGCGCCTAACAATACTCGCGAGACGAACAGACAGAAACCAGCCAGCCACAACGTTGGCATTACACCTATAAGCGCAAAAATCAGCCCTTGAACTAATAGGCCCCAGCCAATGAACGCGACAGTTTTTCCTTTTACTTCAAAATAAGCGCCGACGCGCCGCGCGATCATCATGCCCACAAACAATCCCAGCCCTCCCGCAAAATAGAGTGCAGCGACTGCTGAATCCGGACGTACACCGTTCTGGCCGGCAAAGACCAGTGCACCCAAACGATCGGCAATGAGATTGATTGCTCCGCCACCGGTAGCCCACAAAACATTTATCGCGAGAATCGTTGCTACAGGTGCGTGACTAATAATGTAAGACCAACCTTCTCGAATGTCCGACCAGTAACCTCTATAAAGGTTCCGCGCTTCATTAGGTGGCGGCGAGGTTGGTTGTTGTCGCGTCTCTGCTTCCGGAACTAACCAGACAGAATATGCCGAAGCAAGAAACGATAGGGCGTTGATGATAAATGCGGCTGCATAGCCGACGTGGGCGGAGGTCCAACCGCCCAGTGCAGCACCTAACGACATCAGCAGGAAGCGCGATGAGAACATTAGTGCGTTGCCCGCAAGCAGATCTCGTTCGCCGGTGATGTTGGGAACAGCAGCGTTTTTTGCTGCTTCAAAAAACGCCCCGAAAAACGAAAGGAGTGCCGTGCACAGATAGGCGATCCACAGATCCTGTGGACGCCGAACCAACAGGAACCCAAGCGCGACAAAAACGCGCAAAATATCAGTGACGATCATCACGGTCCGTCGAGACCAGCGATCGACGAAGGCTCCAGCCAGTGGCGCGAACAAGGTGAACGGCACGAGACGAAAGATCAAAATGAGGGTGGTAACTTCTGCAGCCGCGCCCGACACAACCCGCACCAATCCGAGGGCGGCAATGAAGTTAAACCAATTGCCGAGTTCCGAAATTACCTGGCCCCACCACAATCGCCTGAAAGAGCGATTGGTGCGGAGAAGTTGTATGTAAGTCAACGACGCCACTTTAAGTCTAGATTCCTTTTATTGGACTTTGGTCTTGGGCCTTTGGCCTTTGGTCTTTGATCACTACTCATTAGAACGGGCGAGAAATCTAAGGCCCAAGGCCAAAGACCTTCAAACAAAAAAGCCGCCCATCGAATCAGGCGGCTCGCGATCTTCCCGTTCTCTCGAACGTCATCCACCAATGAATCGCGGCGGCCGTTTTTCCAGAAACGCTGACACGCCCTCTAAAAAATCTTTTGTCTTACCTGACTCGATCTGGGCTTGACGCTCCAAGTCCAGTTGAACGCTGTAATCATTTGCCGCACTGGCGTCTAACAACTTCTTGATTTGAGCAATCGCGGCCGTTGGCGCACTCGCGAGTCGCTCGGCCAGGGCCAGCACATGACTCATAAGCTCCGCGTCTGGACTGACCGAGTTAATCATTCCCATTTCAGCGGCACGTTGCGCCGTAACCATCTCGCCGGTAAACATCAATTCTGCAGCACGTTTCCATCCTACGAGTCGTGGGAGGATAAAAGTTCCACCACAATCCGGTGATAAGCCAATTTTGATAAATGCCTGATTAAACCTGGCGCTCTCCGCTGCCACCACCAGGTCACAAGCCAAAGCCAAATTGCAACCACCTCCGGATGCAACACCATTCACTGCCGCAATGAAAGGCACTGGGGTCTGTCGAATCAAAAGTATGGCTTCATTCAAAATTCGCAATGGTTCATCGAAAAATGCTTCTACCTTTCCTTCTCTAGTCGCGATCTCTTGCATCTCACGCAAATCACCGCCGGCACAAAAAGCTCGGCCCGCTCCCGTCAGAACGACGGCCCTCGCTCCGCGTTCGAGTGCTTCACGAATCGCAGCTTGAAAGTCTTTTGCAACGTCGACCGTCAGCGCGTTCAAACGATCCGGTCTGTTTAGAGTCAGTACACAAACCGCACCGCGCATTTCCACTTGAATAGTTTCGTAACTCATTGACCTTTTTTGGGCGTTCTTTACCGTCAATCGCGTAATCACTAACCGCGTCGGAAAATTAATTTCCTGTATTGCGAATATGTCTGCGCCGGAGTCTTTCTACTCCGCATCAGCTCGTTGGAACAAATTTCTCAGGTTCTTTGTTGCGTCGCACGACTCGAGCTAAAACAATCGCTGCATAAGACTGGTCTACCCGTTGAAGGCTTGAAGGGCACTGAATCAGTCTTACCGCATTGATCGCAGGTAATCTCAAATCTTTGACGTTCACCTCCTGGTCCTCTTGAGCCACCGAAGTTAGCGCGCCGCGCGTCGCGGCATGGCTTGCAGCGTTTCGGGTGAGTCAGGTTTCGTTCCCGGTAGTATTCCTGTTCGCGTTCAGTAAAGGTGAATGGCGTGCTGCATTCCGAACACGTGATTTCAAGGTCTGGCATCGCGGTTTCTCCACGAGAGCAGAATTCGAGGGCTTCCGCTCTCTTGCTCTTCGGAGCGCTGGCGTCGCGTTTCTTTCAACCACAGGGTTGTGGGGCGAAAGCGCTGTTTCTCAAACACTACGCCGAAAAGCTCAACGCGTCCCGATGGTTAGTTGGGCCTGAGTGTACTCCAGCAAATGGGCGTATTCAAATTTTTGTGGCGCGTCTTTTGCCGCACTAAAGAGGTAGCTGCGATCAGACTATTGTCTAACAGGCCCGCCGAGCACCGACGCCACCTGACGGCGCCAGATTGTGGCAAAACCTCAGCAGGAAATCACCGAGTGTGGCTTGGGAACCACATAGCCATTCGAACAACGTTGACTGGAAGCGTCTTCTCACTCGGCACATCGGTTGCTCCAAATTGAACGACGTAGGATCACAGACTCCCTTAAGGGCTGTTATCAATTGATCAAACAAACCACGCTTGGCTCCCCAGTCGAAACTCATGGCGTCGGACTGCACACCGCTGTGCCCGTTCACGTACGCTTGCTGCCCGCACCACCAGACACGGGTTACGTATTTCGTCGAACCGACCTCGGCGGATTTGAAATACCCGCAACTGTGGAGTCGGTCGCTCACTGCAGTTACGCGACAACTTTGATGCGCACCGGTGTCATGCTTTCGACCGTAGAGCATCTGCTCGCCGCCCTGCGTGGTCTGGCTGTCGATAACGTCTTCATCGAAGTCGATAATTTAGAGATTCCGATCATGGACGGGTCCGCCGAAAACTTCGCTGAGATAATCGAACAGGCGGGCGTCGTGGAACAACCATTAGCGCGGCGAGCGTTGCTCGTTCGCGAAAAGGTCGCGTTCGAACAAGGCAACCGTCGGATAAGTGTAGAACCCGCCGACACATATCAGATTCAATGCCTGATCGACTTCGCTCATCCGCTGATCGGCGTACAGAGTTTGTCTGTGGAATTGAGTGATGGCGCCTTTGGCCGCGACATCGCCGCTGCTCGAACGTTTGGCTTCACCCATGAGATTGAGGCGCTGCGACGCGCAAACCTGATTCGTGGTGGTTCACTAGATAACGCGATCGTGCTGACGCCTGAAGGCATGCTGAATCAAACTGGCCTGCGCTTTCGAGACGAATTCGTTCGGCATAAGATCCTGGACATCATTGGCGACCTCGCATTACTGGGAATGCCCATTCTCGGTAAGGTAATAGCAGAACGCAGCGGCCACATTATGCACGCTGGACTTATGTCGAAGCTCCTTCGTGTAAGATCAGCCTGGGACATTGTTGATATGCCTGGCCGCCGCCCCACGTAACAGTCTTTTCTCTTAGGTACGTTTAAAGCAATCATTGGTCATATATCATTTGACATTTCACATTTGTCATTTGAGCTATGCCTTCGAGCGGTCCTAAGTGATGCCGCGAAGATTTTGCATAAGTCACGGTTCTCTTCGACGATATCAGTGAGCATTTCGGATTTCAACATTTCACTGCGCTCGATAATGCGGAGCCATATTGACGTTTCATTTAGTTCCTTAAGCACAACTCGTATTTTGTGAACGAAGTCAGCACGACTTTCGGCGCCTCTGGCCTCACCATAATTCGGAGCAGGTGAGGTTCCGGACCTGAGGATCTGTCCAGCAACGTGTCTACCGGCTGAGGTTCGAGGTAAACAGGCCGAGAGTTTTATTATGCGAACAGCAAAGTTTACTAAACGCTCTTCCAATTTATCGGCAACTGAAGGAATGTCTACTTGTACTGAATTTTTCATTTGTGAGGATACCTTCCATAGTGAGGATCTAGGGAGGTCATGATACTTCTTCGCTCAAGAATGATAAATGAGAAATGTCAAATGATATATGACCAATGATTTTGTTTTCGTAATACCAACATGATTCTCGACGCATCTACAACCCGCTGCGCACGATATCATGCACCCTAATCAACCCCACACATACCTGATCCTCATCGACCACCGGCAGGACCGAGATCTGTGATGGTCTATCTTCCATAAGCTGCAACGCATCGAACGCGAGTAGATCCGGATTTGCAACGGTCGGCTTGCACGTCATGAAATCGTCGCCCGTCAGTTTTTCTAAACTTTCGTGGCTCGTTTGTTCAATCGCTCGTCGCAAATCCCCGTCCGTGATGATGCCTGCTAACTTCCCGGCAGCATCAACAACACATACCGCGCCGAGTCCGCCTCTGCTTATGGCCCGTACAACTTCGACCCACGAAGATCCCACTGGGATTGTCGGGTTCTCGCCGTCCCGGTGCATAAGGTCTGCTACACGCAGCGTTAGTCTCTTGCCCAGACGGCCCGCCGGGTGATTCACGGCAAAATCGTCCAAGGTCAGTCCTTTAACTTTCATCACTGTCATCGCGAGCGCGTCGCCTATTGCTAAGGCCACGGTTGTGCTCGTTGTGGGCGCCAAGTTCAGCGGGCATGCTTCCTTATCGACAGAGGCATCGAGGACGGCATCAGCACGGCGAGCGAGTGTCGACTTCACGTTTCCGACTATTGCGACAATCGCTACTTTACGATTCTTCAAGTATGGCAACATGGCGATCATCTCGTCAGTTTCACCGCTGTTGCTCAACAAAACTACGACGTCCTCTTCTTGCAGGATGCCGAGGCCACCATGTAATGCGTCTGACGGGTGCAAATAGAGCGCCGCAGTTCCGGCACTCGTCATGGTCGCCGCTATCTTTTGCGCAATGATTCCGGACTTTCCAACGCCGAGGATTACAACCTTGCCTTTGCACTCGGCTAACAAGTCCACCACTCGCTCCACCTGTGTTGGATCAAGTCGGGTTGAGGTCTGCGCTATCGCATCTGACTCGATCTGCAGCAGGTTCTGAACTTCCGAAAAGTGGTTTTTCGTCATTTGTGGCCTTTGATATACGACTCTACTCGTATTTGGCAAGTCGACTAGTCCTACGTTATAGTCCCGGCCTCACTTCAGATTGAATTCAGACTCGAAACGGGATTGTTATGGGCCTCCTAAATCTTCTTCCCAAAGAAGAACAGTATTTTGACCTGTTCATTCAGATGACGCTTTACATTTCGGCGGCAGCTCGCGAACTCAAGGAGATGCTGGCTGACAAGAACCGGGACCGAGCCGAGTATGCTCAACGCATTAAGGGCCTTGAGCATGCGTGCGATGAGCTAACGCACAATATCTCAACCCGACTAAATAAATCGTTCATCACTCCGTTCGATCGCGAGGACATCTACATGATGTCCTCCGCATTGGACGACATCGTCGATCTTATTGACGACGCTGCTCGAGCGATTATCATTTTTGATATTCACGAGATTACCGATTACGCGCGTGATTTCGCTGATGTGCTTGAACGCATGGCGGAACAGTTGAAGGAAATTGTGTCCATCCTCCAAAGACCCAAGAATGTAACGCAACGTTTGGTAGAGATCCATCGACTAGAAAACGAGGGCGATGACATTTACCACGCAGCAATAGCTGAATTATTCCACGACCCCCCAGACGCTTTGACCGTTCTGAAATGGAAAGAGGTCTACGAGAAGCTTGAGGCCGCAGTAGACCGTTGTGAGAACGTCGCTAATATTATTGAGAGCGTGATCATTAAGCATACGTAGCAGGAATTGCGTGATTGCGGAAGAGCGAAATTGCGAACTTTTCGTTTCTCCGCTGAGGCGCAATTGAGATCCCGTTATACCCCAAAATCGCAATTCCGCAATTTCGCAATTTCGCAATCTCGCATTTCCTATGACCGCAACTCTCGCCTTCGTCATCATTCTTGTCTTTCTTGCGCTTGTTTTCGATTACATCAATGGATTTCACGACGCCGCCAACTCGATTGCGACGGTTGTGTCTACACGGGTTCTGTCGCCGGGCCTTGCCGTGATCTGGGCGGCCTTCTTTAACTTTGTCGCGTTTGCGATATTCGGCACCCGCGTAGCGAAGTCGATAGGGGACGGCGTGCGCATGGATCTGGTTAAACCGGAACTTCGGCTTTACGTCCTCCTTGCCGCCTTACTTGGAGCAATCATCTGGAATCTCATTACCTGGTATTTGGGTCTACCCACATCGAGTTCGCACTCGTTACTGGGCGGTTACGCAGGCGCAGGAGTCGCCGCTTATGGCGGTATCAGTGGATTATTGAAGGCTGATGTTTGGTTTCGCACGATCAAATTCATAGTCCTGTCTCCATTGATTGGAATGATCCTCGGCTTTAGTCTGATGGTACTGGTCTACTGGATCTTCCGACGCTTTTCAGCGACACGAGTCGATAAGGTGTTCCGGCGTGGACAACTGTTTTCGGCCGCAGCGTTTTCCCTGGGCCATGGCGGCAACGATGCACAGAAGACGATGGGAATCATCACTGCAGTACTCACGGCCGGCGGTGCCTGGGGCCTGGCCTACGGACCAGACGGTACCTTGCCACCTATTCCAACATCTGTCGTTCTGGCCGCTCATGCCGCAATAGCTTTAGGTACGTTGTCGGGTGGTTGGCGCATCGTCCATACGATGGGAACCAAGATTACTAAACTAAAACCAGTGGGAGGATTCTGCGCGGAGAGCGCTGCAGCTTTGACATTGGCCTACGTCACGCTTACAGGGACACCCGTTTCGACAACACACACGATTACTGGAGCTATTGTCGGAGTTGGTGCAACTCGGAGATTGTCCGCCGTCAAATGGGGAGTGGCTGGCAGGATAGTCTGGGCATGGATTCTGACAATTCCTGCTGCTGCATTGGTCGCTGCCATTTCGTTCTGGTTAGTTGCGGGAATTCATAAATTGACGAGTTGAAGACATCTTTGGCCGGTAGATCTAATTCGTGAAGGCGTCAGCGGTATTGTGTCGACTGCATCAGACGGAAGTATGGCGCTCTGCCACTTACCCTCCATCAACGAGGTTACGATGGCGCGCGCATCGAATACGTCAACGCTGCGAATCAAAATGCGAGCAAATACGCCGCTGAGGTAAATCAGGCGAATCGTGAGACAGGTGATCACATGGCCTCGATCTCGATGGAGCAAGGAAGAGAGTCGGCGGGTGCTGCTTATGCTGCAGCGTTCACAGAACTTGCGGACAGCGGTTGGCTCTACGGTACGACGGAACCTAACTAACGCTTGCAGATGACGCGCTGCCACAATGTCTTTTAGGTGCGTTGAGTGAGCGCGCAGCTGAAGCGCGGCGTTGGGCGGCTCTCGAGACTGCCGCATCGCAGCAGATGAACCAAAGGAGGCAACGGATGAGTATCTGGTTTCAGGTGATGCGCGGAGTGCTTCAGGATGGACGGTATACGTTCCGACTTTGGGCGCGCCATCCGCTTCACACTGCCTTCATGATCGCCGCGCTTGCTATCGGCATCGG
>JBKOYD010000116.1:0-36428 GCA_046725195.1 Acidobacteriota bacterium | reverse complement strand
GCCTTGAAGATTCCCGCCGGCGACTTAGCGCACTTTCATGTGTGCGAACGAGGCCAAGGTTGGATCAAGGTGGAAGGGTCGGAACAGCAGATTCGGTTGGCGACCGGAGATTTGGTCATTGTGCCCCACGGCAGCGCCCATATTCTCCAAGACGATCCAAAGTCGAAACCCGTGGCTTTGGATCAACTGCTAAAGCTGCGATCTCCGAACGACAATGTCGTCCGTCATGGCGGCGGTGGATCGGAAACTATCGCGATTTGCGGCTCGTTCAAATTCGAAAACAAAGTTGGGAACCCGATTTTTTCATTGCTGCCAAAGTTGATACATGTTCCTCATAGTGACACCCAGACCTGTCTATGGCTTGAACCGATCCTCAAGGGGTTGGCCCACGAGGCGCAAAATCGGACTATGGGATCGGGCTCGCTTATCAATCATTTGACTGGAGTGATGTTTGTTCAGGCAGTGCGGGCCTGGATTCAAGGCCAGCCTCAAGGTCAGGGTGGATGGCTTGGCGCACTAGGCGACAGCCAGATTAGCTCAGCTTTGAGTGCGATGCACCAGCATCCCAACCGTGCCTGGACTATCGCCAAACTTGCTAGCGAGGTCGGCATGTCTCGTTCACCGTTTGCTACGAAATTTGTCACTCTCGTAGGCGAACCGCCGCTGTCGTACCTCACGCATTTGCGGATGAACCTGGCCGCGGATTATTTGAGAAACGGACGTCTCAGAATCAGCGAAATTGCCGGCCGCGTGGGCTATGAATCGCAGGCGTCTTTTAGCAACGCATTCAAGCGCCAGTTCGCCATCTCTCCACGGGCATACAGAGATCGATACAAGTCCAGATCAGTCAGAAGTTGATCGGATCATCTAGCTCACGCGCTTCTCTCAATCCGCGCGTAGTAACATCCCGACTCTCCATCGCGCAGATGAATGTACGCAACCTCGGGATTGGCAAAGAATCGATTAATAATGGCCTCGGCATTGCCGTCCTTGATCAACTTGGAATCCACTTGTCCGTCCTCACTTGTGTAAGCGCGCAACAAGAGTGGCAGCTCTCTGAAATCGTCAGGATAAGCAGTCAGGATTTCAGTCTCGGGCCGACAATCGTTTTCATGAATGTAGATAGGTCCGTCTTCAGCAAAGACACTCTCCTTTTGAAACGGCCTGTACTTAAACAGGAGCCTTCGTTCACCGGGATTGAAACGACGTAAGCATCTTCGGCAGATGCTGCGCCGGGATTGCGCCTGTTCCAATAGCGGTTCATTTCCAAACTGATCACGCTTTGTTTGCTTTAGGTCCGTTGAGACTTGTTCTGGCAAAGGTCGCATCAAAAAACTACTCACTCTTTTGCCTCCTTCATTTCCAGTTTTCCGTCCTTAGACGCTCCAAAATTGAATCACGGGGACGCTGACCTTGCGTGATGCTCCCTAATTTTTAACCAATCGTCCCTTTATACAGTTTCGCGTCTTCAGTATGAGAGTTTGACGAGATTGCAAAGGCGTGTTCATCAAGCTGTGGTGAATCCCACGGAGATAAGAACGATTGAATAAACAATCAGGACTCTGGCGCATCCTAAGGACAATCAACTCTTCGTATCATCAAACGCCGATCAACGAAAGCTGAATTTCACGAGAATTGAACGGGACTTTCACAACTTACCAGCGATTGCTGATGTATGAGTCCAGACAGAAAGAGATTGGCGGTTCGACAAACTGAAGGCGCAACAGAACAGAATCAACGAGCAAGAAAAACGTGAGAATAACGAAAATCAATCTCCTGTGGGTAACCGCTCTTGCTGCCGCAATAACATATCTGGCGATCTGTTCAGTCCGTGTGACAGATGCTCAAGTCGGGAATAAATCGGTCCGTAACGATGCCGTCGCTCGGGCGGCCTTTCTGGAGACGTACAAAGTTTTCATGCATCCGCGCTGCGTGAACTGTCACCCGGCTGGTGACGCCCCGCTGCAAGGTGAGGATAGTCGCCAGCACGGCTTCTTTCGGCTGCGTCGCGGCGCCGACGGGCAAGGGGTCTTTGCGCTCAAATGCGTCAATTGTCACCAGACGCAGAACCAGCAGGGGCTGCACATGCCACCGGGTGCGCCTTATCCACTCAAAGATGGAGCGGAAGATCCTGCCCATCGGGCTGAACCACGCTGGCAGTTGCCTCCCGCAGCGACGCCGATGATCTTCGAGAAACGCACTGCGGAACAGTTGTGCAGACAATTACTCGACAAGAGAAAGAACGGCGGCCTGACCAGCGAACAACTAATTGATCACATCAACCACGACCCGCTCGTGTTGTGGGGATGGAATCCAGGTGAAGGACGCAGCGTGCCGCCGCTCAGCCACGAAGAGTTCGTCAGAAAAGTTAGAGAGTGGGTGAATAACGGCGCAGCATGTCCCTAAATAAGACGACGGGGAAAGGGCGGAACGGAAAGACACGTGCAGACAGGCTAGCAACCAGAGAAACGGAGGGCAACGTGGCGAAAGTAGCGGTTTTAGTAGCAGATGCTTTTCAAGACTCAGAGTACTTTTTACCCAAGATAGAAATCGAAAAACTCGGCGTAGAAACTGAGACTGTTTCTATTTTCAAAAATCCTGTCGAGATTTATTCGTTCTTCAGAGGAATCGGCCACTTGAACATCGACAAGACAATCGACGAAGCAAATCCCGACGACTATGTCGGCGTACTGGTTCCCGGTGGTGCAAAGAGTCCCGCGATCCTTGCTGAAGATGAAAGAGTATTGTTGTTCCTGCGCGAGATAGATAGAGGCGGGCAGATGGTTGCGCCAATTTGTCGTGGCACGATGCTCGTTGCCACATCGGGCATAGCCAGAGGGAGAGAAATCACGGGCTTCCATTTAAGCAGTAAGTATCCTGAGCTTGCCGTCAAGCCTCTTGTCGAAAAATATGGCGGTCTCTGGCGCGAGGACAAACCGGTCGTAATCTCCGGTAACCTGATCTCTTCTCGCCATCCTGACGATATTGATTTCTTCTCAAGCGCCATTCGAGATTGGTTACGTTCCTCAGGTGTCCTCTCGGAAGGCGCATTGAAGACCCCTGAAGCTAATTTCACCATTAGTCATCAATTCGAACCCGTCATTCACACTTTCAAGTCGAGCGAAGACGGGCTCATGGTCAACGGATATCTGATTGAAACCTCCGACCACGTCGTGGCTGTTGACTCAGCTCTTATCGAGTCAGCTGCCAAGGATCTTCGTAGGAAATTCGACTCGCTCGGCAAGCCGCTGGCGTTCGTTCTAATCACCCACGGACATCCGGACCACTACAACGGACTGACGCACCTAACGGCCGGAATGAATGTGGATATCATCGCAACGCCGGGAACCGATCGAGTGATCAGAGAATCGGATGCGCTCAAAGAGAAGCAATGGGGTGGCGTTTTTGGTGACGAATGGCCCAAGAAGAGAACCTTTCCCAACCGGACGCTTAAGGACGGACAATCGGTTTCCGTCGATGGGGTCAACTTTACCGTGCACGATCTCGGGCCGGGTGAATCGCACAGCGACTCGTATTGGGTCATGGAAAGTGATGGCAAGAAAGTAGCATTCATCGGCGATGTAGTTTTGAACCATCTTCACGCCTATGGAGCGGACGCCCACACCCTCGAATGGCTCAAAAATCTGGATCGACTCATCCTCGGTCTCAGCGGGTTTGATCGAATCTATCCGGGGCACGGAGAGTCAGGCGGCGTCGAACTTCTACAGTGGCAGAAGCATTATTTGCAAGAGCTGCGAACTGAGATCGCTGCTTTGGCAGACAGCAAGACAGAACTTTCCGAAACCGAGAAGGCGCAGCTGGTGGAACACATGAATGAAAAGTTTCCGGATACGAAGCTCGACTTCCTCCTGATCAATAGTTCGGATCCGGTAGCGAAGGAACTTGCCGCAGAGCGCGAAGGAACAGAGCGCAGCTCTTCAGCTCACGGGTCGATCGCGATTTAAGGAGAAGGATCGTTAGCCGGATTGCGAAAGCGGAAGGAAATGACATTGTCGCTACAAACGCGACCTTAAGTGCGCTTTTTGTTCGGTATGGATGAAATAAGAGACCAATGAAAACATGAGTGCGCAGAACAAGTAGTCCGAGGTGTTATACCTATGCTTAAGTTCACCGAGATGGATTCGAGTGTCACGCTGCTTGAGCAGATGGAAAAGGACGTGTCGCCTATCGTGATGATCAATCGCTTCGCGGTCGCCGCAGAGGAGGTGGACCAATTGCTTGAAGCGTGGAAGGCCGATGCCGCCTTTCTCAAGACACAACCCGGCTATATTTCGGCGCAACTTTATCGCGGCATCGTCGGCAGTTGTTGCTTCATAAACATCGCAGTGTGGGAGTCGGTCGCGCACTTTAAACGGGCGTTTATGCAGCCAACCTTTCAGGCACATCTGCAACGCTACCCACCTAGCACCGTGGCGTCGCCGCATCTGTTCTCCAAAGTTGCTGTCCCCAATGTTTGCGTGGCGGGATGATATGCGAGGGTTTATGAAACCGATTGTCTTTGATGTTAACGGCCGGTCAGTCACGGTGGAAGTTGAGCCGGAGAAACCGCTGCTATGGGTATTGCGCGAAGATCTGGGCCTGACGGGCACGAAGTACGGTTGCGGGATGGCGCTCTGCGGTTGCTGCACAGTTCATCTCCAAGGCGACGCGATTCGTTCTTGCGTTACCCCTATCTCAAGAGTCGAAGGCAAGCGAGTAACAACGGTTGAAGGTCTGTCCAAGGATCTAAGCCATCCGGTGCAGCAGGCCTGGCTGGAGGTCCAAGTGCCGCAATGCGGCTACTGCCAACCGGGTCAAATGATGTCGGCGGCTTGTCTGCTCTCACAGAAAGCGAATCCCACCGACGACGATATTGACGATGCGATGAGCGGCAATCTGTGCCGGTGCGGAACCTATCCGCGGATTCGCAAGGCGATCCATCGCGCGGCTGAGATCAGTGCGAAGAAAGGAGCGCTGCAATGAGCCAACAGGTTTCGAGGAGGTTTTTCCTTTCGGCGACCGTTGCGGCTGGTGGTGGTTTGCTCATTGGCTATTCACTTCCCTCGCCTGCACCGATCATTGATGTCGTGCGCGCTGCATCTGAAAACAAAATATCAACATCGAGCGACATTCCCCTCAACGCCTGGATCCGAATCAGCCCTAATGACGAAGTAACCCTAATCTCATCGCAGTCGGAAATGGGCCAGGGAATTATGACGACGTTACCAGCGGTCCTCGCGGAAGAACTCGGCGCCGATTGGAGCCGAGTGAAGATTGAGTTTTCCACCGTGGCGCCAGCTTATCGTAATCCGCGCATTAACTGGCAATTCACTGGCAATAGCGAGAGCACAACGAGCTTCTTCGAATTGATGCGCACCATGGGCGCGTCTGCTCGCGAAATGCTCGTAACGGCCGCGGCCAAGCGTTGGGGCGTAAACGTGGAGGAGTGCTTTGCGGAGAGTGGAAAGATCATTCATAAGCCAACAGGTCGAACATTCAAATTTGGTGAGATAGCCGAGGACGCAGTCAAAGTAACTCCGCCACAGAATCCCAAACTCAAACCTCAAAACGCATGGAAGCTATTGGGCCGATCGGTGCCGCGCGTTGAACTTGGGTCGAAAATCGACGGCTCGGCAATCTTCGGTCTTGATTTCACCGTGCCGGGAATGCTTTACGCAGCAGTGATGCAAAGCCCTGTTCACGGTGGCAGCGTCTCAAGTTTTGACAAGAAATCGGTAACAAAACTTCCCGGTGTGATTGATGTGGTGCCGATTCCAAACGGAGTTGCAGTACTAGCGACGCAGTATTGGCAGGCACGTCGGGCAATCAAATCTCTGAAAGTTGATTTCGAAGGTGGCGCTAACGCTGCTGTTACTAGCGCCAGTCTGATGAAGCAGTATCGCACCGCTCTCGAAGGAAACATGTGGAAGACTGTTAAGACAGAAGGCGATGCCTTGCGCGAAGAAGAGATGGCTGGCAAACATCACGAGGTTTTCTCCCAGGAATATGAATCGCAGTTTCTGGCGCACGCGACAATGGAGCCGATGAACTGCACCGCGCATGTCGGTAACGACAGTTGCACCATCTGGGGGCCACTACAGGGTCCGGAGTTAGCAAAACTCACGCTCAGCGGCATGCTGAAGCTGCCGCCAGAAAAAGTCTTAATAAATCGTACATTGCTTGGCGGTGGCTTCGGACGCCGGCTGTTGGTGGATTTCGTCGTGCAGGCCGCGCTGGTTTCTAAAGCGGTTAGCAAACCGGTCAAGGTTGTGTGGTCGCGTGAAGAAGATATGCAGCACGATGTCTATCGCCCCGCGACGCTGAATCGGATCACGGCTGGCCTGGATAAAGCCGGAAAGCCTGTGGCCATCGCCCACAAAGCCGTCTCCCCTGCAATTCTGCAATTCGTCTATGCACCTGCGGTAACCGAAGACAACGATCCGAGTTGCCTTGAAGGGTTGATGGAAACGCATTATGAGATTCCGAGTCAGCGCGTTGATTTCAACTTACTCAAAGTCGGCGTGCCTACCTCCGTACTCAGAACAACCGGATACGGGCCAAACATCTTCGCCGTGGAGTCTTTCATCGATGAGTTGGCCGCAAAGGCTAAACAAGACCCGTACGAGTTCCGTGGGACACTCTTGAAAGATGAACGTTCGCTGAAAGTGCTGGACACGCTGGCCGAGAAATCTAACTGGAAGAAAAGACCAGCCAAAGACGTTGCACGCGGTATGGCCTACACAGAAGCATTTCGCACTCACATTGGGCACGCAGTGGAACTCTCGGTCAAAGACAATCTGGTGAAGATTCATCGCATCGTGAGTGTGATCGATTGCGGTATCGCTCTTGATCCGGAGATCACGAAGAACTCAATTGAAGGCGGGACGATTTGGGGTCTCGGTGTCGCATTCAAATCAAATATTTCATTCAACGATGGACGCACAGTCGAAACGAACTTTCACGATTTCCAGATTCCACACATGTACGAGACGCCGCCAATTGAAGTGTACATCGTCAACAGCAGCACGAAAGTGCTCGGCGGAACTGGAGAGGTTGGGCCGGTCACACTGGTGCCAGCGGTTGCCAATGCGATTTTTGCCGCGACGGGAAAACGCTATCGCTCGCTGCCACTAAGTCGTCACGGCTTGAGGCTCGCTTGAGAAAAGAAACTATGTCGATATTCGTGACAAGACTATATAAGGAGCGCAAACCATTATGAACGAAACTACGACAACCCAGACACCGACCGAGTCCACAAAGATATTCGTCAATCTGCCGGTCAAGGATCTCCGCAGAGCAAAAGATTTCTTTGCGAAACTCGGCTTCAGCTTCAACGCCCAGTTCACCGACGAAGCCGCTGCCTGCATGATCGTGAGCGAGGACATCTACGTGATGTTGCTGACCTATGCCAAGTTTAAGGAGTTCACGCCGAAGGAAATTTCCGATGCGACTAAGAGCAGTGAGGTGTTGGTTTGTCTGTCGTGCGAGAGCCGCGCGAAGGTCGATGAGCAAGTGCGGAAAGCTATTGCCGCCGGCGGTAGAACTTATACCGACCCAAAGGATCACGGTTTTATGTATGGGCATGGCTTTCAGGATCTAGACGGGCACATTTGGGAATTAATCTGGATGGATCCGAGTGCGGTAAAACAGAACTAAGAACCGCCTGCAATAGTTTCGACCATCCCTTCGTATTTTGAAGTATGAACTCAGGCCCAAAGTCTCGATGGAGTACACGCAACCGCGCCAGTGTCGAAACTCGGAGGGCCGGCCACTGTTCATTCCCGTGTCTTTTTGTCATCATCGCTTCTTGTTTCGTTCAACTTCGCGCCCAAGCTCCGGCTTCGTCACCGACGCCTCTACCACCTCCCTATCTGCCACAGCGCTACGACGAAGATTGGAGTTACCTGCGCGATGAGCGCAAGCGAACTGATCGCTTTGATCGACTCAAAAACATCTCACTCAATGACCAAGGCTGGTATGTGTCACTAGGCGGCGAGGCGCGAGTACGCTACGAGTACTTCAGCGAATTCGCTTTTGGCGCGGGCCCGCAGGATAGTAATGGGTACCTTCTGCAAAGATATCTCCTCCACGCGGATTGGCATCTGGGAAAAAGGGTTCGCGCGTTCACTCAACTGCAAAGCGGTATCGCCAATGGACGCAACGGCGGCCCGCGCCTGACTGACGACAATCGCTTAGAACTGCATCAGGCGTTCGTTGATCTGAAATTCGGAAGTGAAAAGAGTTCCGTTGTCATTCGCATCGGCCAGCACGAAATGGATCTCGGCGCCGGACGACTGATCTCATCGGGTGAGGGTCTCAACGTAAAAAGAAGTCTCGATGGCGTGCGTCTGATTTGGAAGACGCGAAGGTGGACTACTAATGCCCAAGTTAACAAGCTGACGTCAGTAAAGCTCGGAATTTTCAACGACACGCCTGGTCCAACTCTGACCTTGTGGGGCATAGGCACGACGCGTGACCGGCCCCGCAAACGCGGCGGTGAATCCATCTTCTACATCGGTATCGACCGCAAACACGGCACATTCGATCAAGGTGTTGGGCGAGAGATACGACACACATTCGGTTTCCGAAGCTTCGCACAGTTCAAAGCGTTCGACTACAACCTCGATGCGTTCTTACAACTCGGAAACTTCCATTCAGCGGGAAATGAGAGCAGCATCCGCGCCTGGGCAGGGTCTTCAGACTCTGGCTATACCCTCACAGGTTCAAGCTTGAAACCGCGAATCGGTTTGCGCGCCGATATTACCAGTGGTGATAAGAACCCTAAAGATCGTTTGCTGCAGACATTCAATCCCTTGCTACCAGGAACAACTTACTCCGATACGATCGGACTCATCGGCGCACCAAATTCGATTGCGCTATTTCCTAATGTGCGACTGACGCCGAAGAAAAAGCTGGCGATGACTATAGGTTCCGCGTTCTTCTGGCGTGAGAGCACGCGCGATGGGATCTATGGAATAAACGTTTCGCCCTTGCGAACTGGACAACTGAGCCACGCTCGTTATGTCGGTGCGCTCCCTTCATTCAGGTTGGAGTGGCCTATCGAACGTCATTGGGCATACACGCTAATACTGTCGCGCTTTCAGACAGGTCCCTTTTTGAAAGAGACACCGCCCGGAAAGAATACTAACTATGTTACGTCGTGGGTTACGTTTAGATTTTGAATAGCGGCGCCAACTTCAGAATCGAGGAGGCTTTGAAAAGATCGTGAAAACCGTTGTTATGACTATGAACGTCGCCGGTCTAACTCATAAGGAATTCCGAGCGATATTGGATGAGATGGGTGTAGAAGCACGCCCCGAACCTGGAATATACCAGCACCTTTCCCACCCCACGGAAACCGGTATGCGGATTATTGAGGTATGGGACTCACAAGAAGGATTTGAGGAATTTGCCGATCGCCGCCTGAAGCCGGCGGTGGCTAAGCTTGGCATTCAACGTGAAACAACCATTGTTTTTGAGCCCTTGCACAATTTTTTTGGTCCTCGCCAAGATGAACTGCCAGGCTTGGTCGAACAACTACCGGGGGGACCTGGCACATAGGGCCGATGTGCCTCGGCCGGAGCAACCGGCGCTCCTCGGCGATTCGGAAAGAACAAGCGTGGAAGCAAAGACGAGAGCAGCAACTGAAGGTTCTATGATCTCGGAGCGAGAAGCTTATGACGAGCTTCAGTGCTACTCGCTTGCTCACGGCGATTCAGCGTTTATTCATCAACATGTGGTGGATGCGTGGGCTGCGCAGCATGTAGATCAACAAACCAAGCCGATCGCATTGACGTTTGCATTGGTCGGACTTTACCTCCACGTTGAAAAGGGATTTTCAGGACGGCAGGTGCAGAGGACACATATGTACCTCGCCCAACACAAGCGGAACTGGCCGTCATTTCCTCTTCCGCTTGACCGAGGCTCAATCGACGCACGCCTTGTGATGGCGGCCGCCGCGGGCCCAGAGCGAGACCAGGCTGTCGACGCCTGGTGTGCGTCCGTCTGGGACGCTTTTCGCGAGAGTCATGAAGCAGTAGTTGAGCTACTGAAGCAGCACGGAATCGCTTGAGCGAGAGGGAGAGAACGTAAGTATGACTAACGAAAATGTTTCCGCTTCACCCGGAAGGCCTGTGAGAGACAAAGTCAGTGGCCAACGCACTTGTCTGAGACCGTTCGGAGATCGGGACGGCTTTTCGTGAGGTCTCGGGTATCGTATCGCCTATTGTGGGCGTACTCAGTTTCGCAATCTGGCGCAAACGCATCGGAGGCTTGACATCTGGTAATAATCTGTCTCTTTTAGGCCAGCATTCGAAATGCCTGTGAGGAAAAACCATCAACCAAGCGAACGCAATAGCAGGGGACCGGCGTATGCGCTCCTGGCCGCTGGTCTGTTCGGCGCCAGCACTCCGTTTGCGAAAATTCTTATTGTCCGAATAGAGCCGCTCCTTTTGGCCGGATTGCTATATTTGGGATCAGGAGTTGGTCTTTCCGCTTGGCTCATCCTGCGCCGCTCATTCGGCGATAAGCGATCGCGAGAAGCCGGTTTGGGACTTACCGATATTCCCTGGCTTGCCAGTGCAATCTTCTCAGGAGGAATCATTGGTCCAATTCTCCTACTGATCGGACTCCAGTTGACACCAGCTTCTTCAGCGTCGTTACTGCTAAATCTGGAAGGCGTATTTACGGCGACTCTTGCTTGGTTCGTCTTCAAGGAGAATTTCGATCAACGCATCGCCTTGGGAATGGCGGCGATAGTTACCGGAGGTGTTCTTCTGTCGTGGGCGGGAAGACCCGCAGTCGGAATACCTTGGGGACCGATCGCCATAGCGGGCGCTTGTTTGGCCTGGGCCATTGACAACAATCTGACACGCAATGTCTCTTCGGGTGATCCAATTCAAATCGCGGCCGCGAAAGGATGCATTGCTGGCACTGTGAATCTGATTATTGCTCTTGCAGTTGGCACCGCGGTACCACGCTCTACAGCAATCGTCGAGGCTGGTTTCCTTGGCTTCTTAAGCTACGGCCTGAGCTTGACCTTCTTTGTGTTGGCTTTGCGATACATCGGCGCCGCACGAACCGGCGCATATTTTTCGACTGCTCCATTTGTCGGAGCTTCGCTGTCGATTCTTATTTTGCGCGACGGCATAACGATCTATTTCATAGGCGCCGCCGCATTGATGCTACTTGGCATTTGGCTACATCTGACTGAGAAGCACGGGCACGAACATTTACATGAATCCATTGAACACGATCATAGTCACGCCCATGACGAGCATCACAGGCACCATGTTGAGCCTGAGCTACTGGCGCAGACACACAGCCACAGGCACCGGCACGAAGGGCTACGCCACAGTCATCCGCATTATCCCGACATTCACCATCGACACGAGCATTAGACTAGGCAGAGCGAAACGTGCCGCGCTGCATTGCCGATAAACGGAACTGAGACTAATAGCTTTGCATCATTTGGCAAATGTCACGGCTAATGTCGGCAGGATTAGCGCACGAAACAAATTGTTGACTTCGCCTGGAGGAAGCGGGCTACTACTCTCCACCCACCAATTCAGCACTAGAATGAATGTCGAGGCCACATACTGCACAAGAAGATCCACCGGAACCTGATCCGCCGTTTTTCGGCGGCCTCGAAAATGTTTTCTCACGTCGTCGTCAATCAGTTCAGCGACCACCTGTTGAAGGTGTTCGTGAAGGATGGCTCGGCCCTTTGTTCCCATCTTGGCCGTGCTGGTGTGCCTGTGCTGATGAATATGCTCGAATATGGGAAGGCTGAACGTGATGATTCGCTCGTAGCTTTTCCCCGAGGTTGAAAGCCCCGTTGCGGGAACCGAGCGAAGCATGTCATGTATGCCGCTCACAAGCAGATCGTCTTTGTCGCGGAAGTGCGTGTAGAAAGTTGATCTGCCAACGTTAGCGCGATCTAAAATTTCTTTTACCACAATCGAATCATAAGGCTTTTCGCGAATGAGAGAGGCGAGCGCCTCATGCAAGAGGTTTTGCGTCTTTTGAATCCGCCGATCCTTAGTCTGTATTCCTTGCAACGTCATTTTTTCCTCTTAACGAACAAAGTCAGAAGTTTGTCCGCTTTCGCACACATTGGTGGTTGCTGTTCCTCCACTCCTCTACTATCAAACGTACACTAGATAATGAACAGATGTCCACTTTCATACTATTGTCCATTTAAGACCGAGTTGGACGTCAACAAGAAGAGTCAAGGGCACGGTTTCGTACACAGTGCCTAAACTCGAGGAGGGTGATATGACGAAAGTTGATGACGAGAACTTGAAATTGGCGACCACTGGGTTGGTTCTCCACGGAACCGCTCGCTTCTACGACCTCATGGCTTGCGTCGTGATGCTCGGTCGAGAGCAGGCTTTTCGGGAGAAAGTGCTTGACCTGGCGCGTCTCAAAACTGGTGAATCCGTCCTCGATGTGGGTTGCGGGACAGGAACCCTTGCGATCGCTGCCAAACGACGTGTCGGGCTGACAGGCACGGTATATGGGATCGACCCATCGCCGGAAATGATTGCCAGGGCAGATCGGAAGGCTAAAAAGGCAGGTATCGAGGTTGTCTTCAAAAATGGAGTTGTTGAGGAACTGCCGTTTCCCGATGCACATTTCGATGTTGTGCTAAGCACGTTGATGCTTCATCACCTGCCCCGTAAAGCACGCGAAGAGTGTGCGCGCGAGATGCGAAGGGTTCTGAAACCGGGTGGACGAGTGCTTGCGGTTGACTTCGGTGCCGCACAGGAAAAGAGAAGCCTTCTCGCGCACTTTCATCACCGCCATGGGCATGTCGAGTTGCGCGACATGATTGCGGTACTAAGCGGAGCGGGTTTCAACGTAGTGAAAAGTGGTGCGTTAGGAATCCGCGAACTGCAGTTTGCTCTTGCGGAGGCCCCGCTGCACGTGACCACAAATATTGCGACCAGCGTACGGAAATTATGAACAGACACAACCGCCTGCGTGTGCGGCATTGGATGGCGCTGCTGGTAGGAGCAGTCGTGCTCATCACCACTCACGGGGTAATCCTGTACTATGTTTCGTCGCACACAGCCGTATCAGCCGCAATCGTTTTCGGCGTGATTGTTCTGTTAGTGCTTAAGCATCTGGGATTTCTGGGCGGCTTGTACGGTGTCTTCCGGCGTCGATTTCCAAGGAATTGAAAGTCTGGTTGTACCTGTCTCATCGGTTTTTCTACATATCGAGAGCTGATTGCTAACGTCCTGACTTCAACTCCGCGCCTTCGTATTCTCGGGGTCTGTGCGGGTCTCGGCGCAACCCATGGACATGCGCAGTTTATATATTCAGAGAACCTGTGATGAGTCGGGAATGCTGTAAGCAACGCCGAGCATAAGACTGATTTGGAAGACCTAGTTTTCAATATCAAAATGTCTATCACTTGTTACATTAAGCGGATGAATCAAAGCTTTATTGCTGTATGTTGCTTTTTCAAATTCACCTATGTTGATTGACAGATTTGATAAGTCAGGAAACATTCCGTTTAGCCGTTCAATTATTTTTCTTGAGAGGTTCGCTTTTTGTTTGGTGCTCCTGCCTTCCATAATATTTCCAAAAATGTGAATAAAATCTCTTTTGCCTTTTCCCAATTTGAAATATTGATAAGGACGAAGCCGAACTTTAATGTCGTTTGCCGCAAATAACCCTGTTCCTTCGGCTACGTCATACACTGCCTGCATTATTTGCTCCGGTGATCTTTGCTCAATGATATTTTCTGAACAGTCAATTATGAAGTGTGGCATTATTGCCGACCTTTCTCTTCCTGCTAATTTAGCGCGCTCGAATTATACTGGCCTCTTGCTCCTTTTGACCGCTGACTGTGACGGGTAAATACTCTCAAATTAGGTCCAACTCAAACACTGTTTCGCAGCCCGGCTCGAAGACCATTTTTGGACCTTCCTCACTTGACCATGAGGCCCGCTTCGCCGGAAGCGAAAGTGTGAATGATAGGTGTGAAGTGGCAACGAGCATCGCGTCTCGGCAAATCAGCGTGACACCTCAAAATTTGTACGTCAACTGCGTCATCAGATAATTGATGTTCCGGCCGGGGCTTGTCTCTCTTAGAAACGATCCGGAAAAAAAGTGTGTGTAGTTCGCTATAAACGTGAGGTGGGGATTTACTCTCCATTCCATCCAGAGTGAAGGCTGGCTGCCGATGTAACGGGCACGGTTTGTTTTCCCGGAGCGGAGTAGGTTGATGGCATTCCCATAAACGCCGTCTTTGACGCTCTGGCGCCAGAAGACATCCCAATCTGCCGACAACGTCAGCCGGTCGGTCAGATGGAGATCTAGAGAAGGATGTAGATCGATTATATTAGCGAGCCCGATGAGAGCCATCTCGCCGAAGTATTGGCCGCGCGGGAAGAGTGTGTTGAAAGTCTGGAGGTGCCGCTTGGACCCATCACGATCGCCACTCGCAATGTCGGCCTTCAGACCGAGCCGCGGACGAAATCGCACTCGGTGCAAGGTGTACCCGGTGTCGGAAGCGATGGTCCACGCCCGAACATTTCCATCGCCAAATTTGCCCAACTGGAAGACGAGCTCGGTGTTGTAATCCCAAGCGTCCCTTCGACCCCAAAACCTCATTCCTATCGAATGCCGCCTCTCCCGAGCAGTTCCCTGATCGAAGTGCGCACGTTTGCGATCAATTCCGAGGTAGTAGAGATCGATGCTTCCCTCTGAGAGAAATCTGAGAGAGCGCACTGCATATACGCCCCAGAATGTCTGTGCGTAATCGGGCGCATCATCGAAGGCACCAGGACTGGTCTCCGCGAGTTTGGTGAAAAACCCATCAACGCGCCAGCCTCCACCGCGCAAAACGGCGCGCAGTCCGTCAAAACTCTGCCGCACGTTGGGCCCATCGCGCACTCCGACTAGGCGCCCCGAACCGAACAGCATTTCCTGGCGACCAACGCGGAGTACAAGCGTTTCTTTCGCTCCTATTGGAAACGTTAAATCCGCGAATGCCTGGTGAATGTCTAACCTGTCCTCATCCAGAGGCCGTGGGCCACCCGTTCGTCCGTTCTCCAGCCCGCTTTTGATCTGGAAGAAGGCTCGCGCGTGTTTGCCCATGTGCAGATCGGCATGAAGCATGTAACGCTGGAGAAGGTAGCCGTTGTTATCTTGTGGCTCCTGCCCCCATACTGGATTATTGAAGCGCTCATATTGCCCTCGTACTTCGCCGCCAATGGTCAGATAGTAATCTCCACTCGCGCTAAGTGGTATGTACTTGATTCGATCTAACGCGTCGCTTTGCCTGGTCTGGTCGCGTAGAGAACTCCAGTCCTCTTCGTATCGAAGTGGCTTATACGGTGGCCGATAGGATGGTGGAGGCTGCGGCGTGGGTGTCGTGTCGGACCGGGACGCTGTCTGAGCGATAGATGTGGAGACAAAGAACATAAGCGCCGTCAGCAAGAGGGCCGAGCGGCAAAGCTGGCGCTTCCCTCCTCTCCTGCAATGACCAATTCTTGGTTTTCTCACCATGCCCGACGCTTATTTTGATGGGCTCGCTCGAACTTCCGTGTGACGGATTTGTCCACCCAGACTGCCCGTCCACATTCCCAGTCCATTAACAAGCACTGCCAGCATCAGCACTATAAAGACCAACCATTTCCTGGTGTTTGGCGAACGTCGCGATGACCACAGGCTAAAGAGCGCGACCGCACCGAGAATCTCAATCGCTACCAGGGTGATCAGTGCTGCTTGCTGATGCTGCTCGATGATGGTCTTCGATACATCCGGGAGACCTTCGACAATAGTGGTCGCGCCCAATCCTGAGCCATAGGCAGGTATCGTTATCAGCGCAGTGATGGTAAAGCTGCCAAAACTGGCCTTCTTAATTTCGTCGCTTTTCCTCACCAATCCGTAAAGCAGCAATAACAGGCCAAAGAATGTCCCCAGGATCGGAAAATGGTTGAGCACAAGATGTAGATGAGCAGAGCTCATTGTCCTCATCTCTAATAGGAGTTTGCGCGGTCACTTATGGGCCATCGCCACATTTGGTGAGCGCTCATGCGCTATTTGCGACGGTCACACACCGCATATCGTTGTGTCATGCTAAAGGTAGAAGACGCGCGCTGTCTGTCAGCTTCTTGCTCAATGTCGTGATCTTGCGAAAATTGAGACCACGCTCCATTGAACGTGCAGGCAGCTCTCCCAGCAGATCACTGCTCGGATGCCACCAGACTCTAATGAGCGCACCCTCTGAAGGAGAGCATCAGCAAAGTGATTTGGCTGAGAAACGGGAATTCAGCGTTTCTTCCGGTACGCTTTGGGTGTTGTTGATGTGAATCTACGAAACAGGGCGGTAAAGTGGCTTTGACTGGCAAAGCCCAAACGATAGGCTATTTCTGCAAGCGGTAAAGTGGTTTCTAATAACAGAGCCTTGGCGCGCTCAATCCTCCGGTCGAGCAGGTATTGGTGTGGGGCAAGTCCGGTCGATCGTTTGAACAGGCGCGCAAAATGGTATGGGCTCATTTCTACCTGCGTCCCGATTTCTGCGAGCGTGATGTTGCGGTCCAAGCTGTCGTTGATAAACTCGATTGCGCGACGAAGTATGTGCTTGGGAAGCTGGCCGCTTGGATCGCGAATCGTATGTTCGAATACGGAATAACGTTTGAGCAGGTGGACTGCCAACACGTTTGCGAGTGACTCTGCGTATAAGCGATCTAAGGAGCGGTCCGAATCAAGTTCTGCCCATAGAGCGTGTCCGATTCCTTCTATTAATGGATCGCGAAATCCGAACTGCGGGACAGTGTCCAAGTGATCTTCACTAATGAACCCCTGGGCGGCGCGCGCTATAAATGACGGTTCAAGCAGGATGACGAGCATTTCACGCTCATCTCTCCACTGTGCTCCATACCGCACCTTTGGAGGCGTGTAAATGAGATCGCCATTGACGAAACGACCTCTCAACGAGCGACCTTCCTGAATCGCCTCAAGTTTGATTGGGTGGCCGAGTTGAATCTGGACACGGTGCACCGTCATGGGGTGTTCCGCGACTTCAAAAGCAGGCGAGCGATAATGCCGTACGCTAAAACCTTCCCATCGCTGCTGGTCGCTTGAGTTAATAGGCCGGAAAGGCAGACTCCACGGGAATCTATCCGTAGACGGGGAATTGCTCTTAGCAATGAGATTTCTAGAGATCATTGCTCTGGCCGTAGTAAGTCAATCTCGGCTTTCCAAGCATATATTGACTGTAAGCCATTTGACCAGAAGGCATCAATACACGTGCCTATCATTTCGGGGTATAGGTATGACGCTCTTTTCCATCCAGGCACGACGTGATCTATTTATCAAGGGTCAAACGCCGACGTGTTCACCACTTGTCTCGGCCTTGTTGGGTACTCCACTCCTAGGGCTGGATTTGGCTACGCGTCACGCATTACTCCGGGCTACGCTCACGCAACTTTGGGAACGATGCAAGCTGCAGTGGAGAGCCTCGAGACTGCAGTCCAACTCGAACAAGATTTGGATCGTGGCACATGGTGGCAAATAATCAGGAAGGTAATAATGGAGTAGGCTAAATGTGGATAACGCTAGACAAAAAATGGTAGGCGCGTGGGGATTTGAACCCCAGACCCCTACCGTGTCAAGGTAGTCTCCGGCGCCCGTATAGAGCGTAATCGTTCCTAATTCAATAAAACTCAACAAAAGCGGCTAGAGAAGTCACGTTAAAGCTGCATAAGTTGCTTAAGTCGTCAGCGGAGTCTGCCAAAATCCTGCCAAAACTTGAGTGGGAGATGGGCTCCGCCTGTCCTTATATATAGGACCAAGAAAATATAGCCCTGTCCTTATATATATGTAGACATAGGACTCTCATTTCTCGTTTGGCGGCTAAATCTTTCGGATACATTGGCCTGAGCAAGAAGCATTTTCGATGTGTTCCTCATGCGTTACGAAACCATCTTGGCGTGGACTCACGAAGTGCCCCGTGCACGGAAGTAAACGGGCAGAAGGATCTCCGTAACCTCACGTGGCTTCCGCGAAGACTAATCCCGTTAATGCCCAGGTGCTGAACTTAGTTCGTTGCTCCTTGACTCCTTTAGCAGCTTCTTTAATGAGCTTTGCGACCACCTCCGGCTGCGAAACATAAATTGCATGACTGCCTGGCGATTCGACGACTGTCGCACCAGCACGCTCGGACATGAAACGCTGGGCGCGCGGCGGAATCATCTTATCGTCCGTAGCTACCAGGTACCAACTTGGTTTTGTTTTCCATGCCGGTTCGCTGATTGCTTTCTTCATCTAATTCAACAGATTACGCTCGAAATCCACAGCCGCCGACACATGCTCCTTTCCTTCTGTGTGACGGGCTTTGCTCAATAACGTCTATTGCAATCCCATTTTGCGGGAAATTTCGCCGGTTTAGGCGCTATCAAAGATATTTCTTTTCAGAAACAACGGACTTATCCCCACGGTCTCAAGTTTAGAAGTCTTTTGTACTTAAGGAATTATTAGTCAGACCATGGGAGCAATACTCCGATGGTCGCGCTTCAAATCGGCCCTGAAGTTGCACCACTATAACCAAGCTCAAGCCTCGATGCTTCCGCTCGCTCCGCTACGTGTCCTTAATGTATATAAGGCATGGACGACCCGCCCATCGTGTATTACCGAGCCACTGGGTTGCCGCAGCGTTACACGAGAAAAGCGCAGCTGATCGAATCCGCTATCTGCGGCTGAGCATCACGCGTCAATGCCAGTGGTGGAATTGCTTCATGTGCACCAAAGCTTGCGAGTAATCAAGGAATTGTCTAGAACCTCAGAGACGTATGTCTGGCGCGCGGTCATTCGCCGGATCAGCCCAGCGGTTATTAGGAATAGTTGGAGTCCATCCCGGCCTGAGTGGGTCTTGATCGTAAGGGTAGCCGCCCAGACGCTTATACAACTCACTGTACTCGCCGAGTTTGTCGCGGTCCAGCGTCACTCCCAGACCAGGTCCGTCGGGCACCTTGATGGCGCCTTCTTCATACTTGAACTTGCCGCCTTTGATGACATCGTCAGTGATGTGGTGATAGTGCGCGTCAGCTGCAAAAGTGAGATTCGGGATCACCGCGCCGAGGTGGAGCATCGTCGCGAGTTGAATACCCAGCTCACCTGACGAGTGCACGGCCACGCCCAATTGGAACGTCTCGCACACGCTCGCCGCCTTCACGCATTGGCGAATACCACCCCAGAAAGTCGTATCAAGAAGGATAACGTCGACAGCGGTGTCAACCACGTTCGTCGCGAGTTGCTCGAAGCCCACAACCACAGTGTTAGTAGCGAGCGGCATTCGTACCTTCTCCCGGGTCCGGCGCATACCGTTCAGGCCAAAGACTGGATCCTCGAGGTAGTCATTCTTAATGTCTTCGATGGCTTGGCCAAACCAGATCGCTTGTTCAGTTGACCAAACCGCATTCGGGTCGAAACGAAAACTGTCACCCTGGAGCTCCGCGGCGATGGCCCGGTAGCACTCAAGCTCATATTCGGGAGCGAAAACACCGCCCTTCAGTTTATGTGAGGTGAAACCGTAATGGTCCTTCAATTCGCGCGCGTAAGCTATGAGTTGTGCGACGGTGCGTACCTCTCCGGAACCATCTTTCGAATTTGGATAACGGAAGAACAGGTATGAGGCAAATGGCACTCGCTCCTGCAAACGCCCCCCAAGGATTTCCGAGACTGGGACATTCCACTTCTGTCCGAGAATGTCGAGGCAAGCGAATTCGAGCGCCGCTAAGATTTGCGTGCGGTTGTTGTAAAGCGAAGCAGTCGGGTTTGCAATGAGGAATCGCATCTCCTCGAGGTGGGCTGGATCATGCCCAACAAGATAACCCTTCATCGCGTGAAATACTGCTTCCGCTGACTCGCCACCACCACCCATTTCACCGAGTCCGGTAATTCCTTCATCTGTATCGACCTCGACAATGGTCCGCACGAAACGCCCCCAATGGCAGCCATTCGCATGACGCAGGGGTGCTTCAAGAGGAACAGTTACGGTGGTTGGTCGGATGTCGGTGATTTTCATGGGAGTAGGGTCTTTGGTCCTTGGACTTTGGACTTGGGTCTTGACGTCTTGAGCCTCTTGATACTAAGACTCAAATCTAAGTACAAAGCACAAAGTACAAAGCACTAAGCCCCAAGACCAAAGTCCAAAGACCCAACCCCTTTCGCTACTGAATAATCCTATTCTCCCGCAAGAATGCCCAGATCGTCTCATAGCTCTTTACGCAGTCAGCCTGCGTAAAGCCACCGTGGCTGTGGACATTCTGTGGCACCGGAGAGACGCCGAGAACGCAGAGGACGCGCAGAGCCTTTTTCCTACAGAGCCGTTTGCGGTGGTGTAGTGCGTTTTATCACACCCTCTCAACCTACAAGTTTGTGAGTTTAATGTTAAGACAACCTAATTCCCTGCTTCGTAGCCGTATAAGTCTTGCCCTGATGGTTAATGTTTCGCAGTTCGGCTCTCGCGTCGAACATCCCGAAAGCTGGTTGCGCTTCGATCTTGCCAAACAAACCTGCCCTGATACCGAATATGTTCTCGACTACGGGCTCAAGGTAGGCACAACCTGACACACAAGCCCAGTCGTTGATGTAAGGTTGATCGGAGGGTGCCTTGCGGGCACCACCCCCGGCTTCCGGCGCAACAGCAGTCTCCGCGAAGTGCGCTTGCGCGATCGGTCCTTGTTTGGCGGTTTCAGCTAATCCTTTGATCCATCTGAAAGCAACATCTCCCTCCCCGGCAACATACAACGCACTTAACGCCAGCGCGGGCCATGCCGTGTATGCTCCGGTCCATTGGTGGTCGGGGCGAATGCTGAAAGTTACATCCAAATCCCTTGTGGATAGCGCCCGCATCCACATCGGTGTCTGCAATTCTTCGCGGAAGAACTGCACCATCTCGGCTTTGGTCTGCCTGCTCAACGTGTCGCCGATAGTGATGAGCACCGTCCCAAAGTCGTAGCAGTGATGTACTTCATTCATGCTGCCGTCGGGAAGTCGACAGCGCCAGATACCTTTTCCGGGAACATAGAGCTCGAGTACTTTGCGGCTTAACTGAAGCGCTTCTGCGCGCAGGGCTTCCGCCTTCGCTGTATCGCCACGGTATTCGATCACATTAGCCACGAAACGTAGGTTATAAACGTTCGCCGCATTCAACCCAGCAACCTCGTGAACGTAACTGCTAACAGCCTCAAGCAGGTTTGAGACACCGCCATAGTCCGCCAGCCCATGCTTGTTCGTGTCCAACTTCCGCCAATGTTCGGCGTAAGTCACCAGACGATCGACTACCTTTTGACCGCCAACTTCCTTGTCGAGCCAGGCATGATCTCCGGTCCAACGCAGGTACTCCCGCGCCATCCGGCACATCGCAAAATCATTGACCGAATACCACGGTCCTATGCCGACGCCCGTTAGATACTCAGTACCGAAATGTTCATGAACATTAACCTGCATCCAGGTCTCGATCATCCGCCGCAGGATAAGCGGATCGAGCATCGCCAGGAGCATCGCGCTCAAACTGATGTCCCAAAGAAACGTTGCAGTCTCCCAATAGCGCGGCGCGAGGGTGACATAAGTCGTCCCGTAGACTGAGTGGGGAGTTGTGCGCCTGAAGAATAGCGCGCTCATTACTGCCGAGTGGTAAAGACGGCGCACTGATTCGTCGCTGGTGACGAGCATGGGGAGATAGCCTGAGAATCGGTCGTTGCCGGGTGTAAAAGCGGCTTTAAGTTGCGTGTTCCATTCATCGCGTACTGCCTTAGCAGCACCTTCAAAGTTACGCACGAGTCCGTCGTAATGGAGTCGTGCTTCATCGGGATTTTCTGCCAGCGCATTGACGAATGTGATCGTCCGCTTTTCGCCCGGGGCCAACTCAAATCGATAGATAAGCCAGGACGGCAGTGTTTCCGTAGCTATGGGCCAGGCGCCTTGAAGCGAATAAGCTTCAGTACGAACAGATTTGCACATGACCGCACCGCGATCCCGATCGACGGTACGCGCGTTGTCAAACTCCCCGGGCGAGTAGGCTGCGTTCCATGGAGTTACGCTCTTGGTTACTCCTCCGTTCAGAGCAAGTTTGATCTCAGTCTGCCGTCGTTCCCTCTGTTTGTTCTCGATCGTGAGCGAAACGGCAACGGACATCTGCTTAAACGGCACTATCATCACGCTCGAAAGCTCGAGTCCATGGTAGCGAGCTCGACGCTCGACTCTGTCAGGTTGCCAAACGAAGTCAACTAATTCCCTGGACGCGGCGAAGTACTCACCATCAACATAGAGCACGCCCGTCAACAATTCACCGCCTGAGCCGAGCGCTGCAACATTCATCTCACCCTGAGCATATGGAGGAAACGCGATGCTCCGCATACCGGTAACGTCCATCGCCGCCTGTGCGCAGCCCCACTGGTTGGTCAGACCCGGCGGGTTAAACAGATCTCCGAAGCGGTGCGGCATGGTGACTGAGCGCATCGACTCGACCGTAGGAATTTCAGAGACCGCGGCATTCACCCTGTTGCGCGGCGTGCGTTGGTCCACAACACCATTCGGCGTTGTGTTTTCGGCACCGAATGTCAGCTCAGGCAGAATCGCGGGCGCCACGAGCCCCGCCGTCGCAATCTTCAGAAAGTCTCGCCGCTTCTGGTTCATTTCTGTAATTACGCTCACCGGTGTCCAACGTTAGTTCGAACGAGATCAAGTTAAAAACCCGACAGGTAGTTACGCTGAAAGGTAATTTCCAATGAACCGCATCCGCCTTTGTTAGAGGCCTGGCTCAATCTCGATACGCAGCGTGACTGTTTCGTACGGCTTTAGCTTCACCACGAGCGGAGAGAGCGTCGTGATATTTTCAACCACACTATCCTCGGTCAGGTTTAGGATTTCGGCCGCCCGTATCTTGACCGGCGTCGACACTTCTGTTGTCGTGGCACGCCCGGCGAACTCCTGCAGGCGAATCACAAATATCCGGGTCGCTTTTGGATCTAGAGGGTTCGCGCTTACTTCACCATGGACCGTGGTATCCGCGAGCTGTTTCACAGTGACGATCTCAACGTTCGGCTGATTGACACCGAAGTAGCTGCGCTCTGAAGTGGCCGGCGGTGCAGTCACGTACAGCGCTCTCAACGGCACATTGAAGGTCGCGCCGAGACGCCACGCCGTCACGGTGTCGAAATTTCCAGATGCAGCATCAAGGGCGTAATCAAATACGTAACGCTCGCCTAGTCCGGGCTCGACTGTTGCGAGATTGGTCACGCCCAGATCATGCGTATCAGCCTGGTTGCCCCGACGAAACGCACGGGAATAAAGAGTCGCTTCAGGCAGCGGCCACTTGCCAGTGTACAGCGCGGGAAATTCTGCCGCTGCGCCTTGGTGTGAAGGTCGCGCCTTGACGTAACTCGGGAATACGAAATGAAATGCCTGGCGGTGTGCAAGCATCACGGAGGATCTGCCGTCGCTCAAACCGATCAAATGTTGGGTTGTAACTGAGTCGCGTCGCGCGCCCGGCAGGTAGTCGTCCGGCAACCGATCGAACCACTTCTGGCCCCCACGGAAGACCTTAAGGTCTTGCGTTCCAACAGCGAACGGAAATGCAAAATAGTACGAGTCGTGCCAATTCTTTCCCCCGGCAAAAGGTAAGCTTGCACTGTCAATTTCATTGTGGAGTTCGACCCGCTCCAGGTCGTCGTAGATCGTAAGTGTGGTCAGGGGAAAGGCTGATCGTTCGCGGGTGACTGTGACGCGTGTCATGCGCACTCCTCGTTTGATCTTGATCGAGGCCGGAAGGGGTGACGCGATATTCGATGGTTCCTGGCCTTCAACTCGGAGCAGCTGGTTGAACGGCAACTCCCCTTTGTCGTTGACAATTTCCTGCCCACTCGCAAGCGCTACGATGCTTTGAACACTGCCATCTGGATGAAACCGTAATCGAAAGTGTTTATTCTCCGCCTGTCTGGCCAACGGTACATCGCGTAAGGTTGAAACCATCTCGCCGACGGTCGTCTCTACTTCAAACATTGCATAGCCCACCGAAGGAAGATCTTGGGCCACAAACACTGCGCGTCGTTGCTCGTCGATGTCGAAGGGGATAGATTGATTGCTGCCGGCCTTGCGTATCGCTACGATCTTTAGTCCAGTAGCAGGAGCAACGACGGTGACGAGATCATCCCGGCGCCAAGAAAGCGCATTGTAGACAAGCAGTGGCCAAACGCTATTTGATGTCAACGACTGTGGAACCTCACGTCGAGCAGGTTGCGCCAGCAGTTGCATTCCCTGATTGAGGAGAATGTCAGCTTCTTTCTTTGCCCGCTGCATGTAGCCCACGTACTGCCGATTCTGTTCATCCAGCTTGTCTCGATCATTAAGTTGTGGCCAACCTGTATTCCCTGCCCCGCTATGCTCATCGTATGTAAACATCAGATCGTACAGTGTGGCGGTATTACCGGCAGGAAACGGGATTCCACGAGTGGCCGAGATCGCGCTCCAGAGTGTTTCGGCCGCCGGAGTATGGTCGTGGGCATAACGCGCGAGCGCGCTGATCTGCGGCGACGAGGTCTTTGCCTCCGACCATAGGCCGGACCACTCACCGCGGTATGTCGGAATCTGGGCTGCGTATTTACCTTCTATGTAGTGGAAAAAGTCCGGCGGCGTGGCAATTCTCAGTTTGGGTGAGTCGTGCTGACTGTTCCAGAGCTTTACAGCACGTTCGAGGTTCGCGACGTTGGTTGGTTCGACGAAGTCGTGAGCATATAGCACCATGACCGCATCGTATTGATAACCTGCGTCGCCATATCTCTTCTGCAGGACAGCGACGCCTTCCTCCATGATCTGGAGATCAGTCTTTTTACCCGCCTTGGGGTTGAACATTTCATACGCTGTCTTCCCGGTGTATGGATCTGAAGAGTAAGGGTCGAGATAGAAGTCGGTGTAACCCTCGGGATAACCACCTCGCTGTCCCTGACTCACCCAGGTCAAAACGCGACTGCCGTCTGGTGATTCCCAATAGAACGGGACCTTGCCAGGCGCAAGCGAAGTTGCAGTGTTGATGAAAATGTTAGCGCCAGTCACCAGGTAGCGCATGCCGCTGCGGGCAAGTACCGAAGGAATGGTGGTCGGGTGGCCCGGCACGTCGTCCATCATCGCCATCTGCGTGTCTACGCCGTAGGTACGTTTCAGCGCAGTGTAGTCGTAACAAAGCCGGTTCAGCTCCTCCTCCCCCATGAAGTCAGTATGCATGCTCCCCCATGCAGAGGAGAGCGCGATTTGGCCGCTCTTAATCAGCTTCATGAGCCGATCGATCCTGGTTCTGTCGTTAGGGAGGACTGAAGTTGGAGTCTTGGCACGCTTGAGCCATTCATTAACTTGCCAAACGCTTTCGATGGTCCACCGGAAATCAGGATCACTTTCAGCGACCCGAATGATCTCATCGATGTGGCGTGCCGCGCGTTCGCGGATCGCTTCCGGTGGATCAACGAAGCCGAAGTCATAATGGCTCGTCGGCACTATGTAGACGGTCTTGATTGAGCTCTCCGGCGAACGCGCAGAGTTCTGTGCGCCTGCTAATTGGGAAAAGAGGAAGAAAAGGATCAGCGCGAATATCCTCAAGCATACACTCCTGACTGGGACAGCAGGCGAGACGGCTGCGGTCCCAGTCCCGATTACGCTTTTTTCTCTGCCCTTAAAATAGACGCTCATCCGTCAGAAGATGTATCTTGCCGAAAACTGAATTTGGCGCGGTCCACCAGCGCCGAGAAGCCCACCAAGTTGATTGCCAACCGTTGAAACACTCTGACCGAAGAATGCCGTAGGATTGAGACTGCCGCCAAAAGTGTCGGCATTGAGTCCACCCCCAGGATCAGCAAAGTTGGGATGGTTGAAGAGATTGAATATTTCCATGCGCAACTGTAGTGATTGCGTCTCCGTCAACTTCGTGTTCTTGAAAACCGAAAAATCAACCTGCGCGAAGCCGGGACCACGTAGTGCATTACGCCCGAGATTTCCGAAAGTACCGGGCGCCGGAAGAGAGAAAGCAGCTGCATTAAACTGATTGCTCGGAAGACTGTAGTTTGCCGGCCGAGTCGGGACACCCGGAACCAAATTCGGCCGCAGCGCGCCGCCAAAGATCCCACCAGTGACCGTCACGTTTACCGGAAAGCCGGTGCGAATTTGGGTTAGCGTGTTGAGCTGCCAGCCATCGGCAATCCATCGGGGTAGCCCATCACTTAGAAAGGTCCTCAGAGACGGTACGTCATAGATTGCGTCAAAGGTAAAATTGTGCCGGATGTCCTGGTCCCCACTGGCCCGGTCAGCATTTAGATTCCGAAAGTTCTGATAGTCCTTGAAGAACCCTATAACGTTATCGATTTCGTGCGACCAGGTGTAATTGGCGTTAACCAGAAGGCCTCGCGAGAGATTACGCTTGAAGGTCACCTGCAACGCGTTGTAAGTCGACTGGGGGTAGGTACCTACATCAAAAATATTGCCTATGCCGGGTATGGGCCGCGTCCCGAACACATCAAGCGTGGGGTTAATGTTCCGCGGCGTAATGACTCCATTAGTTAAGATGTCGAGCACGTGATTTGCGACATAACCGGCCTGCAAAACACCGAATCCTAAATCCTGCTGCACGTTGAACGACCACTGCTGTGCATAAGTCGTTGGGAGGTCCCTATTAATCATCATGACTGTGCGCCCCTCGAGCGTAGTGGGGTTGAATTCTGCAGGATTGATTGGAAAAGACGGGAAAAAGATCTGCACCGACGGAAAGCTGTTCACCTGCGGTGAACCGAAACTAGCAGGCAGTTCCTGGTTATAGAAGATGCCGTAACCACCACGCAAAACCGTTTTCTGGTTCCCGAAAAGGTCAAAGGCAAAACCGAAGCGTGGTCCAAAATTGTTATTGTCAATGTCGTAGATCTTCTCACCGACTGGCGTAAAACTACGCGTCGCCAGAACAAAGTTTTGCAACAGACCATTCTTCTCGCGGCTAACACTGCTGATGTCATAGCGTAAACCGAGGTTTAACGTTAGACGGGGACGCACCTTCCAGTCGTCCTGGATAAAGAACGAATAGTTTTCATTGGCATAACTCAGCTTTGGATTACCAGAACTTTGTCCAATCAGCGCTGCACCGCTGGCAAAGTCGTTGGCCCCAAAAAAGAAGAGTGTGAATTGTGTTACTGACTCCGCGTCACGCCGGTTGAGCCGGATGTCTGTGCCAAATTTTAAGGAATGATTTCCCTTCAGGTAGCTGACGGAGTCAAGAAACTGATACACCGTTCCCGTGCGAAACTGGTTGAACTGCGCTGGTCCGGGCCCGGCAATGGAGCTATCGACAAAAAGGAAACTGAAGATTGGGAGAGTCGAAGGTCCCGCACCTGGGTGAGTTACGTTGCGATTGATGCCAAAGGCCGCCTCATTCACGGCCTTGCTTGATAGGGTGTAGGTGTTGGAGAACTTGAATAGCTGGACACGTAAAGACCCCTCAGCCGTTTGGTCAGTCGCAACTCCGTAAGGCGTGGTTGTGTTTGAGTCGTTGATATTGTAACGGGCAGAAAACTGGCTGCGTTTGCTATAGTTATAATCCAATTTCACTGAGCCCGTGTCTTCGCGCAGTTTTCCATTCTTATTGATGCGAAACTCGGCATACTCAAACGGCGGATCGGTGACAAGAAAGTTGTTCGTGTTTGGGAGTGGCAAAACGGCCAGCACTGGCGCCATGGCAGGCGTGAACGTGGTCCGGAACGACGGTGTCGGAACAAACGCGCGAAACAAGGTTCCGCGAGTCTGGCGCACACCTTCGTAGTTCGTAAAGAAGAACAGTTTGTCTTTTACGATCGGACCGCTGACGTTGCCGCCGAATTGATTCAGCCGAAACCGCGAACGCGGAAAGCCAAGAGCATTGTTGAAGAAGTCGTTAGCATCAAGAGCTTCGTTACGAAAGTATTCAAATGCGCTACCGTGAAACTGGTTCGTGCCGGATTTAGTAATGGGGTTGATAACAGAACCGATCGCCTGCCCGTATTGCGCCGAATAGTTTTGCTCGACCACCTGAATTTCCTGAACACTATCCATACTGACGCGATTAACACGCGATTCAATGCGTCCGAGAACGTTTGAAGTGCCGTTCAGGTCAACACGTCCAGCATCGATTCCATCAACCAGGACACTGCTGCCGCCAAAGGTTGAAGGGATACCATTGATACTCGCTTGAAATTGGTTGGTGGACTGAACTGAACCCGGGACCGTCGCCAACAATCCGGTAAAATCGCGTCCGTTAATTGGCACGTTTGCCACACGTGCTGATGTAACTGTATCGCCAACAGTCGAGGTGACCGTATCAGTGGGAGTTTGGTCCGCTACGGTTACACTTGCGGTGACTCCTCCAACCGGCATCTTTAGATCGACGCGAAGTTTTGCGCCGACGGCAAGACGCGCGTCGTTCACGGTCGTTTCCTCAAATCCGGTTGCCTTAGCCACCACTTTGTAAACTCCGGTCGCGAGGGAAGGAACTTCATAATACCCTTCTCCGTTGCTCTGCGTGGTTCGCGTCTCGTTCGTTCCAACATTCGTTACCGTAATCGTCGCACTCGGAATGATGGCCCCACCCTGGTCCTGCACTAAACCGCCAATCGAGCCGGTGTTCGACTGGGCGAAAACTCCTGTAGCGAAAAATGCTAGAACAGATAACAGAATCAAAGTCGTACTGATTCGTTTACTAGTGACTTTCATTTCAAACCTCCGCAGAATTCTCTCAGTCTTGTTCTTAAGGTTGTTTAAGCGATTGCATCTCTCAAAAAGCGTCAGGCCGGCATCGCTATTCCTGCGTACATGAATCTGCTGTAGGCAACGCTGCCACTGCCTGCAAGTCGGGTGTCCAGACACCACCAACCTTTGGGTAATACTTCGGCAAGAGATCAGCCGTCACCGGAATAGCGGGAATAACGTCGCGCCGTTTCACGTTGTCGCCCCGGTGCAGCTGCATCACGCTGTCCACACAACGTACGGCGACGTACTCGGGAAACATCGCGGCGCCAACCTTCAGAGGTCCTCCCGCAGTCAACAAATCTTTCTCGTTGTTACCCGCTAATCCAAAGGTCGCCAACGTTATGCGTGCAGGGTCGTGGGCTGCATCTGAGTAGGCCTCTAGCGCACCCTGTCCAGTCTCATCGTCCATCGCAAAAATCACGTCAACCTCTTGCTCGGCAAACACTGGAGCGGCCACACGCTTGGCGATAATCTTGCTACCTTCACCATTTAGTCTTGCTACGAAACCGGTTCCTGGCTGAAGTGATCGCAAGCCGTCGATGAAGCCTTCACTCCGGAGCCAACAGGGCCGCAAGGTTGGCAATCCCATGTCCAGGACTCTTAGCGGTCTACCTGACTCACTCTGGATGTGTTGGCCCACCCACTGTCCCAATGCGAACCCTGCGTCGTAATCGCAGATGGCGACCAGCGTCTTCATTCCCTCTACCGGGTTCGCTTCTACGACCACGGGAATCTGGCGCTCAGCCCCAAGCTCTACGATTAACTCGAGCCCTTCTGTCGCGGCCGGTGTCAGGATCAGAGCATCGACTTCTCTGAGGAGTTCCCGCGCCTGTTCAATCTGCCGATCGACGCTCAACTCCGCATCTCGAACGACGACAGTCGCGCCGTACTGTGCGGCGCGTCGGCCTATAATCTCGATTAGGATCTGGTACCAGATGTGAAAGCTGTAATTGGTCAAATACCCGATGCGCTTTGGCGCTTTGGCGTCGACCCCAACCAGAGGTAAATCAGCCAGAGCCTTGTCGAGATTAGTTGGCGGGGTGTAAACCGCCTGTGGATGGTCGGTCAGACCATCACCCGCGCCGGACTTGCTCGCGGCGTGTGCTCCTTGTTCTTCGTTGTGGCCCATAACTCTTTCCTTCCTTATTCCATGTTGGCGCGTGGAGTGCCGCCGATGAGCGTCAGCAATCCCCCGTCAACGGTCCAGACCGCGCCGGTCACAAATGAAGCGCTATCATGCGCAAGAAATGCGACCACTTCGCCGACTTCCTCGGGCTCGGCAATACGTCCCAGCGGGTGCATCCGCGCGCAGGCGTCGTAGACCGACTGTGGGTTGGGGTCGAGCGAAGCGGCCCAGCGCAGCATCGGCGTATCGACAGTGCCCGGGCATACCGCATTGACCCGGATGTTCTCCGAGGCGAAATCCATTGCCATTGAGCGTGTAAGGCCGATAACCGCATGCTTGCTGGCCGTATAAGCGAGGACGTTGAACTGGCTCGCCAGCGATTGCACCGAAGCGACATTCACGATTGATCCGCCGCGACCGACCATGTCAGGTAGGCAAGCCCTCGCTGCGTACCACGCCCCATTCAGGTTAACGCTCATGACCTCGGCCCATTGCTCGTCGCTTGTCGTCAACGCGTTGCCGTAACGCTGTAACCCCGCGCTGACGATGAGGATGTCAACCGGCCCGAATGACGCGCGCGCTTCATCGACAGCGACGTGGACCTGCCGTGGTTGAGATACGTCAACAGAAAAGAAGAGAGCCTTTCCATCCTGGCTACGTATGCCGTCTGCTGTCTCCTTCCCAGCCTCTTGTGCAAGGTCGATCAGGGCGACCGCCGCACCACGCGCAGCCAGGATCTCCGCTGCCGCACGTCCAATTCCCGACGCGCCTCCTGTAACCACCGCAACTTTTCCATCAAATCTCATTTGAACCTCTCGAACATCGGTCTCAGTCAGCCGCGCTCCCTAACTGGGGAGTGGCAGCGGCCTTCTCTATCGCTGCAGCTTCCTCTTCTAGTGCGTCCGGCAAAGCCGGTAGCGGCAGGTGTTTGTACCAGGTGAAATACAGGAGCATGCACATGACGCCAGTTGTCGTGAAACAAGCAAACGCCATTGTTTGCCGGTGGAGAATCAAATAAAGTGTCCCCACGTAGAGTGCGCAGATGCTGATGAGTGCGAGCAGAGTGTTGAGCGCCTCAAGTGAAAAGGCCATTTCCCTTTTAAACCCACTATTGCGAGCCCGCACCCGCTGGATCACGGGTGACCAAGCACCAGCTGGCTGCACGTTTTCGTAAAACTTTTCCAGCGTCGTCATGTCAGTCTGTTGCGTAATTAGAGCGACCGTTACGGTGATGATCGTTGAGGCAATCGCGATGATGGGAAATCCGACATACAACGGGAGCGGCGAGCTAAACAGCGACGTGTCCGCCACAGCCTGACCCAGGGACAGAGCCATCCCACCCAAGACACCAGCCGCGTATCCCCAGCCATTGAGTCGCCACCAGTACCAACGCAAAACATTCGCCGGCAGGATTCCCGCGGCCAGCGTGCCGAAGATCCAAAGAAACGCAGTATTGATTGACGTTCCGAAGTAGGAAATAACGATGCCTGTGATAATCAGCAAAGTGGAAGCGAGGTAGCTGGCCCGAATCAGCGTTTTGGGACCTGCCTCTGGATTGATGTAACGCTGGTAAATGTCTTTGACGAGGTAAGCCGCGCCACCATTAACCGTTGAACTGAACGTCGCTAGGAATCCAGACAAGAGTGCCGCCAGCATAAAACCGACCAGGCCCACCGGAAGCATCGCCCCGATGATCACCGGTAGTGCAGTTTCCGGATCATGCTTTAGGGCAGCGTCGAGAGTGGGATTGCCGAGACCCATGATCGCCATTACGGTTATGGCCATCGCAAACGGCCAACGCACCGTATGAATCGCTCCCCACAAGGCGCCAAGTTTGGACGCGTCACGAGCATCGCGTGCTGCGAGGAAACGTTGGAAGTCGTACAACTGCTCGGGCCCGCTGAAACAGAGTAGTAGCCCTTTTGCGACCCACACCGCGACCAGTGCGCCAAAGAACGAGTAGTCGGTCCCGCCGGCGACGACACCTTGCAATTCCGCCGGCCTTACTTGAGGCGAGATGTTCATCCAATTGCCTGACACCTTCGTGGCGAACACCGCAGCGTCGAAGTGTCTGTAGCCGATAATCGCGAACGCGATGGCCCCCGCACTCAGGATGACGGTCTGCACGATCTCGACACGCACAATGCCGTGAAATCCTCCGGCGACAACGTAAAGGCCAGTCACACCGAGAATTAAGACCGCGCAGATAAACGGTGAGAACGGCAGGAAGATTGCGCCGAACTTCCCCATGCCAATGGCGCCGTAACCCAAGAGCGCCGTAATCGTCAGGATTGCGAAGAGGGTATAGGAGAGTCGAGCCGTGTCGCCGGCTCGTGTCCTACCGAAACGGGTGTACATCCACTCCGCGCCGGTCAGCACTCCGCTACGGCGAATCCACTTTCCCATGAAAGCCAAATAGAAAGCTGTAATCGGAAAGCCCCACAGCCAATGCACCCACATGCCCTTCAGGCCCAGTACGATAAAGGTCGACACAATCCACATCGTGCCGGTGATATCGAAGTAGGAGGACGAACCAGACATTGCGAGCGCCCACCAGGGCAATCGGCGGCCGCCTAAGAAGTAAGAGGTCATGCCCTTTGCGGCGCGCCGTTTCATGGCGAGGCCGATGCCCATGATTGCGGCCAGATAGGCGACTACAATCAGTTGATCAGTCAACGACAGTTTCATCTCTGGTCCATTGTTCCCCTAGCGAACAAAGTTGGCGACTTTTTTGCCCGGGAAAAGGATTTTCAGGATAAAAACGACCTGGAATGCGAACCCAGGCCGGACGAGGAGATCCCCACGCCGAATCGGATCGTTCGACTTAGGGAAGTTCCGTGCGGCGAATACTTTGTCAACGCTCTTGACAAAGTTGTAAATAGCACGCTTCATTAGAACCTGTCAATAAACTTTTTCGTTGAGTAGTCTTCTAATTTGATTGGTGGCTTAGGGGGACGAAGAACCGAGTCACGAACTCGCACGGAAAGACCCCAACAAGTTTCGTCTTTTTGTGTGATTTAGTGGATCGTCTGGTCCAGGTGAGAAAGGTCAACGTCGGCCAGGCATCTTGCTTGTCATTAGTTGCACGTACAGCCTCAGGACTTCCTTTACCTGTTGATCCCAGTACGCCCAATCATGTCCGCCGGGGAGTTGCCGGAACTGATGCGGGATTTTTTTCGTCAACAGGATATTGGCAAGTTCCCGATTCGTTGCGAGAAAACCGTCTTCTAAACCGCAGTCAAAATAAAGATAGGGTAGTGAGGCAATTTGTGAAGCATTAAAACTGCGCGCGATTTGATGAAGGTCGTTGGCAGTCCGGGTTTGACTGTTTCGGGGGCCAAAAACGGTGTTAATGGACGGGCGGAGAATGTTCCAGTCAAATCCCCGTTGATCGTCAGTTCGCGTTGTGGGATCCAAAGCGCCACTGAGCGAACCAGCAAATGCGAACTGTTCAGGATGTTTTAGCCCATATTTGAGGGCACCGTAGCCTCCCATGGAAAGACCAGCGACGCCGCGCGCTCGCCGGTCTTTAATTGTGCGAAAACGCGCATCCACATCAGAAATTAGTTCGCGGACAAAGTACGACTCATACTTATCTGTCGGCACGCCGGCGCTATCCGTGTACCAACTATCGTGCCCCTCAGGGGTAATGATAATCACATCATAGTGCGTTGCGTATTCGGCGAGGTTAGTGCGACTGACCCAATCGTCGTAGCGTCCGAAAAGACCGTGCAAAAGATAGAGCACTGGATAGCGTTTGTTGGACTCCGCATAACCAACGGGTAATATGGCGTTGTAAGGCAGGACCTGACCAATCAACTCGCTTTTGAATTGAATCGTTTCAACTTCAACTTTGTTCCCCTCTGCTGCCCACGCCGCAGTTGCTAACGAGAACAGTATCGAGACCGAAAGAACCGCACAAGCGAGCGACTCCAAGCATGACATGTGAGCAAATTGAGTTCGACGCATGTTTCCTTACTCCTGTGTGAGGCAACGTGCTCGTGTTCCCGGGACGTATTTGGAGGCTTAGTTAAGGGCGATGACAAAGATTTAATAACACGAGGCTCAGGATGCGTCAATAACCGTCTAAGAAAGCCGGGCTGGGATGTGTCTTACCGCACTGATGGAGGCTTGTGGAACTTTGACATTGTTGGTTCGCTTGTTGCGGCCACGTCCGAAGCAATGCTGTAAAGCAATGGGTATCGCGCCGAAGAGACTGGGACGCAGCACGCTTGAGGGGCGCACTTTGAACGCAATTGGAGGTACGATGTAGTTACTCTTGATGCAGCCTTCGACGATGGGACTAATGATGGGCCAGGCGCCGGTAATCTCACCGCCAATGACGACAACTTCGGGGCTGAGGCCATGGACCAGACTAGCAATCCCTTCACCTAAGTAACGTGCCGTCACTTGAAGCGTCTCGAGCCCAGCAGCGTCTCCCTGTCCGGCAAGAGTTATTAACTCTGTTACCGTGCGCACCCGACTCTTTGGTTTGCCCAGCCTTCGATAGCGATCGAGCGTTGCTCGGTCTGAGGCAAAAGTTTCCCAACAGCCGCGTCGCCCGCAAGAGCAAGTCAGCCCTTTGGGATCCATCGTCATATGTCCGAAACCGCCCAGACCGATGCTCGTGCCCACGTGCAACTCTCCGTTAATAATTAGTCCCGTACCCAAGCCCTCAACAACCAGCACACATAGGAGTGTGCGCGCGCTCACTTCATCAAGCGGCCCGTACCATAGTTCTGCAAAGGCCGCCGCGTTCGCGTCGTTCTCCACGTAGACTGGCAAATCCAACTCCTCTTCCAACAAGGCTCGTATTGGAACAGCTTGCCAGCCTAAGTTCGGTGAAACGATCACAGCGCCGGCGGCTCGGTCAACTAACCCTGGCACACTGACACCCACGGCTTCTACTCGGGCCCGCGGATATTGTCGCCCCACCAGAGCGTGAATTTCGCGCGCAAGCGAGCGCAAAAACTTCTCGGGATCGCCTTCCGTCAAAACCGATCTTTGCGTAAGGATTCGGCCATTGAAATCGCTTACAGCATAGACGGACTCTTTTACACCCACGTCTATGGCAAGTACGTAAGCGCTCTCCGCATTGACGTGAAGATACTTTGGCGGACGCCCCCCACTCGATGGGCCTTCGACTCCTTCATAAATCAGCTTTTCTTTAATTAGGCGATTAACTATAGCCGACACCGTTCCGGGCTGTAGACCCGTGGCCTTCACGATGTCTGCACGCGATATAGGTTGGCGGTCACGTATCAGATGCAGAAAAATCGTCTGGTTTATATCCCGCAAATCGCGCACGCCGATCATTTTCAAATTTTGCGTGCCGTGCCGTTTCATTTGAGACCAGCCTTTCTTCTTCAAAGAGTACTATGCGCCGATTGATACCTCAACGTCGTCAGCCAATCGCGAAACACTCCGTTCCGAAATGTTGATCCCCAGCTTCAGTAACTCACCATGAATTCTTGGTGCTCCCCTCAGTGGATTAGCAGTGGCCATCTTCTTGATCAAGGCCCGAACTTCCAAGGACACTGCCGGTCGACCACCAACCCCACGCTGCGACAGTTTTGTCCAATAGAGCTTAAAACCTCTACGATGCCAGCCGACGACAGTTGCTGGTTTGACGATGATCAGCGCTGCGCGCCAGCCAGACCAAGTTCGTGAGAGCCAGATCCAGAACAGCCGATCCCGCTGCTTAATCTTGATTCTCCTCTGCGGTCGTTTCAGGACTGCTAGTTGCTGACGCAATGCCAGATTCTCAAGGGCGAGATCGCGTCGCTCCTTAGACATTATTCGCAGGCAAACAGAAACCAACTTCAACAGGTTCCTCATACCAAGAGTGTGAAGCCAGAGGTTAAAAAGTCAACAGTATTATCCAAGATCAAGTTTTGGCGAAGTACAACTGGCTGCAAAAGAGTAAGTATCGGGAACTGGACGATTGGGTTTTCGCGAGTCCTCGATCGCGCGGGCGACATCCGTACTGGCCGGCGATGTTGCTCACCAGGACGATTAGACCAGCAGCGGTTCGTGCCGGTATCGAAAAACGGATCGGCTGGCATACTTTCGACATACGTATTCGACGATGCTGGTATCCAACGGCGAGAACGTGAAAGTGATACAGGAACTGATGCGTCATGCGAGCAGTCGCTCCACACTCGAGATCTATTCTCAGGCACGGACTGCGGACAAGCGAGCAGCAAAACAACGCGTGGTTCAGATGATTTTCCCGAAGATCTCAATGGCAATCAGTCGATCGCCGAGAATGAGTCAGAACATTCTGAAAATGCTTTTGAGTCGATCAATTAGGATTTCTGAAGGCTTGAATTGGAGCGTTTTGGAGCGCCGGCTAAAACATATTGGAGGGCTAAATTATTGAAAGGATTGGTAGGCGCGTGGGGATTTGAACCCCAGACCCCTACCGTGTCAAGGTAGTGCTCTACCCCTGAGCTACGCGCCTATTAATTGGTTCAAGTCGCTCAACCGCGGAAATTGAAACGAGCGAGCGCTGAAAGTAACAAGCCCT
>JBKOYD010000024.1:0-6434 GCA_046725195.1 Acidobacteriota bacterium | reverse complement strand
CAGGTCACAACCCGGCGCCCGACACGATGCGCCATATCACCACTACACTCGAGGCACTGTCCGCCTACGCATCGCTTCCTGATGCTCCACCTCCCGGACGCCTGACCCACGACGTGGATCCTCCGGGTTTCGAGTCACTCGCCTCATTCATACCGGGCGCCGGCATGACGGAGAGGAAATCGGCGCACGTCACCCCATCACAAAAGTCAGTCAGTGCTGCCGCCACGAACACACGGCAAAAGGCGGCGTCGACAGAAGACGTGCGCCAGCTTAAAGAGACGCGTCAGGCAAGGATAGGTGCTGCGAAAGTTTCATTGCAGGATGCCAAGCGCATGCTGACCGAGGCCCGAGCCAGGGCACAGAGTGCACAAGCGGCTCAGAAAAAAGCCGACGCAGACGCGAAGGAGGCGGAGAAGCACAGGCGCGAAGCCGAGCAGCGCTTAGAGAAGGCAAGAGCAGCGTCGGAAGATGCTAGTCGACGCGCGCGAAGCATCACTGCCGAGGTAGCAGTGGCGGCGAAGGCGCTAGATGACGCCAAGCGCACCGTCGAAGAGGCAACCAAAGAGCTCGAGTCATTGTTTCGAGAATTGCCAGGCTGAAGTGGAACAGCCGGTTCTTCAACGTCTACCGGCCGGTGTATTCAGAAGAAAAGGCTGCGGCCCAAATCCGGCGGTCAGGCAGGCCAACTGAGGTGGAAGTCCCCACAAGAAGTTCGTCTGACTGGACTAACTGGTCAGAAAAGTCCGAGCGTCTCGAGAATCTTCTTGCGGTCAAAGGAACAGCTGCACCTCAAACCAGCATGCGCGCCATTACCAACAGCAATTGGACGCAAACCAAGCCGCCCAAAACTCGTGCATCGCACCAATCTATGATTTTGGCTGCACAAATGATGCTTCATTCATGTAATGCATACCGTCGCGTTTCTGAGTACTATTTCACTTTTAATAGCTACTTAGGATATTAGGCCGCTGGAGCGGTGAACTTATCTCGGATTGGGATGAGTAACGATTGCGAAAAGTAACGTTCAGAGTTGCCAACAGCCTCGATAACTACATCGCTCGCAAAGATCAGGGGATTGATTGGATCCTTGGGGGTGAAGAGGCGGCATCTGTCATGACGGAATTCTGGAAGAAAATCGATACCGTCGTTGTGGGACGCAAAACTTACGAGCCTGTGCTGAAGAGCGGCAAGCCGTGGCCTTCCTATCCAGGCGTGAAGAACTATGTGTTTTCGCGCACGTTAAAAGACAGCTCTGACAAAAACGTTCAGATCATTTCTGAAGACGCAGCCGAGTTCATCAGAAAGTTGAAAAGTGAGCAAGGCGAGGAGATCTTTGTGATGGGGGGCGGGGAGTTGGCGAATTCGCTTTTCGAGGCAAAGCTCATTGACGAGATCGGCTTGAGCATCCATCCCGTGTTGCTCGGTTCGGGAATCCCGCTTTTTCTCGATATGGACCGCCAGGTCGATTTGGAGCTCCTGGAATGCAAGAGCTTCAAAAATGGATGCGTGGTCATTACGTATCGCGTGAAGCATTGACGCGGCCTAAACAAATCGTTGGACCGGAGGGTCCCTCGTTCTCAACTTGTTTCTTACCGCAGAGGTTGTAATCGCCGCGCCTGGTCAACTGCTCCGTCGTTCCTTCTGCTCCCTGTTATTCCATTTCACTTTGAAAGGTGCTTCGATATGAGTGTTTGGCTTTGGGTGGTTCTTATCTCTAACGTGGTTTACTGGTCAATCTTCTTCTACCTATTGACGCGCCACCGTTGGGATGCTCCGGCTCTATGCTTCGGCTTTCTCCACATGCTTTTCGCCTCGTTACTTGTCGCTGCGCCGATTCGCTCGTTCTTTGATCCCAATTACAAGGGTTATCAGATTGGGCTTATCCGGTTTGAAGGACTATGGGCAACGCTTCCCGCCACACTCTTCTTAGCTTGGGCGTTGTCGTCCGCATGGATTGCCGTTGCTCGCGGCAGAGGGCGCTGGATGAAATTGATTGCCATTGGTGACATCCTTTTTGCGTTGAATCTCGGCGGCAGTTTTCTTCTTGATCTTGTGAGCGGCGAATTAGCTACATCGAAAATTCAGGGTGGCGAGTTCTTCACCTTGCAGGGCACGGCGGTGGCGTTAATTCTATTGCTTCTGTTTGTTCTGCCGTTTGTTGCGAGTGCTGTTTGGGCGGTCCGTCGTTCACAATCGGGCGGAACGACGCCGCCTCTCACGAAGGACGCACAAAAAAATCACGCCGTTTCAGATGAAGGCAAAGAAAGAAACAATGGCTTTCGGTTCTCTGAAAACCGCATCTGACAACGGGTTCGAATCGGAGTGCTGCTTCGCTATTCGTACCGCAGCCCGACCCGTCCTGTCTTTGGTCCGAAACCACACCGATAATTTCCAGCGTCGTCGCATTTCTAGCACTGCGCTAACGCTGAAAGCGTTGGCGAGTTCCAGCCCAGGGTTTGCTTTGAAACCCTGGGGATAGAAGCGCACATTTTATTTGGTCGCAACCCTGAAAGGGTTGCGACGGGTTTGCGTTAGTGAGCGGCGACGCAACCCTTTCAGGGTTGCGATTAACGAACGCTGTCTCCTTCCCAGGGTTGCCAAAGCTCAACCCTGGGCTCGAATTAGCGAACACCTTCGGTGTTAGCGTCTACCATCAACTCACGTTCCACCTCGATCCCTAACGTATCGTTGCAACTCAATCTCTAACTTATCGTTCCACCTCAATCCCAAACGTAACGCTCATCGTAGGTAATGCCATACGCTTTTAGAAAGGCGCGATACTCGTCCTGAAACGTCACTCGCTTGTGGTGTTCTTCCTGTTTTTCGATGTATCTAATTACCTCTTCCAGATTAGATTGGCTTACGGAGAATGCTCCGTAGCCTCCTTGCCAGTGGAACTTTGCCAGTTTTGGTGAAAGCTCCTTTACCCAACCTGACGATGTGCGCTTGATCTCTTTGACGACTGAGGCAATGGCGTGCGTTCGCGAAAGGGCAAAGAGTGCATGAACATGATCCTCCACACCATTGACGATCAGTGTTTCGCAATCCTGCTCACGTAACATCTGCGCAAGGTATCGCTGCACATCAGTCCGTATGGTTTTGTCGCTAAGAAACGGAAAACGGTTTTTGGTTGAGAGGATGAGGTGTGTCCAAATGCGTGAGAGTGATTGAGCCATGTGAGGTGGCCTCCTATTTAGTTTTCGAAAAAGCTTGCGGCAGATTTTAGCATGGTGTGATGGAATTGACGTATGAAGAAGCGGCGTGCGGTTTACGCTGAAAGCGTGGGCTAATTCCAGCCCAGGTGGCGCTTCGAAACCTTGGGAATAAAGAGCGAAGCAGTCGTAACGCTGAAAGCGTTGGATAATTTCAGTCCAGGGTTTGCTTTGAAACCCTGGGGGTACGGTGCATGTTTGTTATTTGCAACCCTGAAGGGGTCGCGACGGGTTGGGTTTCGCGAGGGGTGACGCAACCCTTTCAGGGTTGGGTCTTCTTATTAATGAGACGCATTCCCCAGGGTTGCCAAAGCGCAACCCTGGGCTGGAATTAGCGAACACCTTCGGTGTTACCCGCAGGGTTGCCAAGGCGCTCGAATTAGCGAACGCTTTCAGCGTTAGCGCGTATGTGCGAATCAGGCCGTTCATCTAGAATCGCGTCGCGCACGGCCAGTCGCTCGGCAGCAGGCAGTTGTCGATATTCCTCGATGATCGGATGAACGACGTGGTCGATTTCGTCTTTTCCTGCGAATGCCAGCAGGATCAAGCCCGCGACGTAAAGAGTAAGCGTAAAGAAAGAAATGTAGCCCGTGGCCGGCGCAAAGTTTGGCGCGTCAAACGTTCCAAGGGAGACGCCCTGTAACAGGGCCGCTGCTACACGCTTTAGCCAACCACCTTCCGGACCATACAGACTCGCCAGCAGCATGTGCTTGAGAACGAAAGCTGTTCCGAAGAGAATCGCGAGACTGCGCAAAAGCCTGCGCGCGTCAAAAGAGGAGAACTGATTGTTCCAGAGCGTCCACAGAAAAAAGAACGAGAACAACCAGTGAAGCAAGCCGCGCTCAGGCAGCACCGAGTTGAAAGCCTGGGCCGAGGCAAAAAATAGTGTGATGAACATCCAGATATGGACCACATTCGTAAGAGGCGGAAGTTCGCTCCCGACCCATTGATGAAGCCTAACTAGACGGCCCCGTACGAGGAGAAGCATCAATAGAACCCCGAGCAAAAGTGTGACCAGGGGCGGTGCGGCGAAAATGAAGGTTCGGTTCTCGGCATCCACGCGGAGCCCGCCCAGCAGCGCCACCGTCAGAAAGAGTATTGGCAACACAAGAAACTCCACCAGCAAGCGATTCCTGGAACGATTGGTCTGCGTCATGTTGTCAGTTGTCAGTGGTCAGTTGCTAGTTGGTCTTAGGACTTTGGTCTTAGGTCTTTGGTCGTAGGACTTTGGTCTTAGGACTTTGGTCTTTGGTCCTTAGTCTTTGATCAGATCACCCATCATCCGAAAACCCAAGACCAAAGGCCAAAGACCAAAGACCTAAGACCTAAGACCAACTAGCAACTGACCACTGACCACTGACCATTCCTTCACTTCCTCGTGCGTAGCACCTTAAGTGGATTGACGTCGCTCCAACTGCCTTCGGTGCCTTGCTCTAATTCCGCCTTCAACTCCGCAGCGCTGTGCATGCGCAAATTAGGATCGTCCACGGTAAGCGGGCTGACTGATGCAAGCGCGATGGCGCGATTAACTGCTTCCAGACCATGCTTGAACAGCTCCTGGTCGTAATAAACACGGCCCCAGCCTTCGCGGTAAAAGGAATAAGCGATATAGAACTGTGTCCGCGCATCGCCTTGCGCCGGGTCTGCGCGCTGCCATTCGTCGCGGGCCGCACGAAACTGTTCCCGCCGGAAGAGATCAAGCGCAGAATTAAACCTCTCCTGATTGACCTGGTAAGTGCCGGCAGCAACTTCAGCGCCGGTCGCCACCTCCTTAAAGGTGCGGGGCTCGGTAGCGTAGATCCAGACGATGAACGCGGCGTAAGCGATCGTGATTGCGAGGCTCGCGACTTGAATGACTTTGGATTGCATTCGTTGCCTCTAATGCAACTTGAACGGGCCACCATGCGGCTCCGGTTCTAAATCAAGGCGACTGGAATCCTGGATCACCTCATGCATCTCCAACACGTTCGATCGGGAAAATGCTTCCTTCGGGAGGGAGCCAGACTGCGCGTGTCCCTTCACAAACGCATCAGAGCGCACCCAGTTGAGAAAGTCCTGGCGGCTATTCCAGATAGTAAAAACCACATAAGGATCGCCTTCGTTGACCGGGCGCAGGATCTGGTTTGAAATAAAACCAGGCATTTGGTCCACCAGCCCTGCACGCTCACGAAACCTCTGCTCGAAGTCCTCGGCATACTCATGTGTTACGTAGATCCGATTGGCGACAGTTATCACTCCGCACGTCCCCCCTTTTTTTCCTTGGTCTCATGATAGCACCTTGCACCGCTCACTCATCCGGCGACGGCTTCGAGCGCAATTGCTTGATCTGTGAACGTCGTGCTTTTTCTTCAAGCGTGCGTTCCTTGGCGCTACGTGGAACCTGCGTGCGAATGCGTTTTTCGCGACGATAGTTCAGCTGCTTGACATTCTTACGAAGCCTTTGTAAACAGAGCGCCTTATTGCGGTGTTGACTGCGTTCCTGCTTTGAAGTGACGACGACACCCGAAGGCAAGTGCCTCAGCCGAACCGCGCTTTCCGTCTTGTTGACATGCTGACCTCCGGGTCCACTCGAACGGAACGTCTCGACCTCGCACTCACGCAGCAAGTCTTCGTCTGATTCAGGCAGTACAATCATCTGACCTCAATGGTTGCGATGGGTGGCTTCGACTTTCATGATCTACAAGGCAACCAACGATCACACTGTGCTCGGTGTGCTGCCGGAACAGTTCAGACAGAAATATCCTGACAGCATTTGGGCGCTCAAGACCTTAGCCTGGGCCCATTAAATGAAAGCTGTTGAGCCAGCTTTGCCTCAAAAGTTGGCATCTCTCATTCTCTCTCATTCTCAACCGGCTTTAGCCGCGTGGCGGACTCGACACGCTTCGCCGGCTAAGACTACAACCCCTTGCACAAATGAACGAAAATCCCACTCACTGCCGAGACGGTGCCAAACTCTCATTCTCCCCGGGCTTTAGCCTGGGGTTAGAGGCGCTTTCAGACCCTGAAACCGTTTCAACGGTTTTCAGATTCAGCTGAATCGCAGCGATTTCGAGCGATTTGGAAAGCGTTAAAACGATTGCCGAGATTTGCGGGCACACGGATCCCCAGGCTGAAGCCTGGGGAGAATGAGAAGTTGAGTTTTGACCTCTTCCGTCGTGACAATGGCCGGACAGATGGCCACATATGGTCACCAAAGATGCTCGCTGCGCCTGAGCGACTCCA
>JBKOYD010000033.1:0-71023 GCA_046725195.1 Acidobacteriota bacterium | reverse complement strand
TGGTTCCACTCATAGAGTCTGGCAGGAGAGTTTTAAAGCCCTGCCACTTTGGAGTATCCGAATGATCTGGCAGAAAATTAACTATATTCACAATAACCCGGTCAAAGCAGGTTTGGTTGGGTCGGCAAAGGATTATTGCTGGACCAGTTTTAGAGCTTTCTACTTTGACTCCGCTGAGCCACTGCCAGTGGATAATGATTGGTGGTGGGAGGATGATGCCGAGAAGCTATCCAAAGCGATGAAGGAGTTGGGCTGGAGAACTTTTTACCACAGGGATAATAAAGAGTGACTGTTAGGAAGTGAGGTCCTTGTAGTGCAACAGCGGGGGCAAGCCACCCTTCCTGACCTCAAAAGAGGAAAGTGAGCATTCATTTCTGGACAACCCCAAGGTTGGCAACCGTTGCGCCCTTTGTCATTGAAGGCACGGCGCAAATGTACAGCACCACACCGGAGACTGAAGCGCGTGGCTCAAAGATGACCTTACTCAGATAGTCGGTCACATATCCGAGTTTCATTCCTTCTTCTACATACGCGCCGCGTTTCACCAAAGGATAGAACACACCTGTTTGCTCACTTGTCACCGTTGCAACGCGCTCGATCCAAACTGGATGCTCAATTGGTGTTGCGTTTCCGGGCAACATCTTCAAATAACGCATCACACTTAAACAACCATTCACCAGAGCGTCAACGTCGTCAGTTTCCACCGTGCCGGCGTATCCGGCTTCGACGGTGATTGAGGGTTTGCCACGAGTCGTCGCCGTATTTTCAAGATAGCGCGAAGCCTGAGGATCCTTGGGCCGATCAACTGAGATAATGATGTGGTCCAGGCCAAAGGCCATCACCATCTCCCGCGAGATCTCATCCTGTTTTTGGTTTCCTGTTTTTGTCCAATAACTATAAGGGCGCAAGCTTTCGTCAGTGTCTCCTCCGTGAAGATCAATCAGATGGTCACACTGTTCGACTACCTGTTTGGTGATCAGAAAAGAAGCGCGTTCAGTCTGTGTTCCATCTATCTTTCCAGGATAGAAACGATTCATGCTCTTTCGATCTACCGGATTTAGGTGAGGCACTTTTTGTTCGAACGAGGGAATATTAATCAGCGGGACTACGATTACTGTTCCGGAGATCTCAGCCGGATTGAGCGCATTAATAAGTTTCTCGAGCGCAATGATGGAGGCATACTCAGTTCCGTGAGCGCCTGATACGAGTGCCAGAACCGGGCCGGATTTGGTCCCGTGAAACACTGCGACGGGAATACTCAATCCGGCGTCGATACCCGCGGGTACCTCAATCGTGCCAGTAGCTTTCTGGCCGCGAGAGGCAGTCGCAGTTCCGACAGTAAAAGTGGCGCGATTTTGAGCACGAAAAGGAGCTGTAGTTGTGAGTGAAAGCGCAAGGGCAAAAAGGAGCATTAGCGGACGGGACATGGTTTAACTCCTTCGGAACGGCTGGATCAAAGTCGTCGCAAGCCGAAGATTGAACTACGATTTCAGTTTGGAGCGCGGCATTCTAATACGATCGGCAATTGGGAGGCTAGAAGCGACTGATGATATGCCTGGAAGCTATTGTCGCAGGTTCGCAGTTGGTTTATTAGAACTGCTAACCCAGAGATTTTGTGGAGCTCGCTTTCGACTAATAATTAGCAATTCGAATTTCGCAATTCACATTTCTATCCTGTTACACTACACGCATGCCACGCATCGTTTCGTTTCTTCCTTCCGCAACGGAAATGGTCAGTGCCTTAGGTCTCACCGATTCACTCGTCGGGATCACACACGAATGCGATTATCCGCCTGAGATAAAGAGCAAACCGATTGTGGTGCGGAACGTTCTGCCCATCGAGACGATGAGCCAGAGTGAGATTGACCGAGCAGTAGCAGATCGAATGCGCGCGGGTTTGAGTCTTTACCAGATAGATGAAGATCTCCTGCGCGAGCTTGCACCGGATCTGATTCTCACACAGAACCTCTGTCAGGTCTGCGCTCCATCCGGCAATGAGGTTTCTCAGGTTTTGAACGCATTACCAAAAGCACCGCAAATTCTCTGGCTGACGCCACAGTCAATCAGCGACATCTTCGACAATTTGCGCGAGCTCGGCGCGGCAACTGAACGGAAAAGCGAAGCCGCAGCTCTGATCGATGAATGTCTTGCTCGAATTGAGAAAATCTCTTCGGCGACGAGCGAGGTCTCTCACCGCCCGCGTGTGTTTTGCATGGAGTGGCTCGACCCAATCTATGCAAGTGGTCACTGGGTTCCGGAACTGGTAAATCTTGCAGGAGGCGTCGACAAGTTGGGACGCGAACGCGGTGAGTCCGTCCGCATTTCCTGGGAACAGCTCGTTGAGTGGGCACCTGAAGTTTTAGTAATCATGCCGTGCGGCTTCAATCTGCAACAGACGATGAAACAGGTCTGGAGTGTTTTTGGGAGTCAGACCCGTGATTCACCTTTCTTTGAGCTTCCCGCCGTACGTGGTGGTCGGGTTTACGCAGTTGACGCAAACTCGTTTTTTGCGCGGCCCGGTCCGCGAGTCGTTGAGGGCGCTGAGCTGCTGGCCCATCTTATCCATCCGGAGCTTTTTGCTGACTCAGCACAGGAGCAGTTCTTTCAGCCGGTTGACGTCTCTTTGCTACAAGGCAAGTTAACGGAAGGGACAGACTACAAGCTGGAAAGTGATGCGATGGTGTTTACAGAGAGTTACCTGCGTCGTCGTGGCTACTGCTGTGGTAGTGGCTGTAGAAATTGTCCCTACTAAAATTTCTGGTCGCTTGTTTCCCACCTACAAGCATCTCCATTGCAATTTGTCAGGTCAGGAAGGTGGGCTTGCCCCGCTCTTCCAATACAAGGATCTCCGTTCCCCATTCGCAAGTTAGGAAGGGTGGCTTGCCCCGCTGTAGCGTCACATGTCCCCTCAGGGATTCATGGGATCTCTCTTTCAAATTCAGTGACTTGTAGTGCAACGGCGGGGGCAAGCCCCACCTTCCCGACCTAACAAATGTCAATAGAGATCCTTTAGGGAAGAGGAGAAGGCCCTTACGGTTCGTGAGACCTTTCGCAAATTCGCAATTCCGCAGTTCGCAATTCCGCAATTTCGCATTTCTGCAATTTCCCCTCCTCCCCTTGACAGTCTAGGTGACAGGCACTATTCTGCTGCCCTAGACTATCTAGGGAGACGCCGCGTAATGAAGAAAAACGATCTCATGCTGCAGGGAACCCTCGACATGCTGGTGCTGAAAGCTCTGTCCAGGGCACCCATGCATGGCTATGACGTTGTGCGCTGGATCCATGAAACCACTGAAGATGAATTACGCGTTGAGGAAGGTTCCTTATATCCGGCGCTGCATCGCCTCGAAAGACGCGGTTGGATCGAGGCCGAATGGGGTCTTTCGGACAACAATCGCAGGGCCAAGTTTTACCAGATCACCAAAGCCGGTCGAAAACAGTTGGCAGTCGAAACCTCAACGTGGAAACGAATGACGGAAGCCATTGCCAAGGTTATGCAGACCAGTTGACGGAGAGGAGGTGTGGAATGTTGGATGTGAAAGGAATCCTGTCAGCTTTGTTCAGCACCTTTCCGGGCTCCGCAGCAGCACGCGAGGTCGACGAAGAGTTACAGTTTCATATCGACATGAGGATTGCTGAGAACATAGCCCAGGGCATGACACAGGAGGATGCGCGGGCTGATGCGCTACGCCGGTTTGGCGATATAGAGCGGCTGAAACAGGAATGCCTCACGATTGATCGTGGAAACATTTCGTCGCCCATGAGATGGTTGGTCAGATTCGTAGTTGTGACTGGCTTGGTATTCTGGGCCAGCAAAGCGCCTCAGACGATTAACGTGCTGGGACAAATGATTGTAATTATCGTCGCACTTGGTTTGCTGTTGAATTACGTGGGGTCCAAGTCTCCAAGTACCTCACACTCTGATTTGAACGGAAGTCGCGTCTCGATAAGGCGACTTCAATTACCCTTGGTTATCACGCTAGTGCTGCTGACTATTCTCAGTGCGGGGATGGCAGTTGTGGCTTTCTCGATGCGGTTCGGAATCTAGGGCCGTTTCGAGAATTACAACAACTCAGTCGAGTGTACGTCGCATCAATTGCGTCGATTACCGGTAAAGCGCAAGAGGAAGAAGAAAAGATTGATGAAATCGAGATATAGTGACAACGCACCAACCACTGCGTAAGCTCCGACGCGGCCGTCAGGTAAGGCCACTGCCATCTGCTTCAGACGTTGTGCGTCCCAGGCAGTCAACCCAGTAAACACCAATACGCCAACAACTGAGATCACAAACTGCAATGCACTGTTCTGCCAAAAAATGCCGACTATTGAGGCCAGAATGAGCCCAATCAAACCCATGAACATGAATTGACCTACGCCTGCCAGACTCCTCTTAGTCAGAGTGCCGAACACTGCAGTTGCGCCAAACATGCCGGCCGTAATAATGAAGGTTGATGCGATCGAAGCGCCTGTATAGACCAGGAGTATTACGGAAGAGGTAACGCCCACCAGTGCTGAATAGAGCATGAAGAGCACGGCCGCTGGGGCCGGAGCCATTTTCGCCACGCGGGCCGAAAGGTAGAAGACTACGCCCAGTTGTGCAAAGAGTAGGATCCAGAAGAGGAACCGGTTAAGTATCAGGGTTTCGATCAAAACCGGTGACGAAGCCACTACAAAAGCTGTTCCGGCCGTAATCATTAAGCCGAGAAACATCCAGCCATAGACCTTCGATAGGAATGCGCTAACGCGTACGTCGCGCACATCGGCGGTCGCATACGATGTTTGGTTCCAACTCATGGTTTAACTCTCCTTGGGGGCACACCCAACTGTTTTTCTAGTCGTATGCCTATTATATCGTCTTTCCCGTCTGGGGGCTTTACGCCGTGCACCGATTGACCGCGGATATCTGTCAAACGACCGACGGTACCGAACTGGCGCGAATTGCATGTCCAGCTGACGCGCCACGAACCGGGTTACAAGTCGAGTCGTATACGCCGCCCGACAATGTAATCGAAGAGGTGAAGCTAATCGTTCAGGCAGCGCAGATCGATGTCGGTGGCGTTGAGTACGTCGTCGATGACCGAGATGGAGCGTTGCTCTATTACGACATCAACGCTCTTTCAAACTTCGTCGCCGATGCGCCACGGGTGATCGGCTGTGATCCCCACGTTCGACTAGTCGACTTTTTGGAGAAGGAGGCAGGCAAATGCGTTACGGCTACTGGTTACCAGTTTTCGGCGGTTGGCTGAGAAATGTAGACGACGAAAGGATGGAATCTAACTGGGATTACAACAGCCGTTTGGCGCGTCGCAGCGAGCAGATTGGTTCCGACCTGACGCTCATCGCTGAGTTTATCAGGTCAGGAAGGAGGGCTTGCCGCTCTCACCCTACAAGAATCTCACTTTCCTCTTTTGAGGTCAGGAAGGGTGGCTTGCCCCCGCTCCTGCACTACAAGAATCTCACTTCCCTCTTTTGAGGTCAGGAAGGGTGGCTTGCCCCCGCTGTTGCACTACAGTGATCTCATCTATATCCTCTCCCCACTCAAGCTTTATCTCACGGAGCTTTCCTCATGACGAAAAAGTGGTCCAATCTCAACTTCCAGGTGCTTTGCATTATGTAACCGGCAATGTGCTGCACCGGATTCCCATCTTCAAACAAGAGAGATGTTGTAAGGGATTTTTAATGGTTCCACTCATAGAGTCTGGCAGGAGAGTTTTAAAGCCCTGCCACTTTGGAGTATCCGGATGATCTGGCAGAAAATTAACTATATTCACAATAACCCGGTCAAAGCAGGTTTGGTTGGGTCGGCAAAGGATTATTGCTGGACCAGCTTTAGAGCTTTTTACTTTGACTCCGTCTGAACCACTGGCGGTGGGTCATGATTGGTGGTGGGAGGATGATGCAGAGAAGCTATCCAAAGCGATGAAGCAGTTGGGCTGGAGAACTTTTTACCACAGGGATAATAAAGAGTCACTGTTAGGAAGTGAGGTCCTTGTAGTGCACCAGCGGGGGCAGCCACCCTTCCTGACCTCAAAAGAGGAAAGTGAGATCCTTGTAGCGCAACGGCGGGGATTCCTTTCTCGAAAGTTGAGAAATAACTCCTGCAAGTCATCACTCGAAACGGGCAGTCTACGTCTCCGTTTGCCCAGCTTACGACAAACTAAATCCTCTTAAATCAAATAAGGCTTATCTTTGTTCTGAAATCCGTCTCTCAAGCATCATTGCAACAAATCACCTTGGACAGGTCCCCAGGGAGGAGATATGAAACGAAGAGAATTCATGACTCAAAGCGCAAGTCTCGGAATAATCGCGGTCGCGTCACTACCAGAATCGTTGACGGCCACATTCTCATCGATCGAAAGCGCAGCGGTTTGTCTTCAGGGATCGATCTTGCACTCCGAGTCGTCGAGCGATATTTCGGCCGCGACGTCGCTCAAGCTACTGCGACGTACATGGAATACCAAAGCAAAGGCTGGATCGTTTGAGGGTTAGAAAGTGACTAAAACGAAGATCATTGTCCTTATTTTGGGTTTGTTGCATCCGTTGTATCCGACGATTGCCTCGGCCCAGGCGACTTCAACTATTCCAACCCAACTTCGCAACGGTTCACTTCCTCTCGTTTCGCCCGACGGTTCACACATAGTCTTCTTTTCCAATCGCGACGGTTCTGATGACATGTACGTAATCGCCTCAGACGGAACTGGTGAGGCGCGCATTACACACACGCCAGTCCATGAAAGCTTCGCTGGTTGGTCAGCCGATAGTAAGTCGGTTGCGTTCTCAGTCTTTCAGGATGAGGTGAGTGTGATCCACGCGGTGGACATTGATGGAAAAACCAGCGGCAGATCGCCAGTGTGCCCGGACGCAACCCGATGATTTCGCCGGATGGTAACCGAGTACTTTACACTTCGGGGAGTTGGACCGAAATGCGACAGATTGTCGCGGCACTCGATGGCTCGAAACGTCAACAGATTAACGATGGTGCATCCATCGCATGGAACAATCGCTGGTCTCCTGATGGCAAACGCATCGCGTTCACGAGCAGAAACGATCCAAAAAGTGAACTCGCGATTTTTATCGTCAATGCCGACGGTTCAGAGCGTCACCAGGTTACTTACGTGCCTGCATAAGAGGGCGGAGCACAATCGCCTGCATGGTCGACCGACGGTCGCTGGATTGCTGTTCAGGTCAACAGTCGAGTGCAGAAGAAATCGGCACATGTTTGGGTAATTGATGTCACGACGAATGAAATGCGAAAGCTAGCTGCGCACGAGCGACCATATCTTGACGAAACGCCTTCCTGGTTTCCCGACGGCAAGCATCTAGCCTTTCAAAGCGATCGCACAGGACGAATGGAAATCTGGGTAATGAAAACGGATGGATCAAACGCTAAGCAACTCACCCATTAACTGAAAATCTGTGATTCAAAGGAGTCATCTTATGAACGTCTTTACGACGCGTTCTCTGTCGACACTCGCTTGCATGCTTATCTTGAGTGCCTGCGCAATTGCGCAGTCCACGGCGCCGAAAGCCTCCAAGCCTCCACGAAATCTGGCAATCCTAATCTTTGATGGTGTGCAAATCATCGATTACACCGGCCCATACGAAACTTTCGGCCACACGTACAGTAATGTTGGAGAAGCCTTCAACATCTACACCGTTTCAGAAAAAACGAACGCTATTACCACGTCGATGGGAATGAGCGTAAATCCGAAATACAGTTTCGAGAATGCCCCTGATCCGAATGTGCTGCTCGTTCCCGGCGGCGACGTTCGAGCGCAGTTAAATAGTCCGACGGTTATCAAGTGGGTTCAGGAAAAAGCAAAAAACGCTGAGATCGTGATGTCCGTTTGCAACGGAGCCTTCATCATTGCTAAAGCCGGACTACTTGACGACTTGGAAGCAACGACCACTGCTGGTCTGATTCCGATGCTAAGGGAAGCGGCGCCGAAGACAAAAGTCGTCGACGACAGGCGCTTCGTGGACAATGGAAGAATCATTACGACTGCCGGTCTTTCGTCTGGCATTGATGGTTCGCTGCACGTCATCGAGAGACTCTTCGGCAAAGGCACAGCACAAATGGCGGCGCTCGGTATGGAATACAACTGGGATCCCGACTCAAAGTTCGTCCGCGCTGCGCTGGCCGATAAGTACATGCGATTCAATTACGACGTTAAGGTGCTTCAAGATGGCTGGATACCGTTGAGTCGGACTGGGACAACCGACAAGTGGGAAAACACATGGGCGGTGACCACCGAATCTTCGGCAGCCGAATTACTCGCGAGCATAAATACTTCAATCTCCAATAACAAAACGTACGGGCCTCCATTAGTCAAGTGGACCAAGGCAACCAGAGAACCGGTAAAGAATGCGACCGAGAGTTGGTGGACGTTCACGGACGAAAAGGGAGCAGTCTGGAATGGCGCCGTTAGGGTTGAGCCGATTGCCGGTGAAAAGAACAAATTTACGTTGAGTGTGAAGATTGCACGCAGCAACATTCGCGAATCAGCAGCGATGAGGCCATAACCTTCTGAAGGGTAGACATGACCAGGGGAACCAGTAGATCTCGACACCGAACATTCGCGCTGTCTGTCGTGCTTATTCTGATTGGAGCGATCATAGTTGCAGGACAGCGCGCCGGACGTTCGTTAGGCGCAGGCACGCCTCAGCGAAAGCCTGCCACGTTGAATGATCCCGAAGTTGTTCGACGTTATCAAAACCTGATAACTCCCGAAGGGCTGGCTGCACGTCTTTACTTCTTTGCGTCGGACCTCTTTGAAGGACGCGAAACTACCACCCGAGGGCAAAAACTCGCGGCGGAATACCTCGCATCACAATATCGGCAACTTGGTCTGACACCGAGAGGCACTAAGAAGACTACTGACCCCCTGTCGCCTTCAACCTACTTTCAGTCTTTCGCCGTTTATCGAAGGACTCCAAAACTGTCGCGTCTCGATGTGTCAATCAATGGAGACAAAATAGCCTCGAGCACATTCTCGAGTGAAAGGCACGACGACCTGTCGTTCTTCTCGTCGGGTGCGTTGACCGGAGCCGCCGGGGGAGTTGTTTTCGCAGGATATGGAATCGCAGATGACCGGCTCGGGTATAACGACTACACCGCTTTGGCAGCCAAAGGAATATCGCTCTCCGACAAGTGGGTCCTGATACTTGAAGACGAACCCCTCCTGGATGGTTCGACCAGTCTATTTCCCACGATCGACCACAAGCCTTCTTCATGGAGTACACAGTTTTTCAACAAGAGGCGTGCGTTATTGGACGCAGGCCGACCTAAGGGAATGCTCGTAGTATCAGACCTGAGTCTTCGAACGCCCGGAACGTTTGCTGATCGCGCGGCACAAGCGTCCCGAAATGCGCAACGATTGGGACCCTTGTCTCTAACGCAGAGCCCTTCCTTTCCGCCCACGTTCGCAATTTCTTCTAAACTGGCAAATCAACTTCTCGCTTCATCGAGCCAAACCATCGAGGATTTGCAAAAACAGATCAATCAAACCTTGAAACCAACTGTCTTTGCACTCAACGACATCGTAAGAGTCTCCGCTACTGTAAAGCCTTACGATGGGCTGACCACCGAGAATGTCCTGGCATTCATTGAAGGATCTGACCCGCTACTTAAGGACGAAGTTCTAATCATCTCGGCGCACTATGATCACCTTGGAATCAATTCTCTTCTGAAAGACGATCAAATTTTCAACGGAGCGGCGGACGACGGATCGGGCGTGGTTGCATCGCTTGAAATGGCACAAGGGTTTATCAAAGCCAAGCGCGACGGCTTCGGACCACGACGTTCAATTCTCTTTATCAACTTCACGGGTGAGGAGAAGGGGCTGCTCGGTTCGGGTCACTACTCCGTTCAACCTGTTGTGCCCTGGGATAAAACCGTAGCGGACATCAATATGGATGGAGTCGCCGGCATTGACCCAACGCATCCGACGCACAGCAAAAACTACATCTATATACTCGGTGCTGAGGAACTTTCAGACGAACTCATCGATTCCGCCACGCGAATCAATCGTACGACAGGCATTAACCTCGAGTTGACAAGAAATCAAGGCTTCAGCTCCGATCAGTATAATTTCGAAACGCAGCTGGTTCCTTACATCTATTTCTCAACAGGTCTAACAGAAAAGTACCATCAACCAGCGGACGAACCAGAGACAATTGCCTACGACCACTTCGCGCGTGTCGTCCAGTTGGTCTTCGCAACAGCGTGGCAAGTTGCCAATCAAGACGCAAGGATTCGAAGCACAGACAGGAATCGGCTAACTCTGGTTGGCTACACCTGCCCGCCATGTCCCTTCGCCTGTGATACCGCCGTTTACCCCTCTCCCGGGGAATGTCCCGTTTGCGGAATGAACCTGGTGCCGAAATATAGGAAGCCGAGCTGAGAAACCATCCACAGATTAAGCAGATTACACCGATTCAGAACATAACCATTTGAGCACAATATACGTCCCCCGCTGAGTTGTCGGACTCTGTGAGATCTGCTTAATCTGTGGATTACGTGTAACTGAATGCAGCCATTCGAATCCCAAATTTACAGCTTTGAGACGCAGACCGGACTTCTCGGCCGCAGCCGTGGATTGAAATGGGTAGTTGTGCTGGCAGCATGGGCCATGCTCGGTGTTATCTATGCCGGTCCTATTTACCTGGAGGTTCGCGCCGAAGGTATGGGACATCCGTGGTGGCGGATCTTCTCATGGGGAATACTCACCTGGTTGGCGTGGGCGCCGTTGACGCCGGCGATGATCTGGTTAGCGCGTCGCTTTTCGCTCGTCGGTGGATCGTGGAAACGCAGTCTCGGAGTCCACATCCCAGCGTTTCTCATTATTTCTGCACTTCACAGCGCTGCAGCAACGTTCATCACACTAAGCGTCAAGCCTTTCGAGAACATGGGCACGAGTCCTTCGGCATTTTGGCCACGATTCCTGTCGCGAATGAAAGGTTCTTTAGGTTCGGATCTGCTCGTTTATGGCGCGGTGCTTGGTATTTGTTATGCCATCGACTACTACCGTAAGTATCGCGGGCGCGAGTTTTTGGCCGCTCAGCTGGAGACGCAACTGGCCCAGGCGCAATTGGATTCGCTACGGATGCAGCTTCATCCGCATTTTCTCTTCAACACTTTGAACGGTATTGTGGGTCTCGTACGTGACAACAGGAATGAAGCTGCCGTCAGCATGCTCGTCGGTCTCAGCGATCTACTGCGTCATGCACTCGAGCATTCTGATAAGCAGGAAGTGGAACTGAGAGAAGAACTAAACTTCATCAAGCTCTATTTGAGTATTCAGGAAATGAGATTTTCCGATCGGTTGCAGATCGAGCTTGACATTGATCCGGCGACGACGAAAGCACTGGTTCCGAATCTTATTCTGCAACCACTCGCGGAAAATGCCCTGCATCATGGGATTGCTCGCAGCGCTGCATTAGGGTTGGTGGGAATTAGTTCGCATATTGAAAACGGCTTTCTACGACTAACGGTGTACGACAACGGGGTTGGACTGCCGACCAACTGGCAATTGAAAAGTAGTGGCGGCATTGGGCTGGCAAACACTGCGGCGCGTTTGCAACAGCTTTATAACGAGAACCACCGGCTGGATATTCGCAATCGTGAAGAAGGAGGAGTGGAGGTGGTGATCGTGATGCCCTTAAGACATTCAGAGTGACGACGTAATAGGACGCAGGTGCAGTACGCAGGAGCAGGCATGCCCTCTCCGAATCTGCGTGGTCTGCGAAATCTGCGGATTTTATGACTGGGCGAATAAGAACTCTAATTGTCGATGACGAGCCTCTGGCGCGACGCAATCTCCGTCTGCTTCTCGAGAAGGATCCTCAGATTGAAATCGTAGAAGAGTGTCGCAATGGCCGCGAGGCAGTCAAAGCTATCAACAGTCTATCGCCTGATCTGATCTTCCTGGACATTCAAATGCCGGAGATGGATGGGTTCGATGTCCTTCAGCGAGTGGGGCCCGAGCACATTCATGCGATTATCTTTGTTACAGCGTTTGACCAGTATGCTCTCAAAGCTTTCGAGGTTCATGCGCTCGATTATCTGCTAAAGCCTTTTGACGATTCGCGGTTTGCTCACGCCTTGCAAAGGGCCAAGTTACAGATCGAAGCGCGCGAAATTAATAAAGTAAGCAAGCGATTGCTGGCTTTGCTCGAAGAGCGTGAGAGCCAGCGCGAAACTTCCATTAATCAGAAGAACTATTTGACGAGGTTGATGATCAAGCTTGCGAATCGCGTAATTCTGTTAAAAGTAGATGATATCGATTGGATCGAAGCTGACGGGAATTATGCGAAACTGCATGTCGGCCGCAAGGAACACTTGCTGCGCGAAAAGATGCATGACCTTGAAGCTCAACTGGATCCACAGCGATTTGTCCGTATCCATCGCTCAATAATAGTCAACCTGGACCGCATCAAGGAGATGCATCCTCATTTCAATGGCGATTACATCGTCGTCCTGGAAGATGGCAGGCAACTTCGCCTCAGCCGTAGCCGTCGCGAAAATTTGGAGGCTCGACTCAGAGCCATTCCCTAACCATGGTTAGGGAACCAGGACTTTGCTTTGGTCTTGGTCCCAGGCCTTTGGTCTACCGGACTAACCTGCCGCCTGCCAAATCGCACCCCTCAATAACAAATGATTGCTTTTGGTGCATTACCCTATTCCCACGGCTTCCTATATCGCTTTTTCCGAAGAATCTTTTCCCGAAATTGGTCCCAACCTAAATAAACTATTGACCCAGCCAAATCTGGCGGTCTAGTATTCTTAGTGGCCCGATCCTTCGGGCTAGCGAAGCCTCACATCCACCGAAATCCAGCGGAGCAAACAGCCAGCTTAGTATCTCCGGCTCAGCTCTTTTTGAACCTGCCTATCGACAGCCGGCTACGTCAACCAAACCGCGAAAGTAGGATCACTTTTTCCACTAAGAACTGCCGGAACCCCAGCTACAAGCTGCCCCAAAAGCATTAGGAGTGACGACATGAGCGCACAACCCGAATTATGGCGAGTTAGTACTGTGGAAGGAGTTTTCGAAACCGATCTGGAAACTCTCAAACAGTGGATAGCCGAAGGCTGCGTGCTGCCGACGGATAAGGTCAGCAAAGGAAATCTAAACTGGATCGACGCCGGTCGCGTTCCGAAGTTGAAGGGAGCCTTTAGCGGAGAGGTCGTTGCGACACCGCCCCAAACAACCACCACGAGTGTCCCGTCGCCAGACACAGCGACGCAGCAGGTGCAGTCGTTTGGGTCCTCGTCAACCACTGATCCTGTTACCACCTATAGTGGGGTTTCCCGCGTTGGCTCACCAGCAAATGTTTGTCACAACCACCCCGGAACAGTGCCCCATTACCTTTGTCGCATGTGCAGCGCAGCGCTGTGCAAGGACTGTCCGCGATTTGTCGGCAGTAGCAAGGTTCCCGTTTGTCCACTGTGTGGCGATCTCTGTCGAGACTACGCTGCCGTAACAAGCAAGAGCGCGCGTGTAGAGTTTCAAGAGTCGGGTTTCGGCCTCGATGATTTCACGCGCGCCGTGCGCTATCCGTTTCAACACAAAGTTGCGCTCGTTGCAGGCGCGCTAATCTATAGCGTGCTGCTTCTAGCTGGTCTCCGCGGTGGACTCCTGGCATGGATGATCTTGTTTGGCTGCATCTCACACGTGATCACCCAGGTCGCCTGGGGCCGTTTGAATAGAAGTTTTATGCCCGACTTCAGCGCGTTCTCTTTTTGGGACGATTTGGTCGTACCAATATTCCTCGGACTTGGCATCTCCATTGTCAGTTGGGGACCAGTGATTGCCCTGACACTTGCACTTATGTTCGGTGTCATCAGCACCGGCGTTGTATCGCCATTGAGTCCGGAGGGACAACTGGCATCGGCTCAATCTGCGGGACCTACGGAAGAAGACCTCGATGTGTTGCTCGATCCCAATGGGGATCCTAAGAAGGCTGGAGAGGCCAGCAAGAAGTTGGATCAACTTCGGCCAGGAGCGCAGCTTGCGAGGGAAGCAGAGCGTTCACAAGAAGAAGAAAATGATCCACTCGGTTTCGCCCGGATGCTTGTGCCGTATTTTGGAGCAGGCTTGTTTGTGATTGTTCTCTTTCTGGCCAGCATTGCATGGGCAATCTTTTACTACCCGATGGCGCTCGCGGTGGCAGGGTACACGCAGAGTTTTGGTTCCGTAATCAATCCTCTCGTTGGCCTCGACACCATTCGTCGAATGGGCTCCACGTACTTCAAAGCCTTCGGCATGGTTATCGCAATTCAAATAGTTGCAACAATCCTGAGCGCGATAGTCGCGCTCCTTACATCGCCGTTCACTTTGCCGTTCATAGGAAACCTCCCCGCTCACTTCATCAACGGCACCATTACTTTTTACTTCTACCTGGTCATTGCCTGTGTCCTCGGGTTATCGCTATTCAAATGCGCGGATAGACTAGGGATTGAAATGGACTAATCACGAACCGGGAGCTATTCGATTTTCTCGAATTGCTCCCGGTCATTTTTCTGCGCCAAGATAAAAGCTTCAGAAAAACAGAGAGTACAACAGCCGATTCGGCGATCCAGTTCCAGCATTTGTGACAACATTGGTCGTCGCGTTGTTGACGATTGCGTTGCGAATAGTTGTGGCGGAAGCTGAAGGGTTGGCTTGTTTATAAAGTGCGGCCACGCCTGCGACGTGCGGCGAAGCCATTGAGGTCCCGCTCAATGTTGCGGTCGCCGTGTTTGAGGTAAACCACGCCGAAAGAATCCCCTGCCCCGGCGCGAAGAGATCCAAACACGTACCAAAATTGGAGAAGGATGCACGCGCGTCAGTCGAGGTCGTCGCACCAACTGTGATGGCGTTCGCAGCGCGTGCTGGGGATGAGTTGCATGCGTTGGCGTTGCTATTGCCCGCAGCAACGGCGATGGCGACGCCTGCATTCGAGAGGTTGTTCACGGCGGTGTCCAGCGCACTCGATACCCCACCTCCGAGGCTCATGTTAGACGACAGAATCGTCAAGTACAACGATGTAGTTGTTCTCAATCTTATTCGCTGTCCTGTGAAGCTTGTCTCGTCGGCCCTGGCTGCGTGCTGGTGATGAAAGGAAGACAGCCGCGCACAGACCTAGGAAAACAAGGAACGCACCAAGTTTCTTCATAGTCTTCTCCTTTAGTGTAAGTAAGGTTGGGTGGGGTCTGAGCCGCTCGCCATTGCGAGATCGAGCGGAGAATCGATGCCACCGTCGGGATTCCGGATGGGCTGGAACGAACTTCAGAAGGCATACCTCACAACACTCGCGAGGTTAATGAATCATCAGGATCTGCTGATGGTCTAGCGGGTGTCGGTTCGCTTTACCAGATTCTGATTGGGCGAATTGCTGATCTACGTGAGACGAATGTCTGGGACGGAGGCGCGCAGTATATCAACAAAACTATGGGGCGCAAGCCGTTGGAACTCTGATCTCAATTGCACATTTGTGGGTCAGGAAGGTGGGCTTGCCCCGGCTCTCACCCTACAATGATCTCCGTTCCCACTTGTCAGGTCAGGAAGGGCGGCTTGCCCCCGCTGCTCCGCTACAAGGATCTCAATTGCAAAGTGGTGAGCATGTAACTGATTGAGATCCTTCTAGCGCAACAGCGGGGGCAAGCCACCCTTCCTGACCTGACAAATGTGCAATGGAGGATCAGGTAACGGTCATTGGATTGTCAGGCTAATCCCAGGGCCGAATTTTGAGCGATTTCCCCAGCAAAGTAGCGTTCCTTGCAAGTATCCCTGCTGTAGTGCATCATACTACCCGTTTAACCCCTTCTCTCGCGCATCAACGGTGATGCGCCCCCGCGCCTCGGTGAGTTGGCGGCGGCGTTTTGGATGATTCGAGAGCAGGCTTGACTCAAACTACAGAAGCCGCTCATCTTGAGCATCCGAACTAGAGCTTTCGCTGCTGCCGTTACAACGGAGCCCACTTCGATTCAAAGCTTCTTTTGACACTCCTGAGTAGCGGGAGAGGAGCGTTTACATGTCCATGAAACTTTACGTCGGCAATCTCGCCTTTCAGACTTCAAGCGACGACTTGCAACAGCTGTTTGCCCAGGCGGGCACAGTTGAATCGGCCTCTGTTGTTGAAGATCGTGATACAGGCCGCTCGCGTGGTTTTGGTTTTGTCGAGATGGCCTCAAAGGAAGAAGGCGAAGCAGCTATTTCGCAATTTAATGGTAAGGAATTCAACGGTCGCAATCTAACTGTCAACGAAGCTCGCCCGCGCGAGGATCGTGGGAATCGCGGCGGTGGTCGTGGTGGTTATGGTGGTGGTCGCGGTGGCGGTCGTGGCGGGTATGGTGGCGGCGGCGGTCGTGGCGGCGGTTACGGCGGTGGTGGCGGTGGCAATCGCGAGCCGCGGTGGTAGTTTTTCGTTAAGTAGTTACAAAAAGTGGATGATGTCTGACGGACCCTGTCCCTTCAGATCAATATCGCGACAGACTGGAGTTCGTCGGGCATCGCACTTTTTCAAACAAGAGTTTGCAGAATGATAGGAGATAACCTCATGGATAAGCCCGTTTTTACAGTTGGCGAGCGTGTCGAGAAACTTTGTGTTGTTTGTAATGAGGTGCGCGGCCACGTCGTTGTCTCCATTACCAAACGGGGGCAGGTTTCTCGTGTAAGTTGTCCGAAGTGCGGAGAACGGAGTGCGTTCAAGAGCGGAATCACTGCGGATGCAGGCGCAAAACGCTCAACGGCAAAAGCAGGCGCACCTTACGACCGGACGCGCACCTATCGAACGGGACAAGCGATGATGCACCCGACGTTTGGACTCGGAGAAGTAACTAAAGTAATTGAACCCTGCAAGATCGATGTGCTGTTTGCCGATCGCATCCGTCGATTAATTCACTCATTGCCGCAGGAATAATGTCCGATATGCTTTAGCTCGTCGTTGGCCTGAATTGGCGGAAACCCTCACTCAGCGGATGGATCTTTAGAAACCGGGAATGTCAGATATGCTTTAGATTGTCGTCGTTTTAGATTGATTTTCATTTGGCAATTCTCACCGATTGCCAGGCAAAAAAGACTATAGAGGTTTTCGTGGGCAACCTCGACTACAAGCAGTTTACCCGACGCCGGCGTCCTCACATCCAACCGCTGGATGGGACCATATTTGTTACTTGTCGCCTCGCCGGTTCGATCCCCAAATCTACAGTTCGCGAGCTGGATCTTTTTGGGAACACGAGAGTTTCGATCACATTATTCGTAGTGGAAGTTTGACAAGACGGTCCGATATGTACTCAACAACCCCGTCAAGGTTGGATTGGTTAGAGACTGGCAGGAATGGCATTGGAATTACTGCAGGAAAGAGCTGGTCGAAAGATTCAAGCCGCAAAAAAAGTAGTGCCCAAAGACGTAGGGAGAAGCTAACGTATCAGGCACTTGGAGAATATCCGAACGTCACTTCATGGGCGTCAACGACAAGCTAAAGCATATCGGACATCAATATTTCGCCACTCTGGGATCGACGTCATCCGACCAGGCAGTGATCCCACCTTTCAAGTTGATCAAGCGACCTGGGAAGCCGGCCCGTTTCAAGGCTTCGATTGCCTTTGCGCTTCGCACACCACCTTTGCAGTGAACGATCGTTTCAACTTCGGGATCTATTTCATTCATCCGGCCTACTACATGGCCCAACGGAATTAGCTTCGTCCCAGGGATCCTGGCAATCTCGAATTCATGGGGTTCCCGTACATCGATGATTTGAAGGGAATCACCGCGCAATCGACGGGCATTCAGTTCAATCGCCGTGATCTCCTCCAACCTCGAGTCGGAGACGGGGGCCTGATGCGCCGCCATCCCGCAGAACTCTTCATAGTCAATCAACTCCTTAATAGTCGGCTGTTCGCCACAGACCGGGCACTTCGGATCCTTGCGTAACTTGAATTCCCGGAACTTCATCTGCCAGGCATCGAAAAGTAGCAGCCGGTTGATCAGCAAATCTCTCGCGCCGAGGATCAGCTTGATTGTTTCGTTCGCCTGAATTGCACCCACGATTCCCGGAAGCACACCCAAAACGCCACCTTCCGCACATGAGGGAACCAACCCGGGAGGAGGCGGTTCGGGATACAGGCATCGGTAACACGCACCCTTCTCAGCCCAGAAGACGCTCGCCTGGCCCTCAAATCGAAATATGGAGCCGTACACATTGGGCTTCCCACTCAAAACGCAAGCATCGTTGACCAGGTATCGCGTCGGAAAGTTATCAGTCCCATCAACGATGATGTCGTAATTACGGAAGAGTCGCATCGCATTCTGGCTGGTTAGCCGCGACTCGTGTGTCTCAATTTCTATGTGCGGATTGATGTCGCGCAAACGATCGCGAGCCGATTCGATCTTGCTCCGGCCGAGATCCTTCGTGCCATGAATAATCTGACGCTGCAAGTTCGACTCTTCGACAACGTCAAAATCGACTATTCCAATTCGACCAACTCCTGCGGCAGCGAGATACATTCCCACCGGCGCGCCCAATCCTCCAGTACCGATCATGAGCACGCTCGCGGCCTTCAAACGTCGCTGTCCCTGCATGCCAACTTCCGGCATTATCAAGTGACGGCTGTAACGCATGATCTCTTCGTTGGACAGCTCCGGTAAACCGTGTCCAACTTCGGACTCCATCACTGCACCTCCGGCAATCGAAGGCACAATCATGATCGTGTCGCCGTCCTTCACTGGTGTGTCAGGTCCAGAAGCATGCCTGATGTCCTCATCGTTGAGATAGACGTTAACGAAAGTGCGGAGCACATTTTGATCGTTGTAAAGGTGCCGGCGGAGGGCAGCGTGTGCAGATGTCAGCAGTTCCAATGCCTCACCCGCTGTTCTTGCCTCAACGACGATTTGTGATTGTCCAGCTGCGAACTGGCGCAACGGCGCCGGTATCGAAATTGTTACTGACATTGCTTGATTCCTTTCCAACTAACCACCTTGGAATTTTTGTACTCTTAACTGTGCTCATGAGAAGAATGAGCCGTTACAAAAGTTGCTCAGTTCGCAACTCCTCCTTAATAAACTGCGACCTATCCGGCTGCTGCTCCCATGAAAAGAGATCGTTCGCCTGGTCTGCACTTACCGAGACGATGATGTAGGAGTAAGTCGGCCAGGCATGCTCGAGATCATATTGGGACGGAACCGCAGGGGAATCTGGATGCGAGTGATAGAAACCGACGACCTCTAAGTCCCGGCTTCTGGCGTATCGTTCACCACGCAGCAACTCTTCGGGGCGAATCAGAAATCGGTTTCTTTTCGCGCTCTCTTCGCGAGCATTAGAAATCGGATAGGTCTCATGAACGACTTTCTGCCCGTCCTTTTCGTATCTACCAATCAGGATTCCACAACATTCGTATGGATAGTCACGTTTGCCGTGCTCCCGAATTTCAGTTAGACGATTCTCGGCAATTGTGATCAAGGCTTAACTCCGCAACGCCTGTTCGATGTCGGCAATAATGTCGTCGACGCTTTCGATGCCCACAGAAATGCGTATCAAACTCTCTGAAATACCCAATTCCATTCTCCGCGTCGGGGTCAAGTCACGATGCGAAGCCGTGGCTGGATGCAGCACGCTCGTAAAAACATCTCCAAGACTCGTCGAACGAACGCACAACTTCAAAGAGTCCATGAATCTGAAGGCTGCGGCACGCGTGTTTTCATGAAGCTCAATCGACACAAGCGCACCCGCATGTGGTTCACGCAGAATTCGCTTTGTTGGCAGCAAAGGCTTGGAAGCAAACTCCGGAAAATACACCTGTCCTACAAGTGAATGGCCATTTAAGTGCTCAGCGAGTTTGCGCGCATTCTCGCACTGCCGGTCCATCCTGATTGCCAATGTCTTGAGGCCTCGCAGAATTTCGTGAGCTTCCCAAACACTCAACACGCCTCCTACAAGCTTCATCACTCCCACCAGCGCGATACTATCCATCTCATCGCGAGAGACAACGAGTCCGCCCGTCGCATCGGCGTGACCAGACAGATACTTGGTTGCGCTATGCACGACAATGTCAGCACCGAGCTGCAAAGGCTGGCAAAGATAGGGCGAGGCGAACGTGTTGTCGACAATGAGTCGCGCGCCATTCTCTCGCGCAATTTCGACACACGCTTCAATATCACAGACCTTGAGCAGCGGATTTGAAATCGTCTCAGCAAGTAGAACCTGTGGCCGAAATTCCCGGGTCTTTTCTTGCAATGCAGATATATCGCTGAAGTCAACCGTAATCGTCTTAATTCCAAAGGAACCGAAAACAGTAAGAAGCAGACTGGTCGTTGCGCCGTACAAATCTTGTGAGGCGAGGACGATTGAGCCGGGCTTCAACTCGCAGGAGAAAAGCGCAGCATGAAGAGCCGCCATGCCGCTCGAATAAGCGCACGCTGTCGCACCGCCTTCAATCGTACGTACAGCCTCCTCGAGTGCAGCAATCGTCGGATTTCCGTAGCGTGTATAAATGTATCCTGACTTCTCTCCAGCAAAAACCTGATCGATTTCCTGCATCGAGTCATAGGTGAACGTCGCACTTGCGTAAATGGGGGTAGAAACGGGCTGACCGTGGGGCAATGATTGTCTTTCGCCGCCGTGCACGAGTTTTGTGGCAATATCGATGGGACCGCGGGTGTCTGGCTCGCCAGCTCGGTTCTTGATTTCGTCGGTCATTGGCAACTTTCGCAAATGGAATGTAGTTCTGCCTCGCTAAGAGATAACCAATGACCTCTCATTTCAACGGAGCTCTTCGTCCAGGTATCTCTCTCCGCCGTCACAAAGGATGGTTACCACTCGGGCAGGTCGTTGCAACGATATAGCTAGTTGCCGGGCAGCAAAAACGTTGGCCCCGGAACTCGGACCTACGAATAGACCTTCTTCGCGTGCTAATTTGCGAATCATTAATACCGCATCTTCGGTTGAGATTTCCAGAATTTCATCGGCGAGGCTTTCATCGTAAATACCAGGAGCCATTGCGGTGGTCATGTGTTTCAACCCTTCAAGACCATGCAATGGCGACTCAGGCTGAACTGAGACTGCGTGCAGCGTAGGATTCAGCTCTCGCAGCCTTCTTACCACTCCAACAAACGTCCCAGAAGTTCCCAATCCCGTGACGAAGTGTGTAACTTGACCTTCAGTTTGCTCCCAGATCTCATTCGCCGTAGTTTCATAGTGGGCCAGCCAGTTGGCATCGTTGTTGTATTGGTCCGGGTAAAAATACTTTTCCGGGTCACTGGCAAAAAGTTCCCGAGCGATGAGCTGCGCGCCGTCGGTTGAAAGCATCGGGTCCGTTTCGACAACTTCCACTCCATAGCTGCGTAGAATCCTCTTTCGTTGCGCGCTGGCGTTCTTTGGCAGACAGACTTTGACGGAATAGCCCCTCGAAGCTCCAATCATGGCATATGCGATACCGGTGTTCCCGCTTGTTGCATCCAGAATTGTCATTCCGGGCCGCAACTTGCCGCTTCTTTCGCCTTCTAGAATCATCGAGAGGGCCGCCCGGTCCTTGACTGATCCACCAGGATTCAGATGCTCTGCTTTTGCAAAAACCTGCACCCCTTCGACCAGTTCGGTGTTGAACAGCCGCAGACGCAACAGAGGGGTGTGCCCAATGCTTGCTTCGATAGTGCCAGGCCGAACAGCAATACCATAATCTTCTAAAACACTGAGTCCCATATTCGCCCTCTTACATCGAGTCCGAAAGAACAAAGGAAAAACCGGTCGCTTGTTCTCTCGAAAAGCGCGACCGGTTTCGCCGTGAATTCTGCTAGTCAGTAGTTAGCTATCCGCTCCTCCCGCCTGCACACGGCCGCTCGGTCGCGCCGCAATAGCAGCAACAGGGGCCATAGAAACGATAGAAGCAAGCGTTTGACATCACTGAAAACTAACCAGGGGATTGTGCCAGCGAAACTATAGGCTTTGGCGTAAAACTCTGTCAAGCTTCCGAACATTGGTGGTCGGTGACCCGCTTGAGTAGTATTCATCAATCCAATTCATAGAAAGGTGATCATCATGTCCGTACCTGCTAATCAAACAGAATCCTGGCCTGCATTACCGCTCGAAGAGTGGAAAGACACGTGTGCGACTCTCCATATGTGGACACAGATTGTTGGTAAGGTCCGTTTGGCCCAAACACCGCTGGTTAACCACTGGTGGAACGTTCCACTTTACGTTTCGGCGCACGGTTTGACGACAACGGCGATGCCGTACGGCGACACCTCATTTGAAATGGAGTTTGACTTCATCGAACATAACCTGGTGATCAGGTGCAGTGACGGAGGAAGTCGCATTGTCGCATTGGAGCCAAAATCTGTGGCGACGTTTTATCAGGAAACATTTGCCGCACTTCGGGAACTCGGATTGGAGGTCCACATCTGGAGGATGCCGGTGGAGATTCCCGACCCGATACCGTTCGACGAGGACCACCAACACGCCTCTTACGATCCCGTTTACGTAAACAGGTTGTGGCAGATTCTTCGCAATTCAGAAAAGTTGATGCTGGAATTTCGGTCACGCTTCATCGGCAAATGCAGCCCGGTACACTTTTTCTGGGGCAGCTTTGATTTGGCCGTCACGCGTTTTTCAGGAAGACCCGCGCCACCTCGGCCCGACGCTGATCGCATCACCCGCGAGGCGTATTCACACGAAGTAATCAGCCATGGATGGTGGCCCGGACAGGGGCCCTTGGGCAAACCTGCTTTCTATTCGTATACAGCACCAGCGCCAGAAGGCTTGAGTACTGCGAAGCTTCGCCCGGCACAAGCGTTCTACAGCGCCGATGTGGCGGAATATTTACTACTTTATGAGGACGTCCGAACTGCAAGGAATCCGAACGAGGCGCTGATGGAATTCCTGCAAAGCACCTACGAAGCCGGCGCCAATCTTGCTCATTGGGATCGTGTGGCGCTCGAAAGATAAGGAACGCGTCGAGCGCCGCGAGCATGAGATTCAAGGTTGGTTTACGTGTCCGAGGCTACTGACTTGGGCCAGATGCTTTCAACGGTCGCCATAAAGCGCTTAACCGTTTGCCGCTTGCGGTTTGCAAGACACTCATCAGTCCCATGTAACCAAAACCAACGAAGAAGAGAAGCAGGAACGGAATCGTACCCCACATATGCAATCGGGCGGAATACGTAATAGCAAGTAAGAAGTAAAGCGCGAACCCCAATTCGAGCAGCGGCAGAAGGCCGCGCTTACGTCTGTACTTTTTTCGTTTCCAGGTTGCGTCAGTGGTAACTTCGACGCGATATTTGGGAGTACGCACGAATTCCGATTTGACGCCAAGTAGTGCTTCCAGAACTGCGCGCGCATTTGAAAAGGCCAGGCCTATACCGAGTGCCATGACTAAAGGCAAGTGCAGCAAACGCGGTGTGCGTCTTTCGTCCAAATACCAAACAGCCGAGCCGTAAAACAGCACGACCGAGATTGAAGAAAAGAACAACAACGGCAGATCTAAAACCATCAAGTGGTAAAACGGTTGGTTGTAACGAACTAGCAGGAGCGGAAATTGGAGGAAGCTCGCCACGATCATCAACGGATAGCTGATGTTTCCGGTCAAACGAAAGAACATCTCCAACTTCACGCGAAGCGGAAGCGGCGCCAGCCAAATGCGCGGATAAAGCTTCAGACCAACCTGCATCACACCTTTAGCCCATCGGCGTTGCTGCGCCTTGAAGGCATTTATTTCAACTGGAATCTCCGCAGGCGATTCTTCGTCGAGCAAATAGACAAACTTCCAACCCATCAGCTGCGCGCGGAAACTCAGATCGGTGTCCTCGGTCAATGTATCGTGCTGCCAGCCACCGCTCATCTCAATCGCACTACGGCGCCAGATTCCGGCGGTACCATTGAAATTGAAAAACCCGCCGGTACGATTGCGCGTAGTCTGCTCGACGACGAAATGGCCGTCGAGCATGATCGTCTGTAAACGTGTCAGAAGATTGTAGTTTCCATTAATGTGCGACCAGCGCATTTGTGCACAACCCACCATCGGGTCGGTGAAGAAGTTGACGAGTTTCCGGAGGCAATCAGGTTTAGGCACAAAGTCGGCGTCAAAGATTGCCAACAACTCACCCTTTGCAGATTTATTACCGTTCTCGAGGGCGCCAGCTTTGAATCCCGTGCGATCCCAACGATGGATGTAGTGAATATCAAAACCCTGTGCCGCGTACTTCGCGACGACTGCTTCGGCTACTTTCACAGTTTCGTCAGTTGAATCGTCGAGAACTTGTATCTCCAGTTTCTCGCGTGGGTAGTCGATGGCACTCACTGCTTTGAGCAAGCGGTCAACGACGTACAGCTCATTGAACAACGGAAGTTGCACAGTGATTACAGGCAAGTCTGCCTCAGCGAACCTACCACTCGGCTGCGGCGCGAAGTCTCGGTAGCGCCAGAAATCAATGACCTGCTTGATCCGGTATGCACCATAGACAGCCAGCGTCCCCAGAATCGAGAAGTAGACGATCAGAATGAACCAATCAAATCCATCGAGTTGGTAAAGAGGACTTATGTTTCCCCAAGTCTTGATGACCAGATCATGAAAAAAACGTTCGAAAAGAGTCTGGGGAGGAGGTCCCAATGGCGTGGGCCAGGGAGTTGGTGCGGCGTGTTGAAGCATCATCATCTTATTACTGTTTCTGACAGGCGGACATCTTTACTTCAATGTCCGTCTGCTGCGTACTACCAGCAACCAGAGGCTACATCCAAAGCGCCGTCAGACTGTTAGCCAGACGGCGCGCCAAATAAAGCACTTTTGATTGGTAACCTAACCCTGTTAGGACCGCTCTTTTTGCGTGGAAGATTTTAACCGATCGCGCTCATATCCAGAAGCCAGCAATGAGGTTGAGACTGGTGCTGGTTCAGCTTCCGCATTTTGGCCAAACGAGCGATATCAGGGCTAAATCCGACGATGGGGAGCGCTGTAATCACTTGGTGCCGACCCGATATTGTCTGTTGAGGCAAGCGTAAACGTGGCGATCTTCGGGCGAGTGCCTTGTCTCCGCCAGTCACGCAGGCTCAACTCCGCAATTCCCGGCATTACATAAAAGAGCGACACCCCTCCCAATATGAGGCCGGTAAAAAGTCGCGATGTGTGAGTGTTTTCCCAAACACCAAAAAAGGTGAGACTGAAATCGATCAAAATCGGAACGGCGGCCAAAAGTAACCACTTGCGAGGAGGTGTAACTGTTGTCCGAAGCGAACGGATCAACGGATAAAGCAGCAGCGCCAATGCGAAGCCCACGTAGATTCCGGTACAACGCGAGCAGACCGCCAATTGGTGGCCCGCAATAAAGAAAGAACGTTCCGGCAATTGATGGCAAAGCACGCTAAACGAACGATAAATTGTCAGCGCCACACGACCGTGATTTGTAGATGCCGCCAGAGGTGCAACGACGATCAGAAGCACGAAAAGTATTGTCGCGCTGGCGACAATTAACCAGACCACTAACGGGCGGCGAGTTTTTATAACCTGCGGAGTGTATTCAGTAGCTGGGAGGGGCATTGCTCAACGACATCTTTGAGGATCTATAGCGCCTGGGTGTCACCACCTGTCAAAACCTGATTACCGTATCTGGTCCACCTTCAATGTGCAGCGTATCGACAAAACGAATATGCCTCGATTCCGTAGTCATCACTACTGAGTGTGTGCGCTTGCCGGAACCAAAAAACCGCACACCCTTCAATAGCGCTCCGTCAGTAACGCCCGTTGCGGCGAAGATAATCTTCTTGCCCGGCGCAAGGTCATCGGTGTCGTAGACCTTATTAGGATCTCTGATCCCCATGGAGGCCAACCGGTCGAGCACATCGTCGCGCGACGGCACTTTGGCTTTGTCGATTCCGAGCTTGTCAGCATCAAAAACGAGCCGAGCCTGGATCTCACCGTTCAAGCACTTCATTGCTGCCGCAGTGATAACTCCCTCCGGAGCACCACCTATTCCCAGTAACGCGTGGATGTTTGTCCCGGCAACTGCCGCAGAGATACCGGCTGAAAGGTCACCGTCTGAGATCAATCGAATCCGTGCGCCTGCTTCTCTCACATCTTGAATGAGCTTCTTGTGTCGTGAACGATCAAGCACGATTACCGTTAAGTCTCCGATGTCGCGACCCAATCGACGTGCAATATTCTTTAGATTGTCCTTCACGGGCGCATCAATATCTACGACGCCCCTGGACGACGGTCCAACAACGATCTTATCCATGTAAATGTCTGGCGCATTCAACAACCCGCCGCGCTCCGCCGCGGCCAACACTGCAATCGCGTTGTTAGCACCGAGAGCACATAGGTTCGTTCCCTCCAGTGGGTCGACTGCTATATCAACCTCAGGACACGACTCCGCAATTTCTTCGCCGACGCCAAAACCGCCCCCTACTTCTTCGCCGATATACAGCATAGGCGCTTCATCGCGTTCGCCCTCACCAATCACGACGCGCCCACGCATTGGGACGGTGTCCATGATCTCGCGCATTGCCTCAACAGCAACGTGATCAGAATACTTGCGATCCCCCTGTCCCATCGTCCGGGCGGCGGCAATGGCTGCCGCTTCGCACACGCGCAAGAAATCCAGAGACAGCTCGCGCTCTGTCCTCAACTCGTGACCCATATGGTTCCGTTCTCCTGATTCGTGGAATGGTTTTGCTGCTTAAAACCCGACTGTTTTCCGTCGCTCAGTGATGAAGAAAGTGCACTCGTATACTAACAGAGCGACCTACGTTTTTGTAGTTTTTGCCATAACTGTCTAAACAAACTTCCGAGACTCGTGACTTCATTCGGGCTGGTAACGAAGTTCGGATTCCGCGGACCAGGGCCATTCCTCCGGCTTACTACCTTGACTTTACCAACTGGTTCGACGTAAAGAAGCAGCCCATAACGCTTTATCTATCCCCCGGATTCAAACCCTTAGCCAGGAGGCTTCATATGGCAACACCGCTTCAGAATCCAGAAATCAATCAAGACAAGATGAACGAGTTTTTGGGTAAGGTTGTCGGGGACTTCGGTGCATCGCTTAGTTCGGCGCTCGCATATATCGGGCAAAAGCTTGGCCTCTACAAAGCAATGTCTGGTGGACCAGTCACACCAGCGGAGTTGGCGGAGAAAACGAACACAAGCGAACGCTATGTTCGTGAGTGGTTAATCAACCAGGCGGCCGGCGGTTATGCTGAATACGATCCAAGCACTGGACGATACAGTTTGACGGCAGAGCAGACTGTGGCTCTTACGGACGAAAACAGTCCTTTCTATGTTGGTGGGGGCTTCTTCGTGGTAAAGGCCATGACGCAAGCTGTAGAACGGATCGAGGATCACTTTCGCGATGGAGGCGGCATGTTCTGGGGTGAGCACCATCCCGACCTATTCATCGGCACTGAAAGGTTTTTCCGTCCCGGCTATGCAGCACACCTCGTTGCCTCATGGATTCCATCGCTCGATGGTGTCGAGGAGAAGTTGAAGTCGGGCGGCAAGGTAGCCGACGTTGGCTGCGGACATGGTGCTTCTTCCATTATCATGGCCCAGGCATACCCCAAATCTGAATTTTGGGCCTTCGACAACCACGAAGCATCAATCAACCACGCTCGCAATGCGGCTCAACAGGCTGGTGTCTCGGACCGCATCCACTTTGAGGTATCGAGCGCGCAAACTATTCCCGATCATCAATACGACCTGATCGCGTTCTTTGATTGTTTACACGACATGGGAGATCCAATAGGTGCTTGCAAACGCGCAGCAGAAGTTCTTGCGCCCGATGGAACTGCCTTGATAGTTGAACCGATGGCTGGTAACACCGTGGAGGAGAACTTCAATCCCATTGGCCGCACGTTTGCGGGAGCTTCAACACTTTGCTGTACTTCAAACTCGCTGGCTACGAAAGGACGTGCACTTGGCGCTGTTGCAACTGAAGACGCGATTCGTGACACAGTACTCGCAGGAGGGTTCAAGCGATTTCGGCGTGCTACGGAAACACCCTTTAATCGGATCTTCGAAGCGAGAAAATAGCCGGGCACGTTTGAAGCAAATATCGTTAGAGGGCGAACTGAATGGACGCCCTCTAATTTTTTTTGCAGTTTGCATTTGCTGTAGACAAACGAAAGTTCAGCTAGTAATCTCAGCGGCACTCGTAATTCTCATATTCGTTTCGAGTGCGGCTCGTTTTTGTCTGCCAGTGAACGAGAGTGTCCCCCTCTTCGTTTCCGGGTCCTCATCACTATGGATCGAAGAATCGAACTCGTCATTTCAAAGATGGAAAGTCAGACCTCCAGACAGTGGGAAACTGTAAAGCTGGCGGCGTTGGTAAATCTCTCAGCCTCGCGTTTACGACATCTTTTCAAACAGGAAACAGGAACCACGCCGGCGCGTTATCTGAGAGATCTCCGGCTGAAAAAAGCGGAAGTACTTTTGAGAACTACTTTTTTATCTGTTAAGGAGATCGTAAGCGAAATCGGCATGGGCTCAAGCAGCCACTTTGTGAGGGAATTCAAGAAGACTTACGGGTCATCACCGACCGAATTTAGACGCGCAACCATTCACGCGCGACCTCGCAATCAGCGAAAGCAGTAGGTCTAGCCAGTTTCGTCACATCTTAGCCGTTTTAGACAAGACACTTTTGTTGACGCGCTACCGACCTTGGAATAGATTGCCCTCGCTCCACATCGAGAGATTAACTCGGCATGCAAGTGCCAGGAAGCTTTTTGACAATCGAGCCTCACAGTTCAACAACTGTTATTAACAAACAAATGCGCTCCCTCGCCTCACCCCAAGCAGAAGGCAATAAACTCCTTGAGCAAGATGAACGAGGGACCGAAAGGAACCTGCCGCGTTTGCCGGCGCACAAGGAGAATGTTCAATGAAGATCCTCACAATTAAAGAGGTGTCAGGTGGCACCACGAAGAAACTACTGTTGCTTGCATTAACCTTTCCGCTGCTCGTTTTACTGGCCCAGCCAGTCCTCGCTCAGACTGAAGAGGAACTACAGCAAGAGATCGGGAATTATGCGCTAGAGCATACTGAATCCGAAGCAAGGGCCTACGTGGCCTCCAAAATCAGCCAGATGACTATCCAGGAGTACTGGACCGAATACAACTTGACACTCATTGCCGGACTCTTTGATGGTACGCAGTGTATTCAAGCAAAGTTTGCAATCTGTGACAGAGAGTATGAAGCGGCTTTGGCGAGAATCACAGCCGAGTCAACAATACTGGCTGCCGCCTGCGTGCTCATCTCAACATCAAACCCTTGGGCCTTTGCAGCGTGCTCCGCCGCGGTCTTAATTCGTCACGGCGCGATGCTGAAGAATGCTAGCGAGACGCACAGAGCCTGCTTATTGCGAGCGAGACTTGAGTGTTACCCTCCGTTAGCAGCCTGTATCCCACAGCCTCAAATAGTCACTTGGTGTACCGATTACAATTTTGCCTCCTGTACCTGCGATGGAGTGATCGATAAATCTCCAATAATAATTGATGTCCTGGGAAATGGATTTGCTTTAACTGACGCTAAAGGGGGAGTAGAGTTCGACATCATAGGAACCGGAACTGTTGAACTACTTAGCTGGACCCAGGCAGGTTCGGACGATGCGTTTCTCGCATTGGACAGAAACGGAAACGGTGTGATTGATAACGGCGGCGAGCTGTTTGGAAATTTTACTCCTCAGCCCTTGCCACTGGATGGCAATGCACGAAATGGATTTTGGGCGCTAACTAGCTTTGACTCAAACCGTGACGGAAAGATTGATAAGGACGATCCGATCTTTGCCAATTTGCGTCTGTGGCAAGACACAAACCACAATGGAAAGTCTGAGTCCTCTGAACTGCATCAGCTAAAAAAACTTGGACTAACGACTATCGACCTTAATTACCGAGAATCCCGACATAGGGACCAGTTCGGAAATTGGTTCCGTTATCGCGCCAAAGTAAAAGACACTAATGACACACAGCTTGGACGGTGGGCATGGGATGTTTTTCTGCTTGATAAATAGGACTCGAGAGGTGATGGATTAAATGACAAAGACGGGCACAACACTAACTCTGACACTGTTCGCGATTACCATCGCAGCGATCATCGTGTCCTCTTGGATAGCTGCAACGTGGCCTCAGGCCGTTAATTGGGTTTCAGCTGGTTTAATCGGTTTAGCCGCTTTGCTCCTTGTGGTAGCTTTCATTGAGAGAAGAAAGGCTGCCTAGGAACAGCCACGCTTTGTCGTTTAGCGGAGCCAAGGAGCGCCTGCGCTCCCTCTTTTAAAATGCACGCCGACAGAGCTTGATGTTGAACCTTCGGTGCGACGAACTCGAATAGGCTACTCTCTAACGTACTGACGCTGCCGGCCTGTAAGCCGGCAGCGTCTTTCGTGCGGGCTTCTCCTTCTTTAAGCCAAGGGCCCAATCAGCCTGCATCAAGGTGTGAATGTCCCGGGTGCCTTCGTAGATGATTGCCGCTTTGCAATTCCTCAGGTAACGCTCTACTGGGTAGTCGTTGGAATAACCGTTCGCACCGTGAACTTCAATTGCCATCGACGCGGCTTTCTCGCTTCGCGTGGTTGCTTGCCACTTTGCCAAACTGGTCGCCTTGGCGTTCGGCTTTCCCTCGTTCTTCAGATACCCTGCGTACAACCACAGCAAGTGGCTCATCTGGTAGTCGGCTTCCATCTCCGCAATCTTCTGCTTCACCAACTGATGATTCGCGATCCGCGTGCCAAACGTCTCGCGTGTATTCGCATACGCAACCGATGCATCTCGCGCCGCACGAATAACGCCGGTCGCCCCTGAAGCCACCGTATAACGACCCTGCTCAAGCGCAAACATGGCTACTTTGAACCCCTCACCTTCTTCACCCACCATGTTCTCCTTAGGTACGCGCACATCTTGAAGAGAAAAGTATCCCGTGTTGCCGGCTCGAATGCCTAACTTTCCGTGTATCGTGCCCGACGAGAAACCCTTCATGCTGCGCTCGACGATGAAGCACGACATACCAGTGTGGTCCCGCTTGCGTCTTTTCTCTTCGTCCGTCCAACAGAAGAAAAGAAAGTTGTCAGCAACGTCTGCCAAACTGATCCACATCTTCTCGCCATTTAAGATCCAATCGTTTCCGTCGCAGCGCGCCGTTGAACGCGCCCCGACCACGTCTGAGCCAGCCCCTGGTTCAGTCAAGCCGTAAGTCGCAATTTTTTCCCCTTTAGCTTGCGGCAACAGGTACTTTTGCTTCTGCTGTTCGGTACCCCAGGTATAAAGCGTCAGCGAGTTCAAACCTGTATGCACTGACATGACGACGCGCATGAAAGTGTCTACTGCTTCCAGCTCTTCACATACTAAACCGAGGGAAATGTAATCGAAGCCGGCACCGCCATATTCTTCTGGAATGCATACACCTAGCAGATTCAACCCCGCCATTTTCTTAAGCACGGAAGGCTCAAAATGTTGCTTCTCATCCCATTCCTTTATGTGTGGCGCGACCTCTTTTTGCGCAAACTCGCGCACCGTCTGGACGAGCGCTTTATGGTCTTCCGTCAATTCAAATTCGATCATTGTTGCTTACTCTCTCAATTTGGGTTCTAAAATGACCGCCCATCTTACCCAAGTCCAAAGACCAATGTCCAAAGTCCCTAAATAAGACCGTACACGGATTACGTGAGGCGCGTCGCGAGCCAAGTGCAACCAAATTGAGCGCCAAACCAGGAAGAGCGAGATCTAAGGTTTTCCTCGTTGACCTGCCTGCGACGTTCGTTTTAAAAACTGAATCGTTTGTGATCTACGTCATAGAAATCGATCATCAAGTTCCAAAGAGGGACGTCGTCAGCGCAGAGCCGTTTTCTTTTTTGCGAGTTTGCTTTGCTATACTGCGCGCCATGCCAAGAAAGAAACTGGTAAATGCGACCACCGTTGGTCTGGTGCAAATGAGTTGCGTTCAAAAGCCGGAGACAAATCTAAAAAAGGCCATCGCGGGTATCAATGATGCCGCAAAGAGGGGCGCGCAGATTGTCTGTCTACAGGAACTCTTCCGCTCACAATACTTCTGCCAAACGGAAGATATTGACCTATTCAAATTGGCCGAAACCATTCCTGGTCCTTCAACTGATGCACTCAGCAAAGTGGCACGTCAAAGGAAAGTCGTCATCATTGCTTCACTCTTTGAAAAGCGCGCGGCGGGCGTTTATCACAACACCGCTGTAATGATTGATGCTACCGGAAAGATGGTCGGCAAATATCGCAAGATGCACATTCCGGACGATCCCCTCTACTATGAGAAATTCTATTTCACACCCGGAGATCTCGGCTTTCAAACTCATGACACGGCCTACGGAAAAGTCGGCACACTAGTCTGTTGGGACCAGTGGTTTCCTGAGGCAGCTCGGCTAACAGCCCTCGGTGGCGCTCAGTTTCTCTTTTACCCAACTGCTATTGGATGGCTGCCAGATGAGAAGCCCGACATAAATGAAGCTCAGCATGCAGCATGGGAAACAATTCAACGCGGACATGCGATTGCAAACGGTATTTACGTAGTTGTAGTCAATCGAGTGGGTCGCGAGGGAAAGCTTTCCTTCTGGGGCCAGTCATTTGTAGCTGATCCGTTCGGACGGATAATAGCCAAGGCTTCGGCCAATCATGAAGAAGTGTTGGTCGTTGAATGCGATCTTTCCAAGATCGAAGAGACCAGGCAAAACTGGCCCTTCCTCCGAGATCGGCGCATCGATGCTTACGACGGTCTGCGTGTCAGGTACGGTGAATAAGGAAGATGAACTACGGACTGCTGGATTTCATCGGCAACATCGGTGTGGTATTGCTGATGATTGCTTACCTCTTGCTGCAAATAAACAAGCTCAAAAGTGACAGCCTCGCCTACTCCCTGTTGAATGCCGTAGGCGCGAGCTTCATCATCCTTTCGCTGCTCGCCAATTTCAATCTTTCGGCGTTCGTCATTGAGGTGTTCTGGGTCTTGATTAGCTGCGTAGGAATCCTACGTTATCTACGCATGAAGTCTCTCAGCTCATAAGTCAACAATGCGGGAAGCAACGCACAGGTCGCCGGTTGAATTGGGTTTTCGGATGCCCGCGGAGTGGGCGCCACACGCCGCAACCTGGCTTGCATGGCCCAAGGATCCTGAAACCTGGCCGGGCAAGGTTGAGCAAGTAGAAGATATCTTTATCGAAATGATCGCTGCGCTAACACCACACGAAACAGTCAACCTACTGATAGATGACAGGGAAACAGAGCAAGCAGTTCGAGAACGATGCAGGTTTCCTCTGTCAAACCTTCGCTTTCACCACATTCAAACTGTTGACTCCTGGATTCGCGATTATGGTCCGAACTTTCTCGTTGACGGTAAAGGCTCAGCCGCCTTCAACGACTGGATTTTCAACGCGTGGGGAAACAAGTATGAAGAGTTGAAGAATGACGATCAGATCCCGCATATGTTGGAACCTGTGCTCCAGCTTCAACGCTTCGTACCTGGGATCGTGATGGAAGGTGGGTCTATCGAAGTCAACGGAGCGGGCTGCGTCTTGACGACCGAGCAATGTTTGCTGAATCCAAACCGCAATCCGCAGTTGAGCAGGCGGCAGATTGAACAGAAGTTGCGCAGCTACCTCGGAGTCGAAAAGGTACTGTGGCTCGGTGAAGGAATTGTTGGGGATGACACCGATGGCCACATTGACGATATAGCGAGATTTGTTGATTCAAATGTGATCGTCTGTGCTGTTGAGGAAGATCCGAACGACGCCAACTACTCGCTCTTACAGGACAACTTTGCACGGCTGAAATCGATGACAGACGCATATGACCGGCGGTTCGAGCTTGTTACCTTGCCGATGCCTGGAGTTGTGGGAGGAACAAGCACTGATGCGCGCAATCTTGATCGCTTGCCGGCAAGCTACGCCAACTTCTATATAGCCAACAACGTCCTTCTTGCCCCGGTTTTCGGTCATGCGAATGACGACCGCGCGATTGAAATACTGCAAAGCCTTTTTCCAGATCGCCGCGTCGTCCCGATCAACTGTGAACCATTGGTATGGGGCATGGGAACCATTCATTGTGTTACACAGCAGCAACCTGCGAATTAGCCGCAGCTTCTAAGCGAAGAAAATCGCAGCTGCAATTACGTCTCGGTCCGTTCACTTCTGCTTTCATCTTTGGCCCAGAAGTCGTTCCGCTTCAACGATGGCTTCTTCAAGCGTACGGACACGCCCGTCTAATTGCATTTCATAGACTGCCCGCGTGAGTTCACCCATGTGAGGTCCGGGCGTAACACCCAGGGCCAGGAGGTGTCGGCCCAACAGGATCGGTTCAGGCGGGCGCTGTTCTACCTGCAACTCTTTCGCGCGTTCAATGAACCAATCTTGTGCCTCAGCGCCATACCACTTTTCGCGTGGCACCCATTCGGCGTTGCGCCCGAGCGAATCCGCCTTGGCTACCCGATACAAGAGATCAGGTTCGCACCTCCTCGCCAACCGCCGAAACGCACCTTCTCCAACTTCGTCGCGTTTCTTATAGAACTCTCCCGGCTTCAAATGTTCTCGAACAAGAGCAATAACCTGTTTGCGAACATCGTAACCATCGATCGTATGAATGTTGAGACCGTCAAGGAAACTTTCCGTAGGTACGACACCTGCTTCCTCATGTCCACGCGAGCGCCAGCGACCTTCTATAAATTCAGTCGTAGGTGGCTTTCCAAAATCATGGGCAAGCGCGGCTAGCATTACAGTCACCTTTTTGGGATACGAAAGTTCTTCAATGAGGTTGCGAGCTCCATCTACAACCAGTTGCGTGTGGACAAAGACGTCTCCTTCTGGATGCCACTCATCATCCTGGGGCACTCCAATTAGGCTGTGGATCTCGGGGAATATCTTTTGAAGAACTCCGAGCCTGCGCAACCATTGCAGTCCCAGGGAAGGACGATCGGCCCGAAGCAACAGCTTTTCCATCTCGCCCCAGATCCGCTCCGCTGGAAGATCAGCGAGATCAATCCTTTGACAGAGCTCTATTGTGTTGGGTTCGATTTCAAACTGGAAACGAGCGGCAAATTGTGCTGCACGCAATACGCGAAGACTATCTTCAGAGAAAGTATCCGGAGAAACTGCGCGCAGAATCCGATCGTCGATATCTTTCCGACCGGCGAATGGGTCAATTACTTCACCGGTGAGTGGGTCCTGTAGAATCGCATTGATAGTGAAGTCTCGCCGGCGGGCTGCTTCCGCAACACTCATTGACGGATCGCCTTCAATGACAAAGCCCCGGTGCCCGCGACCTGACTTGCGTTCGCGTCGTGGTATCGAAACATCGAGATCCCTGCCCACTTTATAAACCGTAAAGGCTTCTCCGACGACGTTGACTATGGCGATTTCATCCAACAACTCACGCAACCGTTCTGATGCGACTTCATAAACTTCCAGATCCCAATCCTTTGGCTGATTTCCCATCAACCAGTCGCGTACACAACCACCGACGAGTAGTGCACGACCGCCCGCTTCCCGGATGGAACGCGCCAGTGCAACAACTTTTTCAGGCAACTCCAACATGCAATCCAATTTCCAACGTCGTCGGTCCAAAGTCAACCAGCAACGTTAAAGATTCTCTTATTGGTTGTTATCGCTGGAACTGGAAACTTTGACCGTGGAACCTGGTCTATCGGACTATTCTTCTTCCGGAGATTCAACAACGACCTGCACGCCGCGAGTGGAGGGTAGGCAGCTAATCACCTGGGCGCGATCTATCTTTGTCATGTCGCTTCCGGCTGCGTGCCACAGTTTGACCCAGAAGGTTCTTGTAGGCCCGTGGATAGCAAAGGTAGAACCATCGATCATGACCGGCACCGGCTCCGCCACCGTGCCCGCGCGAAGGGTTTCTATTAGTTGAGGCACGAACGGCTTGAACTTCTCAAACTGGACGAGGACTGCTTTGTCTTCTATCTCGGCTGGCGGCAACTCGACAGGGTCGCTCGATTCCAACAAGAGGCGAGTTTCAGTCTGTTGATTACGCTTCTTAACAACGGGCATGGTAAATAAAACTGGAAGTTGTGCTTTGTGTTTCTATCCAGGTTAAGCCACTAACCCTTCAATCTCTTTTGCAGATGTTCTGGCAAATCCGCAACATTCACTCTTTCCTGTTCCCACGTATCGCGGTCCCTCACCGTTACAGCTTCGTCTTCCAGCGATTGGTGATCGATTGTTACACAGAACGGCGTACCAATCTCATCCTGACGGGCATAAAGTTTGCCGATACCACCAGTGTCGTCATACACGGCGCGGAGCACTGGCTGTAGCGACCGCTTGATTGCTTTGGCCATCCCGACAATTTCAGGCTTGTTCTTAGCCAGCGGCAGAATTGCGGCTTTGATCGGTGCTAGTTGTGGGCTGAGCTTCAGAATAACTCTCGTTTCACCCTTGTCGTTTGTCCGCTCTGAATAGGCGTCCATCAATAATGCCAGCACGGTTCTATTAACGCCCGCAGCGGGCTCAATTACGTGCGGGTAATATCGTTGTTTTGTGACTTCGTCAAAGTATGAGAGGTCTTCAGTCGAATCTGGATTGATCCGCTTTCCTTCCTCGTCAATGGGTTTGCTCGAGTGCGAACGAAGGTCGAAATCAGTACGGTAAGCAATCCCCATAAGCTCTTCCCACTGCCGTTCTTCTTCATCCCGCTCAGGAAAATACCGGTACATGATGTCGACCGTGCGCTTTGAATAGTGCGCCAGTTCTTCCTCAGGCACTTCATGCACTCTCAGGTTGTTTGCCGCAATACCGAGGCTTTCGAACCATGACATGTACTGCTCAACCCATTCATCCACGAGCTTTAAATGCTCCGCCTCCGGCTTGACGAAATATTCCATCTCCATCTGCTCGAACTCACGCGTGCGCAAAATGAAATTGCCTGGCGTGATTTCGTTGCGAAAGGATTTCCCGATTTGCGCAATGCCAAATGGAATTTTGCGTCGCATGGCCGTCTGCACGTTTAGGAAGTTTATAAAGATTCCTTGCGCAGTTTCGGGACGTAGGTACGCGAGCGCGGCTGGATCGTCTTCATCTGCGGCGGCACCCAGCCTCGTACGAAGCATCATGTTAAAAAGACGCGGTTCTGTGAGATCTGTCGAACCACAATTAGGACACTTGATTCGTCGCTGTTCAATCAACTCCGCGACGTCATCGCCAGATCGGGCCTCCGGCAACTCCAACTTATCAGCCCTTAGGCGAGTCTTACATTCACGGCAGTCGACGAGTGGATCATGAAATGTCGCCTCATGCCCAGAGTATTGCCAGACCGTCCTGTTCAGAATTATCGAAGAGTCGATTCCTTCAATGTCATCCCGTTCATAAACCAACCATCGCCACCACGATTGTTTGACGTTGTTGCAAAGTTCGACGCCAAGCGGACCATAGTCCCAAGCACTACCGAGTCCTCCGTAAACTTCAGAAGAGGGGAAGACAAATCCGCGACGTTTTGAGAGGGATACAATTGTGTCAATGTTAGGTGCCGGCACGATTTTTCAGTGAATTGTCCTTCGTGATTTGTAAGTGGTGATAGTAGAAGACCCTGTCCTAAAAGAAAAGAACAGAGCCAGACCGATACCGCTGACTCATGCGAAGTCAGAACCAACGTTGGTCTTAGACAGGCACCTCGTGGCTCGTAAGAGTTTTCCGCGTTCTTTTACGTCAAAAAGGGTTACTTATTCGGTGTTTGAATGTTAACGTCGATCTTCTGAGTACCACCGCCGCCAAACAAACGACCTCGAAACGCGAACAGCAATACCAGCACTATGATCACAAAAATTGCCAGCACCGCGACTACTCCCGCACTACTGCCTCCACCACCATCTTCACCCATGAAAGTGGTCCTCCTTCTAGCTTGAGTTCAACAAGGGGGCAAATCAGGACGGGGGTGCTCTGTGCGGAAGTGGTAACACAAAAAAAGAATTATCGTCAAATTGGTTTCCAAAGAAAAAGAGACAAGAGTTTCAGCCTCTTGTCTCTTTTTGTCTTTGGCTAAGCCTCTTTCAATTTCTTCGACGAACCGCGGGCGACTTTGGGGTACCAGCTTGTAACGTCGGTGTCGGTCGTGGTGCTGCTGCCCCGCTCGGAACAATCCAAAGCTCGACACTGTCGTTTTCGCGGAACCCTCCGTTAACAATCACGATACGCGAAGCATCAATACCACGCTGTTGAATTAGATAGTCTCGCGCACGAGTCATAAGTCGATCGGCTTGGCCAATAGGGCTATTACGTCCGCCGTAAGCCAGTATGTGAGCGCTCGTAGTTGGATCGTTCTGCAGTTCCACCGCAAGGTTATCCAAACGAGCTTTTTGATCGTCAAAAGAACAGTTGTCGCACTCGTCAAACTCTCTGCCGACGAGTACCTTCTTTTCCTGAGCAAGAATTATCGTGGATGCTTGCGCGGATTGTCGGCACAAACGGTCGCCAGATCCATCGTCGACAACCAACGTGGCCGTAATGGGTTGACCTCCTAGTCCAGTCGAGTCGACCGTAAGCGTTGGTGAGCCTGCACCACTGATGATGTAAGCGCCAGCTGGGCTAACTTTCCAGCCGTACACCAGACTAGCGTTTCCCCCATACGATAGATCCGTCGTGTACGTAATAATCTCGCCTTCGTTTACTTGCTTGGGAGCAGAAACGTTTACGGGGAATGGGCAAGGAGACTTGGGTAGAGGCGGAAGTGGGCGGTAGTTAACGGCCACACACTTTATACGTCCAGCCGGCAAATCAATGTCGCGAATCCACAATCGACCTCCCGGTAGGGTTATCGACACACTGTGCAATCCCGGATCGAGATCGATTGAGCGGTATTCGGTGGTGGTTTCGCCGTATGGCTTTCCATCAATAGTAAGCAGCAGGCCACCTGGCGATGAGAGAATCTTGATGGTTCCGTACTTAGCCTTCTTTGTTTTTGCGCAGACACGCGATGGGAGATAGAACGCCAGAAATGTCAACACCAGGAACGCCGCAAGGGCAAACCTCAAATTTCTCTTGTTGGCAATCTTGGCTGTTAACATTGGTCTAATTCTTTCTTCGTCGCCTCAGTCAGGGCTAACAACTTTGCTCTTGAGTAACGCCTTCGAAAACCCGCTCCCAGTGCAAGTAATCCTGTTCCGAACAGGAACAAGGAAGCAGGTTCCGGAACTTCCGGAGTCTTCGGCGTAGTGTTTGGAGGAGTTGGTGTCGGCGTGGGTGTCGGCGTCGAGGTCGCACTGTCACAGTTGTCGCAGTCGTTGTTCGGTATGAAGGCCAGCGGGACAGCCGCGAGAAATAGGAGAGGCCATTTCGGAAAGGCGCCGCCCGCAACGATAATCTCCCCGCAGTCACAAACCGTACCTTCAACTACCCCTTCCTCAACCACCTCCAGTCCTATTGACTGAGTTCCTGAAGTTGCGGTGATCCCGGACAGAAGGGAATCACTCTTTGCTCCGCCTTCGGTATTCGCGGTGCTGTTCTGTGGGCCACTCGTGACGTTAGCTTTCGAGACAGGTGTACTCGGGTCTTGCGACAGAGTCCGAAGTCTAAGATCGAGTGGATTTTGAAAGTTCGTGAGGGTTTGGACCACTTCACCAATCTTCACTGGGCCAGCCTGGATGGACCCGGTCGTTAACACGAGAACACATAGCACTGCAGTAAAAACACGGCTCACTCGCTGGATCACCACGCTGATTCTATTACTTAAAAGTTGAGCAATAATTAACTTCATGTTCTTTGGACCGTCCGACTTGCGATCCTTCTGCCTTTAAGACGGCCACGGAGATTTCTCTTCACTTCAGTAAGAAGATGACTAATCACTCTAAAAATCCAGCCGCAAATAGACGTTCAGCCGCCGCTTAGGCCGGATTAAATTAAAGCGAACGTTTCGAAGGATAATGGCCCAGAAACGACGGGCAACTTCGTCACTGGTATTAAAGGTAGCTCGAAGGTACTAAAGCCAATTGCAAATTCAGGGCCATTAAAAAAGGCCCGAAATTGCTGCTTAAAACCTTACGCTTGAGGATCTTGTCTGAATCTCAGACTCGCATTCTGGAGGTTGGACGAGGTTTACTCTGGATGGCAAAAGAAAGGAGCCAAGATCTAACCCGGCTCCTTGTATCTAATCACTTTCCGTCACTTAAGCGAATTCAATTATTCGCTCTCGCTCTGGCTCGCAGCTTCTGCTTTTCTGTTCTCGTCACGCAAAACTGCTTTACGTGAGAGCTTGATCTTATTGCCCTCTCGCCCGATACACTTTACGAGAATCTGTTGCCCTTCTTTTAGCTCATCGCGCACATCCTTTACGCGGCGGTCAGCAATTTCCGAAATATGCAACAGACCGTCAGTGCCGGGAAATATTTCGACGAACGCGCCAAAGTCGACGATTCGGGAAACCGTCCCCAAATAAGTCTGGCCAACTTCTGCCTCTGCTGTGAGCCCTCGTATGCGATTAACGGCTGCGTCAGCGGCGTCTCCGTTCGCGGTAGCAATCGAAATTGTGCCATCGTCGGACACGTCGATCTTCGCACCGGTCTCCTCGACTAATGAGCGAATCACCTTTCCGCCTGGTCCAATAACATCGCGAATCTTGTCGGGATTAATTTTGATTTGAATAATTCGCGGCGCGAAAGGCGAGATGCTTTCACGAGGGGCTGGGAGGGCCTTTTCCATTGCAGTGAGGATGTAGAGTCGTCCCTTTTTTGCTTGTTCAAGAGCTTCGGCCATTATCTGGGCGTTGATGCCGCCGATTTTGATGTCCATTTGGAGAGCAGTAATACCATTGCGCGTTCCAGCGACCTTGAAGTCCATATCTCCGTAATGATCTTCAGCGCCTGCGATGTCGGTGAGGATCGCGTACTTGTTGCCCTCCATGACCAGCCCCATAGCAACACCCGCAACGGGAGCTTTCAGAGGTACGCCGGCATCCATCATCGAAAGAGTGCCACCGCAGACACTAGCCATTGAAGAGGAACCGTTGGATTCTGTGATGTCGGATACAATGCGCACTGTATAGGGGAAATCTGTGTCATCAGGCAAGACGGTTTCGAGAGCGCGTCGGGCCAGGGCACCATGCCCAATCTCCCGCCGGCTTGATGAGCCGAACCGACCAACCTCGCCCACGGAATACTGCGGGAAGTTGTAATGGAGAAGGAAGCGACGCTTTACTTCGCCCTTTTCCAAGTCGTCCATAAACTGCTCATCTTCCTTGGTTCCAAGTGTGGTCGATACTAGCGCCTGAGTCTCACCGCGCGTGAAAAGTGCGGAGCCATGAACGCGTGGCAACCAGCCCACCTCGCAATTAATTGGACGAATTTCGGAGAATCGCCGGCCATCGGGACGGCGACGCTTGTTGAGAATGTCGTCACGAAAGATAGTTTCTTTGAGTTGATCAAATACGAGTTTGGCCATCTGGCGCTGTTCAGGTTGATCCTCTGGATAAGACTCCACCACTTCTTTCTTTAACGCATCTACTGCTGCATAACTGACGCGCTTTTCTTGAGCGGTCGTGTCAAGCGCCTCCCGCAACCGCTCACTGTATTTCTCGCCGATTTCCTTTACCATCTCTTCATCAAGAGTTGTGGAGGGAACTTCGCGCTTTTGGATCTCAAGAGCTTTGTAGAGTTCTTTCTGCCAACGACAGAGCCTGTTGATCTCCTTATGAGCCAGCATTAGAGCCTCAACCATGATCTCTTCCGATACTTCACTAGCGCCAGCCTCAACCATCACGATTGCTTCTTCAGTGCCGGCGACGATCAGATTCAAACGCGATTCTCGCACTTCGTCGTAAGTCGGGTTCACAATGTAACGGCCGTCGATCAAGCCTATTCGCACGCCTGCAATTGGGTTGAGAAAGGGAATATCCGAAAGATAAAGCGCGCACGAAGCGCCCGTTATAGCAATCACGTCAGGGTTGTTATCCGGATCCGCTGATATAACGCTAGCGATTACCTGGGTTTCATTTTTGAAACCTTCGGCGAACAGGGGTCTACAGGGGCGGTCAATCAAACGACTGGTAAGAATTTCCTTTTCATTTGGTCGACCTTCGCGGCGAAAGTAGTTTCCCGGAATCCGACCTGCGGCGTAGTTTGACTCACGATACTCAACCGTGAGGGGAAAGAAATCAACACCTTCTCGAGCGGTTGGTGCAGCAACGGCAGCAATCAGCAACATCGTGTCGCCATAACGGATTACAACGGAGCCGTCCGCTTGCTTGGCGATGCGACCGGTCTCAACAGTCAACTCCTTGTCGCCGAGTTTGATTGATTCTTTAAGGTATTTCTTTTCTGGCATCTTCTTCTCCTTAGGACATTGGCACCTGAACTGTGTTCAGGTCGCGGGCGTCTCATCCGCCTTCGCTGTTTAGGCAAGAAACCTTGCTGTAATTTCGTGGAACCACGCTAACGTGAAGCGGGGTAGGGTACCAGGCAGCAACAGGAAAAGGCGGCACGAGCCTCTCAAACCGTGAAGCTCATGCCGCCTTTATTGCTCGAAGCTAGGGCCGAAACACGTCTGCTTGCTTTCAGTAAAATCGCCGTCACGTTCGGCACTGCAACAAGCTCTTCGATAGACGTGGGCTTAGTAAACAGAGACTCGAAGATCTCTCGCTTTATCAATTGCGTTGAAAACCTTTATTACCGGCGCAGCCCCAGACGATTCACTACCTCGTGGTAGCGCTCAATATCTGTGCGTTTTAGGTAATCCAACAAACTCCGTCGCTGCGAGACCATTTTCAGCAGGCCGCGTCGCGAATGGTTGTCTTTCTTGTGGGTCTTGAAATGCTCCGTAAGGTCGTTAATTCTCTTACTCAAAAGTGCGACCTGCACTTGGGGTGATCCTGTATCCGCCTCATGGGTACGGAAGTCAGACACTATCTGCTCTTTGGTTTGTTTCGCTAACGCCACTTGCTTAAATGGTCCTCCTCGACCGCAGTAAACGCCGCTAAAGGACGGCAACCGCTAAACTTAAAACCGGTTCAATTTAACATGCGATGTAGGGAGTGTCCAGTTGACAGCCCGAACAGTTAGTTTTTCTTCATAACTCATTCTATTAAACAAGTTAAGTAGGTCAGCTTGAGTGCCTCATAGATTCACACCAGCAAATTTTGACTCAATTGAGTGTTTAGCGTGCGACAGCATTAATGGTTTGTTACTATCCCGAGGAAACCGCAGGTCAGCAAAGGAACTTAAGATGGCTCAACCCAGAATCCTAATTCTCGGTGGTGGCTTCGCCGGTCTGTTTACCGCCCTTGGGCTTGCCGGGTCAGGTGATGTCACGCTCGTCAGCGCCGACGACCATTTCCTCTTTACGCCGATGCTTTACGAATACCTCAGCGGCGAAGTGGAAGAGTGGCACATCGCCCCTAAATACGATGAACTGCTTGACGAAAACGTACGGTTCATGAAGGACACGGTGCTGGAAATTGATTTGGGTTCGCAGTCGGTGTCTGTGGGTTCTAACGCAAACAAACTCCAATACGACGTCCTTGTTTTAGCCGTTGGGGGCATAACAAACTACGCCGGTGTCAAGGGAGCAGAAGAGTTCTCAATTCCTTTCCGCAAGATCTCGCATGCAGACTTCCTCCGACAACGAATGGTCGCGGCCCTAGACCACATACCCCCGGAAACGCCGCCGCAGGATGTGCAGCGCGAGGTCACCTTTGCATTAGTGGGCGCCGGCGCAAGCGGTTGTGAGCTCTCAGCCAAGATGTCGGACCTTCTGCTAGATGCGTTCAAACGACGTGCGCTTCGCGGCGAACCACGGGTCTTGGTGCTTGAGATGGGCGAAAAAGTTGTACCCGGAATGGGTCAACAAATCCGCGAGTTTGTAGAAGAAGCATTGCGCGAGTCTCATGTTGAAGTGCACACGTTAACGCGAGTAATGGACGTAACGAGCGAAGGTTTTTCTTTCGAACATGGTGGAAAGCGGGAACAGTTGAAATGTGCCGGAGTCATTTGGACTGGCGGCGTTAAGATGAGCCCGCTCATTGAGGCGCTCGAAGCTGAGAAGAACCAAAGGGGTCTGCTGATAGTGAAGCCAACTCTGCAGCTCTCGCGACAGGACAACGTTCTCGCGCTTGGGGATATTGCCTATTATCCAGATGCCACTCCGACTCTAGCTGGCACAGCCCAGTTGGCCTTTCAGGAGGCAAGTTTGGCAGCTAGAAATATAAAGGCGCTGCTTTCGGGCAAGGAACTTCAGACCAAACACTTTGAAGAACTTGGAGAGGCGATGAGCTTAGGTACTGAGAGGGCGGCGGTGTTGACCGGAGGCAAAGCCTTCGGAGGAGCCTTAGCACGTCAGGCAAGATTCGCACTGTACACCTCTCGCTTACCGACTTGGCATCATCGTCTACGCGTAGGTGCCAGCTGGTTCTTTGAAGGCACGACACCTCGTCCCCTGCTTCCTCTGGGTTTTGAACGGTAGTTGCTTACAGATCGAGTAATGGGTCCGGTACGAACGCGAATTGTCGTTTGCTCATTGGTGATTATTGTGCTTGCCGCGGTATGGCTATCTCTGAAATATCGAGCGGGCCAAGTCGAGCCAGTAGTCGTATCGTCTCCAACTCCCGCCAGTACCTTCTCTCCTTCCCAAGCCGCGAGCCCGGATTTCTCGCCATCTCCATTGCCATCTCAGTCACCGTCACCATTCTCATCACCAGATGTTGCGATTCCCGAAGAGACCCCCGGGTCGACATCTGCGGCGGCTGGTGCAAGTTATGCTGGAACTCTGAACCTCATTATTCCCGTGGCGGGAGTTCGACCTGAACAACTGATTGATACCTTCGCCGACGCACGATCTGAAGGAAGGGTTCACGATGCTATCGATATTCCAGCGCCCGCGGACACGCCCGTGCTTGCGGCGGCGGATGGCAAGATTCTGAAATTATTTCAAAGTGAGCGGGGTGGAACCACGATTTATCAGCTGAGTCCTGATAACAAATTGGTTTTCTATTACGCTCACTTGGCCCGTTATTCCGACGGACTCGGGGAAGGCAAGCAGGTAAGGCAAGGGGATGTGATCGCGTATGTGGGCGACACTGGGAATGCCGGTCCAGGTAACTACCACCTTCATTTCTCAATCTCAGTCGTAACAGATCCAAAGCGCTATTGGGACGGGTATAATATCAATCCCTACCCTCTCCTACATCGATAGCGATCCAGAACATGTGTTGGGCGTTGTCGTCCGCTAATCATGCAGAAAATCCCCCGAATGTGGCTTTCTTCCTCTGAGGCAGGAGGTTAATCCCCGCGATCTCTGAGGGAACGCTCATTGCTCAGATACCTATTCGAATTATCATCAAACCAAGATTCGACGAGGAAAAGGAAAGCCACATGAACTGGATTACGCGACGTTCGACACTCGGTTTAATAGGCTTCGCGATATTGACTTTTGCGGCGTGCACCACTCAGCCATCTAACTCAAATTCAAGTAGTGTAACTGCCGTACCCTCACCCTCTGCGACGACGTCTCCCAAAGAGAATCGGCAAGCAACTGCCCAGGTAACTCTGCCTTTGCTTGATGCCTTGCTAGGTGAGGAAGGTTTTGTCCGCGATTTGAAGTCTAGTCTTCAACTCTCTGATGAACAGATCGATTCACTTAAACAAGCAACTAAATCTGATATCGCTCGACTAAGAGAGAATAATGCCGAACTTAACGAAGGTGACGCCAGCGATGCACGAGCCCGGGCTGCGGACCAGATAAGCTCAATATTGGGCGACGAGAAGTCGAGGCAACTGAGCACAATGGCCGCTGAGTTTTGGGCCAAGGGCGGTGAAACGCCGTCGAACGGGGATCAGAAACAGGACCTGAAAATGCTCGAAGGACCGAATGCGGTTCCGACCGATACCAGGATCGTCGTCAACATCCCAGCGTTTCGCATGGATCTTTTTCAGAATGGCTCTTTGATCAAAACTTACAAGATAGGCATCGGCTATCCCGAGTTTCCTCTGCCGCAGGGCTTGCGCAAGGCTCAAACTCTTATCTTCAATCCAACCTGGACACCCCCAGACTCGCCGTGGGTTGCGTCAATGAAAAACGTGGCGCCCGGTGAGACGGTCGAAGCAGGAAGCAAGCTCAATCCTCTAGGGCCAATCAAAATTCCGATTGGGATGCCGTCGCTAATTCATGGAGGCAAATCTGTTGCGAAAATAGGAAAGTTTGCTTCCCACGGTTGCGTTGGCTTGACCGATCCGCAAGTGAAAGACTTTGCCAATCTACTGGCCCAGGCTTCGAACACACAAGTCTCCGAGAAGGTGATGGCCTCGTACCTGCAAGATAAGACGCGTACTCGAACAGTCAAACTAAACCAACCGGTACCAGTTGAGCTGCGTTACGAGACGATAGTTGTCGAAGATGGAAAGCTGCACATCTACAAAGACGTTTACGCGCAGGATACAAACACGGAGGAGAATCTGCGGAGCGTTTTGGAGGCGCACGGTGCAAGATTTGAAGACCTTACAGACGAGCAGCGATCTCAAGCGTTGAATGCGCTGAATGCAATGTCGGCCCATCCATCCAGAGTGGTTGCGCCGACAACCAATTCAAATACTTCAAACAGCAACGCAAACGAATCTCAAGCTGGAAAAAAGAAAGGTAAGACTGCTGCCGAGCAAAAGGCAGCAAAGAACCAAAAGGAAGTCGTGATTGAACTAAGTTCTCTAGCGCAGAAAGGCTATCCGGCGCCTGTCAATCTCGACAATGGAACCGGAAAGCCAGTCTCCACTATGACTGCTCGTGCACTTCCGGAGAATGCTGGATCACGTAAAGACATGGGTGGCGTCAAGCGGGATTAAGACGCCATGGCTGCTTCGCAAGAATCGAGCTGGGGCACTTCTTCAATCGGCGCACCCGCTTCGCCATAATAGGGCCGTCCGTTTTGGATGGCTTCGAAATACTCCTCGATTCTATTAAGCACTTCATCAATTGAATGAGAATGATAGATGGAAGTGCGGAAGAGCGCGCCGCCCTGCAAACCGCGAGTGAACTGACCTGCCAATTGTTTCATTCGATTGATTGCCGGAGTCTCTGGCATGTCTTCACGGAGCATGTCGAAATACTCGTGCAGGATTGCGCGCTTGTCACTGAGTGTTGGTTCAAAGACTTCGCGGCCGTGCATCGCATCCTCGATCTGACGGAAGATCCACGGATTGGCCATTGCACCGCGACCAATCAAGACTCCATCACAGCCGGTCTCACGAAATCTATCGAACGCACCTTCAATGGTTGTCACGTCTCCACTACCTGAAACCGGGACCGTAACGGCTTCTTTTATTTGCCTGACCAGATCCCAATTCGCAAAGCCCCGATAACCCTGTTCCTTCGTACGTCCATGCAGGGCGATATGCTCAGCACCACAAGCTTCTGCAAGCCTGGCCGTTTCGACTGCGTTGATAGTGTGATCGTAGTAACCGGCTCGAATTTTTACAGTCAAAGGTATCTTTATTGCCTTCTTGATCTCTTTGAGAATACCTTCAAGGCGACTATGGTCCTTTAGTAGACCCGACCCACCACCATGCTTTACGACTTTGGGCGCAGGACAGCCACAATTGACGTCGAGAATGTCGGCGCCCACTTCTTCGGCCATTTCCGCCGCCATACGCATTCGTTCAGGTTGGCCCCCAAAAATCTGCACCGCAAAAGGTCGTTCGTCTTCATAAAAGCGCATCTGCCGCTTCGATTTCGGGTTGCTGCGAGTTAGTCCCTCAACTGAGATGAACTCTGACACCGATAAACCTACGCCACCCCGACGCTTCAGCAGGCGGCGGAAAGACACGTCGGTGACACCCGCCATAGGCGATAAAATCAACGGCGGGTTAATCTCGACGTTACGAATCTTGAAAGGTTTGATCTTCGACATCACGGCAAAATCGTCACCGGCGTTCCCACTGAAACAGCATCATAGAGCTCTTTAATATCCGCATTTTCCAACGCCACGCAGCCCAATGTCCAATCGCTCCGAGCGCCATGTCCGTGAATGTAGATCAAACCACCAAGTTTGGTGTACTGCGGTGGCGCAGTCTTCTTTTGTAACGCGTCGAGAATCGCATCATGCTGGACCTTCGTGATTAGACCATCTCGCAATCCACGCCTGGCGTCCTCCTCATTTGGATAACTGATTCCGAGTGAAAGAAAGTACGCGCTCTTATTGTTCTTCGCGAAGATGTAAAACTCCCCTTCCGGAGTAGCGCCATCTCCTTCTCGCTTTTTGTCGGGAACGGGATTGAAACCCAATCCCACTGCATAGCTACGTAACAAGGAATCACTGTTATAGAAATCTAACTTTCGCGCAGCCTTTCGGACGACAATCCGCGGCTTCTCCACCGGTAAGTCAATTGGCTTTCGCCCGCCTTGCGACATTTCCCGATTTGCTTCGATTACGCCCTGACCATTCTTACTTTCCCGGTCAGACGACCGCGCCTGCTGAATGCAAATTATTTCACCCACTGAAGCATAATGACGACAGCAAGATAGTATGCCTTTATGGACTTTAAACTCTTTAGCGCAAGCGTGGATTCAACTGTCTAAGATCGTCAAGATTCTTCGACATCGATCTCCTCGCTCAAGATCTGGTATAAGCCACCAGCTTCCTTTCGAGACGTTTGGCGAGTTTCAGGCACGAACAGCACTCTTAGTGTGGTTGTCTTATCATGGCGGCGTAGTGTGATCTTGTCGCCGACTTTCACGGGATGAGCAGACTTTGCGCGCAAGCCATTCAAGAAAATCATGCCGGCGTCACAAAGCTGTTGGGCTACAGCGCGTCTTAGACAGACACGGCTCGTCTTGAGGAAGAGATCCAGTCGCATCAGCCGTAATAGTGAACCGTGAGTCGCCACTCTGGTACGACTCACGATTGCGACGTGCCACTTACGGTTTCTTATTCTTTTTGTTCTCGTTTTTATCAGTGCTCTTAGCCGCCGCTGGGACGTTGAGCTTTAGAAGCGGTTCGACACTCGCTCTGTAGGTTTCGGTGATCTTGATGAAGGCCTCATTTCGCAGCGTTTGCAGATAGGTTTCGCGCTCCTTCGGTTGACGTTCCATCAACATGGCTTCACGTACCCGATTATCGTTGAAGGTCGGTGTTGCGCCGGCTGGTGATCTTGAATCGACTCGAAGGATTTGATAACCCTCGTTCGTTTTGATCGGGTCGCTAATGCCACCTGCTTTGACATCTTTGAGAGCAGCAACAAGGTCGTCACGCAAACTCGGAATATCGAACTCGCCGACATAGCCTTTGTCTTGCGGAGCTGTGCGCTGGCCATTTTTCTCTCGTTCCGAGTTTGCTGCTGCCAGTGCTCCAAAGTCGGCCCCAGCGCGAATTTGCGAAACGAGTTCCAATGCTCTCGCTTTGACAGCTGCGTCATCCTTGCCGGTGGTCGACAGGTAGATCTCCGAAAGTTTCAAGCTCTCCGGTTTACGAAACTTGTCGAGATGCGCTTCATAGTATTTCTTTACTTCTTCCGAGGAGAAACCGAGATACACGTGTCGATCGACTTCCTGTTGGAAGACAGCCTGCTTCATCATTTCGGTGCGCATTGTCCGCCGCACTTCATCCGGATCGAGCTTATTCTCACGCATTGCCTGGTAGAGTTTTTCAATAGAATTGATACCTTGTTCCTGGGCGATCTGCAGCATTCGTTTATTTACTTCCGCTTCGATTTCGTTGGCCAGATCCAGTTCTTTTCCCTTTTGCAACAGCAACTTCTCATTAATTAATGTAGCAATCAATTCGCCCTGACGCTTTGAGACCTCTTCGGTTGCCTGCTGCTCCGTCATTCCATTTTGCTTAAGCGCCTCAATTCGCTCGCTGGTCTCGCGCTTCAACATAGAAAGTGTGATCACATCGTCATTGACCTGAGCAATCACCTCATCAATAACCTGCATCTCGCCTTCCTGGGCACAGACAGGAGAAGGGTTGGCCGTCAGTATTGTAAGCGTTAAGAGAAGTATGCCGGGTACAGCAAAGAATTTGAATTTCACAAAATTACTCCTAAAAATTAGTTCAGTCAGTGGACAGGCATCAGTGCTTCAATAACCGCAACGACAACCTCGGAAGCGACTGACGAGGAGCGATTCTAATCGTTGGTTCGAAGTTCGAGCAACACGTCGCGAGCCACGTCGAGCAGGTTGTCTTGCTCGTCTTCGTTCAAGATAAGTCGCAAGATTCCGTTCGGCGTAAATACCGAACCTTCGTGAGCATTCACAAAATTTGCCAACTTTTCCGGCAAAATACGGGCTTTTTCACTAAACTTCAGAGCGACCCCATCGGGTGTCTTATCTACGGAGAATATCCCCACTTCTTCCGCCAGTTTGCGCAAACGCGCGTACGAAAACAGGCGATCCAGAGATTGCGGTACGCGCCCGTAGCGATCTTCCGTTTCCGTCCGTATGCTGGCTAAGCTGGCCTCGTCTCTGGCAGAAGAGACGCGTTTGTACGTTCTCAAGCGCTGCCCCATATCCGAAATGTAATCTTCCGGAATGGCCACATCAACACCCAGGTTTAGAGTAACGCTAGTTTCGTCTTCTACGGCTTCGCCACGAAGTTCTGCTACGGTTCGCTCAAGCATCTGGGTGTAAAGATCGAATCCGAGCGCATCCATGTGACCTGACTGCTCGCCACCAAGAAGATTGCCTGCGCCGCGAAGCTCGAGATCCAGAGCTGCGATTCGAAAGCCAGCCCCCAAATCGGAAAACTCACGTATCGCCGCTAAACGCCGGCGAGCGATGGGTGTTAGCTCCTGCTCGCTCGGTATCAATAGGTAAGCATAAGCGCGGCGGTTCGAGCGCCCCACGCGGCCGCGCAGTTGGTAAAGCTGAGAAAGACCATAATGATCGGCGCGATTTATGATGATGGTGTTTGCGCGGGGGATGTCTATACCATTCTCGATAATGGTTGTTGCAATCAGAACGTCATACTTGTAATCGATGAAGTCGAGCATCACCCGCTCCATCTCTTTCTCGTTCATCTGCCCATGTCCCACCGCCAACCGGGCTTGCGGCACAAGCCGTTGCACCAGGGCAGCAATGGTCTCTATTGTTTCAACTCGATTGTGAATGAAGAATACCTGGCCACCCCGAGAAAGTTCGAGATCGATCGCGGACTTAATGACGTTCTCCGAAAACTGCACAACTTGAGTTTGGATAGCTAGTCGATCGCGTGGGGGAGTTTCAATCAGCGACATGTCGCGCATTCCGCTAAGGGACATATTAAGCGTGCGTGGAATAGGCGTTGCTGAAAGAGTTAAGACATCGACCCGCTTCTTCAATTGCTTGAGTCGCTCTTTGTGTGAAACTCCAAATCGTTGTTCCTCATCGACGACCACAAGTCCGAGGTCTTTAAAGCGAACGTCTTTTGAAAGCAGCCGGTGCGTTCCGATCACCACGTCTACTTCACCCGTCTCAACGCGCTTCGCAACTTCCTTTTGCTCCTTCGCGGAGCGAAAGCGTGACAACAGTTCAACCTTCACGGGAAAAGGTGCGAAGCGAGCGCGGAACGTGTCGTAGTGCTGATATGCGAGAACTGTTGTAGGTGTTAGTACTGCCGCTTGCTTTCCCTCCATTACTGATTTAAATGCCGCGCGCATTGCCACTTCGGTTTTTCCATAACCCACATCACCACAAAGAAGTCGATCCATTGGAACTGGCTCTTCCATGTCTTTCTTCACGTCTTCAATCGCGGTTTCCTGATCCGGAGTTAGAACAAAAGTAAATCCGTCTTCAAACTCCTGTTGCCACGGAGTATCGGCTGCGAATGGATAACCGCCCACAAGTTTCCGTTCAGCATAAAGACGCAATAACTCATCAGCCATATCTCGCATGGCCCGCTTCGCCTTGGCTTTTGTTTTTTGCCAACCAAGGCCGCCGAGGCGGTCGAGTTGTGGCTGATGACCTTCCGCGCTGGAATAACGCTGAACGAGATCGAGCCGTTCGACAGGCACAAAAAGTTTTGCCTCGTCAGCGTAAAAGAGCAACATGAACTCACCGCTCCGAGGTCCCAGATCCAATGTTTGCAGTCCACCAAACCGCGCAATGCCATGGTCTATGTGAACAACATAATCGCCCGGCTTGACGTCGCGAAAATCGGATAGAAATGCAGCAGCCTTCGACCGGCGTTTTCTTATGTCTGTCTTCTGTTTTCTTTCCTCACCTCGTCGTTCGACCGTTTCAACCGCTTCGTCAAAGACATCCGATTCCACGTGCGCAATCAAACGCGACTCGGGTAGCTCGAACCCAGCACTTAGACGCCCCACGGTTATGACCACTAGTCCGGTGTCTGTCCTCTCAGAGCCCTCAGAGGTGAGCGCTAAACGTGGCTCAATCTGGTATTCGTTGAGTATCTCCACCATACGCTCAGCTACACCCAGACTGGGCACCACGAAGAGCGTCGTCTTGCCCTCTTCTTTAGCACGCGATACATCACTCGCCAGCTCCGCAATGCGTCCGTGATATCGCATTGTCGATTGGGCTTTCCACTCAAACTCCAGTGCCGCTTCGGCAATTGGAAACAGGAAAGTCGGCCGCCGCGTGCCACGGTTGCGCCCTAGCTGGACCTTGGGTGCTTCAGCTTCGAGTGCAAGACTTTGATCTGTTTCTGCTGCGGCTCGGCCCAGTGTGCGAAGTTCAATTCGACGCCGCTGCTCGATTATCTGGCGAAGTTCTTCAGCCGGTAGATAAAGTTCGTCTGGAGCAAGAGCTATGTCATCGGCCTGATCGATTTCATGGTAACGCTCCACCAATCTTTCGTAGAAATCGCTGAGATAGAGTTCGATTCCGCTCGGTTCGTCGACAATCAAGACGGCGTCGCCAAGATGATCGAATATGTTGGACGTGCAATTCAAAACGATCGGAATCAACCACTCCCAACCCGAAAAAGCTTCCCCTTCGTCCGCAAACACGGTGCGGTCTCGCAACGAACGTGAGTAACGATCATCGCGCCATCGCTCCCGAGCAGCCGCAGCCCAAGTGTTGAAATCGCGCGCTGTAACTGCGAGTTCATGCATGGGCGGCACTTCCACGTAACGCAGTTGGCCCGTCGATAACTGACTCTCGGGATCGAATTCGCGCAATGAGTCGATCGTATCTCCGAAGAATTCAAGTCGAACCGGCGCCTCTCTATCCGGCGGCCAAATGTCGATAATGCCTCCGCGAATCGAAAACTCACCGACGTTGCTTACGGGATCCTCTCGCATGTAACCGGTCGCCATCAGTTTTTCCACCAGTTCTTCCGGCGAGTGATCTTCATCTCTCTTGAGTACGACGCCGGCTTGACCTATAGCGTCAGGAGCAACCGTTTTATGCGCCAGCGCGCGGGCGGTCAGGAGAACGAAATCGGGGGACTGCTGCCGCAAACGCCATAGGGCGAGGGCTCGTTTTTCGAGCGTCTGCGCGTGAGGTGATACGCCCGCATAGGGATCGGTTTCTGAAGCTGGAAGAGTCAGAATTTCTGCATCACACGAGTCTTTGCCCGAGAGTGCGCAGTACCAGAATCGCAGGTCACGCTCCCATGCCTCTAGATCGCGAGTCGACTGTGATACGACAGCAAACTTCTTGCCGGTTTCGCGCTGCAAGGCTGCAACTGCGAGAGCTCGCGCAGAACCAACAACCAACCCACTGATCGAGATAACGCGCGCATTGCTGCGCAGTTCGCCAGAAAGCTGGCGATACTCCGGTGTTTCAGTAATCCGTCGCAGAGTATCCTGTAACGTGCTGGCTTGTTCTGTGGAGCTACGCACCTTGCTGCCCATTCGAATTGCAAACTGGCAATCGAATCAAGTCCTCTTCATTCTCTCAATCAATGCCGTCGTCGACGCTCCCTCGACAAAAGGAAGCGAGATCACCTTGCCGCCTGCTGCCTCAACTTCTTCGCGACCATGAATCTCATCCAGTTGATAGTCGCCACCCTTCACCAGCACATCTGGCAACAGTTCGGCGATCAAGCTGCGCGGCGAAGGGTTGTCAAAAATGGTGACGTAATCGACTTGTCGCAACGCCGCCAGGATCTCCGCGCGCTCTCTTTGATCGAAGACAGGACGGTCAGGTCCCTTCAAGTCTCGCACGGTTCGATCGCTATTTATTGCCACAACCAACGCGTCTCCAAGTTTGCGAGCTTGTGCCAGGTAACGCACATGTCCAACGTGGAGCAAGTCGAAAACACCGTTAGTAAAAACAAGACGTACGTCTTCGGAACGCAGACGTTGGCGCTCTCCGAGCATCTGTTCCCGGCTTAGAATTTTCTCGATCATGCGTTCTTAAGAATCTAGCACGATAGGATGTCTATGACGAAAGCGTCTCTGACGGGTCCCATGGTTCTGCAGCTGAAATCATTGGTCATATATCATTTGACATATTTCATTTGTCATTTGAAAGGCGACGCCTCCTTTGAGTGCGGTGGCTTTTCGAAATGACAAATGAGAAATGTCAAATGATATATGACCAATAATGACCAATGATTTCTTTCAGATCGCTCCGAAGATATAAGCCAGGAGCAACGTTCCCCCAGCACAAAAACCAAAGACCGATTGCACCTACCTTGCTTCGCTCCCTATAATCAGCGCTTTACCCGGAGAAACCAAACAGCTTGTCCATTCCGTTTATCGAAGAGAACGATCAAACAATCGCTCGGCGCGAGCACCTTGAGGCTTTGGGAAGGCTTGTTGGAAATGTGTATCCCAACAAGTTTGAGCGCAGTGAAATTGTCGAGCGAGGGCGAGAGGACACGATCATCGCGATTACAGAAAAATTCCGCCCGTTTGAACCTAAGCCCGGCGGCGATGGTCGTCCGGCCGCAGGAGAGCTAGAACTTGCAAACGAGGAACTGAATCAGTTTACCGTGCGTCTAGCGGGCCGGATCGCCTCACCTCCTCGCGTAATGGGTAAGGCAGCATTTGTTCATTTGTCTGATGGTGTTTCTCGTCTACAAATTTACATTCGCAAAGCCGACATCATAGGTGTGAGCAACGATACACGAAGCGCGGATGTCGACGGCTGGGAGCTATTCCAATTACTGGACCACGGTGACTTCGTTGGCGTTGAAGGTTATCTATTTGTTACCAAGACTGGTGAGCTTTCAGTACACGTCCAGAAGCTCCAGTTTTTAGCGAAGGCGTTGTTGCCACTGCCGGACAAAATGCATGGAATTCATGATCCTGAGATTCGTCAAAGACAGCGTTATGCCGATTTGATTGCCGGGAGTCTCAAACTCGAAAAAGAAGAAACACTAACTCCACGCGAAGTATTTGAAAGGCGCGCCGCTGCAGTCAGGGAAATGCGCAGAATTCTCGAAGAACATGGCTACGTCGAAGTCGAAACTCCTATGTTGACTCACCTCGCGACAGGAGCTGCAGCCCGCCCATTTAAAACTCATCATAACGCGTTAGGTATAGATCTATATGCACGCATCGCTCCTGAGTTGTACCTGAAAAGGTTGTTGGTCGGCGGCTTTGAAAAGGTGTACGAACTCAATCGCAACTTCCGCAACGAAGGTATATCAACGCGTCACAATCCCGAGTTCACTATGCTCGAGTTTTACTGGGCGTACGCCGATGTCAACCAAATGATGGATTTCTGTGAACAGATGATAAAGGCCGTCGTGTTCACTACATTGGGCCACACGCACGCGAAGTTTGGGGAGCACAGAATCGATTTCGGCCAGCCTTTTCGGCGTGTCAGTATGAAGCAAAGCCTATCCGGTTTGACTTCAGATATTGAAGTTACGAACGATAATGTACTCGAGTTATTTGAGAATCGTGTCGAACATGGTCTGATCCAACCAACCTTTATCACCGACTTTCCCAAACCAATCTCGCCTCTCTCAAAAGCTTCGCCCAGCAATCCAAGCGTAGCCGAGCGCTTTGAGTTGTATATCGCCGGCATGGAAGTCGCGAACGGATTTTCTGAATTGAATGATCCCGTCGAGCAGTATGAGCGATTTCGGGAACAGGTGAGGCAGCGCGAGCGAGGAGACGAAGAGGCGATGCAAATGGATGAAGATTATCTTCGAGCGCTGTCTTACGGCATGCCACCGGCGGCGGGTATCGGCATCGGCGTTGATCGTTTTGTGATGATCCTTACCGATAGACAATCAATTCGCGATGTAATCCTGTTCCCGCATCTCCGTCCAGAACGGAAAGACAGCTGACTCAAGGCGATCTCACACGTAACCCGGTCTCATTTGAACGTGGCGTCCTTCGGTACGGTCGCGGCTTTTTGACGCAACGTCGCGAGACGCTCTTCAGACCAAGTTAGCTCCTGACCTTTGTTCTGCATTAGTGTTACATACTGCTCCATCGCCGCAAGAGCGCCTTTGAAATCTCCTTGTTTCTCGCGCACGCGGCTTAGGTCCAAAAGAAACTGGCCACTGACAAGCCTCCAATTAAGCCGACGAACATGAATAGCTTCATTGTTGTATAACCTTTGTTGCACATGGGCCCGAGAACGTGGGCCGGTGGGTCAAGTCACTGAGGCTATCTGCGTGTAAGGGGGACGTCAGCGCGGGTATAAGCTACAACCGTTCCGCCAAAGCCTACTGCCCAGCCATGAGTTCTGTCGGTGAAGAAAATTCGTTCGAGCGGATGTTCAGTGCTGCTGCGTTCGGTGGTCCAAGTAGTGCCGCCGTCGTTTGTATGAACAATCGTTCCTTCGGCACCGGCGGCCCAGCCTTCCATTGCGTCAAGAAACTTTACGTCAAAAAAGTCACTGTCGACCCCGGAGGTCTGTTCTTGCCATGTGCGGCCGCCATTGGTTGTCCGATAGATTGTCCCACCGCTGCCCACAGCCCAGCCCGATCGATTATCAACAAAGGACGCGGCGCCGAAGCGAACAGACTTTTGCACGGCCTGTGGCAAACGTGATTGATACCAGGTATCTCCGCCATCTGAGGTTTGTATGATTGTGGCGCCCGCGCCAACTAACCAGCCTCGATACTGGTCAACGAAAATTCCACCTAGGAGAAGATGGCGCGTTGGGGATTGGAGACGGCTCCATGTATCACCGCCGTCGCGAGTTGCGTAAATTGCGCCACCCTCCCCGAACACCCAGCCGTGTCCGCCGCGACTAAAGACGGCGCGAACGAGGAGTGCATCAACGTCAACCCGTGCATCAACGTCAACCCCTTTAATGTCGACTCGTCTCCAGGTTGCCCCTCCGTCCGTGGTCTTCATCAAATAAGCTCGTGGATCCTCTTTCTTTTTGAGCTGGTAAACATTCACTTCAATAAGCATCCAGCCGGTTTGCTCATCGAGGAAGAAGATGTCACGCACAATGTCCTCAGTGAACGAAGTTTTGACCTGCCAACTCTTTCCACCATCGACGGTTCCTAACAGTGTGCCTTTGCTTCCGGCTATCCAACCGCGATTCTGATCCAGAAAGTAGACGGCATGCAGCCATGCCATTGTGCCTGCTTGTTGGCGAGTCCAAACGCCCGTTTGTGCACAGACTGGTAAGACGAGAAAAGTGAGGAGCACGAGGAGAAAGCTGAAGCTCGTGAAGTGTCGACCAACACCTCGTAGAAAGAAGATAACTGACTTCCTTTTAACCGTACTTCGAACCGTAGGATTCATCCGGCTTCTGCCACTCCTCCTGCGTGTTGCCCCTGCTACGATTTCTTAGAACGGTAGTCCGAAGATACGGGCGAAGTTGGCTATCGACGCGAAACCCATGATCGTTTGGAGTTTCTTCAGTTTGTTACCCGGAACGATTATCTGATCACCCGGTACGAGATAAGTGCTGTCGGGAACTTTGCCCTTGTAAATGGCCGACACGTTAACGGGGATCTGAGCCAGAACTCCATTAGGCTGCCGGCGCAGCACAACGATTTTGCTCTTGTCGCCGGTGTTCAGGACACCCCCTGCCTCCGCCACGGCTTCAGTGACCGTCATGCGGTGATTCATAAGGCGAATGCCTGGCTGGGCAATATCTCCAACGATGCTGTAACGGTAAGATGATGCCTTGTCGAGCGACACGGTAACCTGTGGGTCAATGATGTACTCGTCGTAACGTTTCCTGATGGTCTCAGCCACCTCATCAACGGTTTTGCCGTTAACAAAAACTCCGCCTGGTATCAACGCAAGGGAAACGCGTCCGCTTGGTGGAACGATAATTCCACTGCGCGAGTATCGATCCTGGTTGAATACGGATACTGAAATTACGTCTTCCGGACCGAGCCGATAGGTATTAAAGAAGTTGTTGTAGTAGGGAACAACTGCAGCCTCTTCCGACATTTGCTCCTGTCGATTGGCCTGCATCTCCTGTGACACGTCTGCAGGTGTCCGAGGTGTTTGGTCGGATTCAAGCCGGTCACCTGTGGCAGGCGCCTTTTGCTCTTTCTTGCTTTTTTCCTGGCTGGTAGTCGTGGTGCGCTGGCGGGTCTTCTCCGGGTCAGTTTGCGTCTGACTCTTGGCACTTAGTGAGGTAATGAGTATTGCCGCTGTCGCCAACACTACAATTCTGTTCCTGTTCATCTCAACCTCCAAAAACCGGACGTTCATTGGGCTCCGCGCCCGAAAAGAATTATTTTTATCGTCTCAAACAAGATTATTGCGTCAAGCAGCAAACTGTTGTTCTTAATGTAGAAAAGATCGTACTGAAGCTTCTGCCGGGCATCTTCGATTGAAGCACCGTATGGATAATTGATCTGTGCCCAGCCAGTTAAACCGGGGGCAATCAAATGTCGCTGTTCGTAATAGGGGATCTCTTTTGCGAGTTGGGCGACGAAATGCGGGCGTTCAGGTCGAGGGCCCACAAAGCTCATTTCACCGCGGATGATATTCCAGAATTGTGGGATTTCATCGATACGAACCTTCCGTATTATTCGGCCTACGCGCGTGGCGCGATCGTCTCCCTTGGTGGCCCAAACGGGTCCCGACTTTTCGGCATCGAGCTTCATCGACCTAAACTTAGTGAGAACAAAAGTCCGCCCGTTCTTGCCGACTCGCTCTTGCTTATAAAAGACCGGACCACGCGAATCGATTTTTATGAGAATCGCCGTCAACAGGACGATCGGTAACGAAAGTACGGCTCCGAGCAATGCAACCAGACGGTGCACCGTATCGCGAGAAACGGTCGCGAATTTTGCCTGGCGGCCCCGACCCGTGAAAATCAGCCATGAAGGACGAAGCATGCTCAGAGACACGCGGCCAGTAAGCCTTTCGTAGAATGCGGCACCTTCTTCTATGGATACATCGCCCGCCAAACTAAGTTGAAGTAACTTGTCTGAGGGAAACTGACCTCGTCGTTCTCCCATTGCAACGACGATTCGATCGATTCCCTCCTCTTTAACGATAGCTCCAAGCTGCTCAGTCAAACCGATGACGCGTGGATTAATGAGGCTCTTACCAAGCAAATCCGAGTCAGTCCCGACAAATCCAATAATGCGATAGCCGGCGTCCGGGCGGCTGAGCACTTCGCGCGCGAGTTCTACCGCCAGATTGCCGGAGCCAACAATCAAGATACGCTCACCGAAATCGGGGTGGCCCAGGAACCAATGAATTGACACGCGCCAGGCAACCATTAGTCCCAGGGCAAGCGGAAGCGCGATCAGGGAGATGCTTCGACCCAGCATCAATCCGGGAAACGCATAAAATGAGAGGGCGAGTGCGATCCAGGCTAAACCAAGCGCCTGCACTAAGCGAAGCACTAATTCACGCCGGTCATGCATCACCACAAAGTCGTATAAGTCGAAGAGGTAAAAGGCCGCGAGGCAAAAGGACATCGCGAACGCAGCTTTCCAATATCCGTTCTTTGTGATCAGTTCAAACGGAGCGTCTTCTGCGCCAACGCGTATGTAAACCGCGCCGATAATCGAGCCGTAGATTAATGCGGCTTCGGCGAGAATTAACAATAACGTTCTTCCATTGAGACGTAAGACTCTCAATTAACGATCGCAACCTCCTCTTTGCCGTCCACCAACACCTGGTTCATTGTCTCCTTTATTCCGCGGTCGCGGTTGTAGTAACGATACTGATACGAGTAGGAAGCCGAATCCGGCTGCTCCTCGGCCCGATTCAATATCACTCCCATCAAACGCTCTTTTGGAATCTGGTCGAGCAACTTGTCGACGACCGAGTAGCGTGTTTTGCCTGCCCGAACGACGAGCAGAGCAGCATCAGCGCGCGACATTAGCACGCTGGCATCGGTAAAAACTCCTAACGGCGGAGCGTCAATGATGATGTAGTCAAACATTCGTCGCACATCGGTGATCAGACGAGCGTAGCTTGGACCTGAAAGCAACTCAGCCACGTCGTCTCGTGGTCGTCCACCAGGCAACAGATAAAGGCCTGAAGGATTCAACCTGACAATTGCATCTTCCAACCGAACTTGACCGCCAAGGACCTCCGATAATCCGACGGGCGCGTCGATACCAAGATAATCGGTAGCGCAAGGTCGGCGCAGATCACTGTCAATAATGAGCGCGCGAACACCTTCCGCCTGGGCCAGCAGCCACGCGAGATTGAGCGCGGTTAATGTCTTGCCCTCGGCAATGCCGGCGCTCGTGATCACAAAAGCTCGAGTCTGCTCGCGTTCGCCGGCCTGCAGGATTCGCGTGCGAAGTGAACGAAACTTTTCGGTGTAAGGCGAACGAGGCTGGCTGACCGCCACGAGATGAGGTTCGACGCGCGCTGGAGAGACGTCAAAAGTGACAAATCCTCCGGCGCGCGCCGCACCGGCAGCGTCCAAAGTTGCCCCAGCATCACGCGAAGCTATTCCGGCGGGGAGTGCCGACCCGTCGGGTACATCCGCAGTGTGCGCAGAGGACGCTGAATTTGGCACCGTATCGTTTGATACAGACACAATTGAAGAACCTTTGAAAAGTTGTTCCTCAATGGTTTTGGCTGAAGATAACCCCGATGCGTTGGGGTTCTCTTTACGGTGCTCCGAACTTCGTTGCTTCGCAGCAGCGCTATTCTCAGTGGCGCTGTGTTTCTTTATGGCGTCGAAAACTCTTCCCATCGATCCACCTTTCGAATTCTGAAACAACCCGCGGGGCGTCCAGAAGTTCTCTCTTATGATTGATCCACCGATACCTGTGTAATTTCGTCGTTCTCTGTATCAGCTGTTGACTTTCCCGCCGACCATAATTCAGCTCGTCCAGCGGAAGAGAAAATTCGAGCTGGACCTTCGCGCTCCTCTCCAGATTGCATTCCACGACTTGATTTGGGAAGCATGTCGAAGGTCTCAGCGATGTCCTCAATGATCGACTGGCTGATCGTTGCTTCACCGGCAGCGTAACCTGCCAGCAGGGCGTTATCGCATAGATTGTTTATGTTGCGAGGAATGCCATCGGAACAACGGAAGATGTAGTCGATTGCTTCTGGAGAGAACACATCAGTGCGTTCCGCGCCAGCCACTAACAACCGAGATGTAATATACCGATCCGTCTCTTCGACATTGGGCAACGGCCTGATAATACAACGTAATGCGATGCGTTGCTTCAACTGCCGCAGATCGGGATTGTTCAAGACTTCCCGTAATTCCGGTTGACCCGTCAGTACGATCTGTAACTGCTTGGCCGTGTCAGATTCAAAATTGCAAAGCAGTCGTATCTCCTCAAGCACGTGAGGAGACAATCCCTGGGCCTCGTCAACGATGAGTACAGTCCGCAATCCGCGCGAGTGACGGGATTCAAGCGCACGACCCAATTCAAGCAATAGCTCTGACTTTGTTTCCCACTTTTGTACGTCCAGCAAGGTAGCAACATGCTGGTAGAACTCGGGCACCGACAATCGTGGATTGAAGATGTAGGCGACAAGCACAGTACGGTCCAGACGCTGCATCATCCAGCGTAGGATCGTGGTCTTTCCGGTACCGACCTCGCCTGTAACCACTACAAGTCCCTTACCCGCTTCGATGCCGTAATGGAGATTGGCCATCACCTCGGTGTGAGAAGGAGTGAAATAGATAAAGCGCGGGTCGGGAGTCAGCGCGAATGGCAACTCTTTTAGACCGTAGAATTCTGCGTACACTCTGTTGGACCTCCAGTTTGGGACATCCAGTCCCCAACAATATCAACTAGGAACGTCCTGACGACTGCATCAGGAAGTCGAAAACGTGGCTGAGCTTGAGCGCCAGTGCCAGCACTGGAATGCTCACGACTGTCACCGCCATACCGGCCGCAAGCAATAACCTGCGACGACGAGGGATCGCGCGTGCTTCCTGGGGAGTTAACAGCTCAGGCACGGCGACGAGCACGGGCAAGCCAGTGTAATGACGAACATCTTCGGTGCTTTCGATAGTAAGTAATCGAGGAACTTCGAAGATTGCTGTCAGCAGTAGGCCCAACCCTAATCCAAAAGCCAAGCCGAGCGCGGAGAGCGTTAGCCGCTTGGGAGCGACCGGGACAGATGGTAAGTTCGCTGGGTCGATCACTTCGATTCCCTCGCCTTGCTGTTGCGTCGCAGCGTCGCGCCCGAGCGTAATCCTCTGTTGCTGCCCCAACAGCTGGTCATATGCAGCTTTCTTGGTTTGATAGTCTCTTTCGATGGCTCCAAGAGCCACTTCAGCGCCTGGTACACTGTTGATTCGGGCCAGGATTTGATTTATCTGCTTCTCGTTGTCGTCAAGCAGTTTCTGTTGACGCTTGATTTCGCCCTCCACCATCTTGATCTCAGACTCAACTCCACTCACCGTAAGATCAGGACGCTTTTCAAGTTTGTCCTGCTTCTCTTTGATCTTGTCTTTCCACTCATTGACCATCTGGTCCATGTCCTGTTGGACCTGATCAATTTCCTTCTGTTTTGCGATGACATCAGGGTGTTTTTCCCTGAGCTCCTGTTTGAGTCGGGTTAGTTCACCTTGAAGTGCGGCTTTTCGAGTTAGTAACTGAGACCAGGCTAAAGTTGTTTTTGGATCAGTAGTGTTTTCGGCAACATCTTCCTTCACTTGTTGGGACTGTCGTTTTATCAACGTCAATTGACTCACAGCGGCGGCCCTCCGGTCCTGCATGCGACCGATTTCCGCCATCAACGCCTTTTGCTGTTCCCGCAATCCTGCCATCTGACTGACCAGCGAAGTGGCCTCCGAGGGAAGATTGCCAACATTCTGCTGCATGAAGTCCAGGCGTTGTTTGTCAACCGCATCGACAGCCTCTTTAGCCTGACGCACTTGATCGTCTATAAACTGCTTTGCAGCCGTCGTTGAATTTACGGTGCTCTTCGTTTGCTCACTGATGTACTTGCCTGCCAGCTCCGAAGTGATGGCCTGGGTAATTCTGGGATCACGATAGCGGAAGGAAATGTTAAAGCCGTTAGTAATATCGTTCCGGCTGGTATTTGCTTCAACTTTGATATCCTTCCGAACCATCCCGATTACGGATTCCATTGCCTCGCCACGAAGTTGCTCGACTTTGTAGAGCTCATATTTTTGTACTAAAGGCTCGAGCGAGCTGCGGCTCGTGACTACCTGCGCGATACTCGTCAACTGGCGGGTCAAATTGTCTTCCGTAACCGTCGGGACCACGCTAGTGGGCAATGTCGAGGGCTTAGAAACGATGAGGGTCGTTGACTCGTAAACGTCGGGAAGGCGATAAACAACCCAGGCAACTGCGGACGTAATGGCAATGACCGGTAAAATTACGAACCACTTGCGCCGCCGCAGGATATTTAAATATTCTCCAGGTTTTCGTTGTCGGAATTCGACGCTCATACAGCACTCCTATCGTAGTTTCGTCACCAAAGCGATCTGTTTACCAATTAGCTTTACAGCGCCGCCAAAGCCTTTCTTGCTTCATCCGCGTCGCCGAATGGCGATTTGTCGGCAAGTCGTAATGCCGTTTCCAGTTCACGTCGCGAACCGTCTTTGTCGCCCTTCTCTTTCAGCGCCATCCCGAGATGGTAGTGATAAGTCGCGCTCGGCGGCACGTTTGCTTTCCGAGCTTCCGCCTCGTTAAGAGAAACCGCCTTCTGCAGTTGCTCAACTGCGGCAGAGTGAAGACTCTTCTTGTAATAAACCCAACCTAGGGTATCAACGAAGCCCGCTATGTTCGGATTCTTCTGAACCGCACCCTGGGCCAATCTCACTGCTTCATCCAGATTGCCCTTTCCGTATACCGCATACAGCCAAGCCAGATTGTTAGCTGCAATAAGGGCGTTAGGATCCTTTTCCAACGCCTTTCGGTAGTTCTCAACCGCCGCATCGTAATTCTTACGTGAGTCCTCGAGCATACCGATCAAAGTGTAAGCGGTTGCATTATCGGGACGGCGTGCAATTATTTTTTGATACTCGATGATTGCGCGATCTGCCTGTTTAGAGTTGATATAAAGAGCGCCTAAAGCTGAATAGGCAGCCAGGTAGTTAGGATCAAGTTCGAGCGCTTTGTTCAACTCTCCTTCAGCCCCCTGGACATTCTGCTGGAATCCGTAAACCTGCGCCTTCAAATAATGCAACGACGCATTGTTTGGGTACGAACCGAGACTCTGGTCGATTCGGGCGTGTGCCTTATCAAACTCCCGGGTCTTTGCGTACCACGAAATCAAGCCGTTCAAAGCATCGAAGTTGGTGGTGTCGAGTTTCAGCGCCGTCTCGAAAAAGCCAATTGCCTCATCGGCTTTGTTCTCATTAAAGGCCACCAGCGCCAGGTTGTTGTAGACGTTGGGATCGTTAGGAGCATTGTCCCGAGCGGCCTCGAAATCCTTCCGAGCCGCCGCGAGATTCGCTAGTTGAATTTGCGCCGCACCGCGAGCCAAGTACGTCTTCTCCCTTATCTCGACGAGCATTTGTGGTGAGTTCTCGTTGTCGGGTGCCATCTTGTCGAGTCGATTCAGGAGGTCAGTAGCGTTGGACGACGCGGTCCTGGGATCACCGCTTGCCAGACTGATCTGCACCTGCATTAGCTTTGCGGGCAAATAGTCCGGATAGTTCTTTTCCAAATCGCCCGCAAATGCGCGAGCTTGATCAATCAATCCCAGGTTAAAATTCGACTGAGCCATGAAATACAGCCCAGCCCGAGAATTTGGCTCCTGTCTTAAGACGTCTTTTAGATCTTCAATAGCAGTCTTCAAACCATCGGGCTGTCCGCTTTGGGCGTGGACGCGAGCGCGTAGGAGAAGGGCCTGTCTGTCATGCTGGTTCTTTTTGAGCACCTCTTCAATCTGGGCACTGGCTCCCTGGGTGTCACCTCGGCTCAGAAGAATCTCACCAAGTCGATAACGGCCTTGAACGAAGTCAGGAGACTTCGAAAGAATTTCTTGATAGATCCTAACCGCCTCGTCAGAGCGATTGATTGAAGAATAAAAATCGGCAAGTATGGCCTGACTTTCAGGCTTGTCTTGGTCGAGGGCTGCCAGCGCTTTGTACGCTTCTTCAGCCTTGTCCAGTTTTTTGTTAATCAGGTAATAGCTGGCGAGTACAAACCGCGAGCTACGATCATTTGGAGCTACTTCAACAGCCTTGAGAAGTTCAGCCTCAGCTTCCCCTGGTCGGTTGGCTTGAACAAGGAATTTGCCGTATTCGGTGTGGGCCAGTCCAGAATTAGCATTCACTGAGATGGCTTTCTTGAACGTCTCTTCCGCCTTGGCGTAATCGTGTGTGACTACGAAGAAGCGCGCTAAGCTTAGATACGATTCGACTCTATGAGGATCTAATTCAATGGCGCGATTTAGCTCAGCAACTGCGGCATCCTTCTGATTCTTGGCAAACAAAATGCTGCCCATCAGAATGTGGCCCTCTATATTGTTTGGATCTTTCTGCAGGACCTCCTGGGCCATTTTTTCAGCTTCAGCCAGGACGTCTGGCTTCCCCTTGCTTGCTGCAACGTAGTAATTACCCAGCTTGATGCGGGCTTCAAGATTGTTTGGATCCAGCTCTCGAGTCCGTCGTAACTCATCAATCATTTCTGGGAAGCGCTGAAGACCTTCATAAGCGCGGGCCAGACCCCAGTGAGCCTGGGCAAACTTGTCGTCGATTTGTAACGCGTTTCGAAACTCGAGAGAGGCTTCCTGAAACTTCGAATCGGCAAGGTAGGCTTCGCCTTTGGCGATGTGCTCAGCTTTGGCTTTTTCGGAATTGGTACAGCCGGCCAGTGAGATAACAGCTGCTAGAAAAAGACAGATGAGGGTAGAGTAGTAGAGGTATCGGCACTCGATTTTCATTCTATTTCGCTCCAAGGTCGCTGCTTAAGAAGAGCAGCAGGTTCTTGTCTCAGCTCTTCGACATCCCGGCGGGCAATTGTCGTCAATGCCTAAAAGCTGAGACAATTTTCAAAAATAGTTAATTTGATTAACTTTCCGCAAAAGGCAAAATCCAACAAAAACTGGCTCTGGATGCCCTTATTCCGGAACAAACTCTGGAAGTACTACTGACGTTGCAACTGCAAAATCTTTAGCGGCTTCCAAAGCTGCAGAATCAGAGCCTGTTATCGGTATAGTCACTCTGACCATAGCCGCGTCAGATCTCCGCATGCGTACGCTATCGAGGACGGTATAAATCTTTCCCCAGTATTCGCTAGCAATAAGCCGGCCACGTCCCTGATACCAGTAGATCATCAACTGGCGCGAGCTGCCATTTTCAATGACATACTTGTTCGCTTCGAAGGTACGACCGTCGGGCAGATTGATTGTAGCAACCGCCGCTCCTGACATGGTCCAACCCGACCCCGGCAAACAGTTTAGAGGACTATGGTAACTCGCTCCGTCTCGTTGCGTGGCGTAGTAGCCAACGTAGTAATTGGCGGCCTGGCCTTGTCCATTCACGTAATCTCGCAAAAGATAATCAGTAGCTCGCAATACACTCATCGTTTGGACGTCTAAGCGGTAATCGATCCCGTTCTGTTTCCAAGCACCGACGTGCGTCGGAAATTCCTTCAACTCCTTGCGATTTACGTGAGCTTCGCCCAGATACGCCCATGAATTTACAATCGCACCCGCGGCAACAAGCGCTATTAATAGAATCCAAAATCGAAAAGAAAGCTTCATGTCAGTCATTCCCCTCTGATTCCACCACTTGAGGGGTGATGGCTGCACTGTGCTGCTGAATGCGATTATTTCCTGGTAAGGCCTTTTTCTTGGTTGAAGAGCCCGACCCCGCAAATCGCAAACGCTCTAACGCCCAACCGACGCCGAACAACAAAAGAAAGGCGACTATATAAATGACCCAACCTGAAAACGAGTGGAAGAAGCCGTCAGCTATTTCGGTTCCGTAGTAATGGGCCAAAACTCCGGTACCACTCACCCTTAATGCGTTTGTCAGAATGGCAATCGGAACTGCTGATAAAATCAGCACCAGAGAGCGCCAAAATCCGTAAGACTTCAGCCAAGCAAATCGCCCCAGTCTGCCTAATCTCTCACCGCCGTCAGATCCGTGAGCTGGGCGAGTAAAGTAAGCGAACACAACCGCGAGCGTTAGAAGCGTCATGAGAGAACGAATACCGCTGCATGCCTCGACTACCTCAAGTTTCTTGGTCTCAGAAGCATTGAGCGGCATTAGTTCGATTACGTTGCCCTGTCGTAAGACGGGAATATCGAGCATTCTCATGGACCAAACGGCGCAACGAGATGCAAACAATTGGAGAGGAAAGGCTATCTTATTAAAAAGGATGGCCGGGATTGGCATCGCCAGCAACAAGAGTCCAAACGGCACCACCAATAGCTGCAGCAAACGAACTCCCCAGAAATAGACCACTATTCCTGCAAGAATCAGAATCAGCGAAAGGCGCTGGACGTAAAGTTCAGCACCAGCCACGCCGGCCCAAAGAGCAAATAGAGCCGCCAAGATCGCAGCGGCTCCCAAAAACGGAGACGAACCATTCGCTTTTTCAGCAAACTTATTTCGCTGAGTCCAGAGGATGTAGCCAATAATGAAAGGGATTAGCAGTCCGTGGGAGTAGTTTTCGTCGAACCACCAATCGCGCGAGAGCTTGAGGAGAACGATAGCGTAGGTAAAAGCTATAGCGACTGTTATGGCTAAAGCGCGCAAGAGATTCTTGCTTGCTGGGACACTCATAGGTAGTTCCCTTGAAGTTTTTCACAAGAGAAGGGCAATTTCCCTCGCGAAAAGGCGCGGGCGTTTTTCGTTACCCAGTTTAAACAATTCGCGACAGAGCTTATCGCAGATCAGCATCTCATTACAATCACAGACACCGACAACACCTAGAAAAGGCCAATGCCCCCTTTCTTCCCAATTAGAGCGGGGGAGTTTTCCAGGAATGCTCCCTCAACTCGCGCAAACGACCCTTTTATAGTCCATCTCCGGGCAGCTTTAGTTTGATTACGCTCGCGCACAGCGGTAAACGACGCCTCATAGGCAAAGAGAGGAATCACGCCATATCCTGAAGGTGATAAACGTGATTGTCTCCAACCCAGGCCGACTTCAACAAGCCGAACGGCAAGAACGAGAATCACGCGTAGCGCGGCCAGCGCTATTGGAAACCAAAATAGATATCCTTAAGACGGTAATGCCCCTTACAAAAAATCACCGCGAGAGCAAAGACTGCAAGAATCCAGAGATATAGGAATGCAGCCGCTTAGGATCACGCCCAACAACCGGGCCACAGATGTTTTAATACTCGGCAGCGTGCTCGCGCAACACACAGGGAGCGAATGGCCGCAAGCTTTCCCGAAATTTGATCTTAAGGTTCATCTGCGACTGCATCTCCGGGCTTCGCGCATCGCCGATAATACTGCGCGCACCGAGGGCGCGTGGTCCAAACTCCATCCGGCCTCGAAACCAGCCAATCACCTTTCCATCAGCGATCAACTCCGCGACTTTCTGCGCCAGAGTCGGATCCGGCAATCTTTCCGAGACTCCAGCTACGCCCTCGAGGTATGAGGATATCTCCGCATCAGTATATTCTGGACCCAAAAACGCTCCGCGCATTGTGTCGTGACCACTATTGTCGCGCGGCTGGTCCATCATCTGATGCCAAACGGCCAAAGCAGCTCCCAAGGCACCGCCAGCATCGCCCGCGGCAGGCTGGATCCAGAGTTCCTTGAAGGGACCTTCGCGAAGAATGCGCCCATTCGCCACACAATTCAGCGCTACTCCGCCTGCCAAACAAAGGTTGTCCTTGCCGGTCTCCGCATGCGCACGACGCGCTAGTCGCATCATTGCCTCTTCGGTTACGACCTGAATGCTTTTAGCCAGATCCATTTTCCGTAAATAGGACCGGTCCCTTGTATTCTTTACCCACCTTGCGCCGGATAATTGCTGGAATATTGTTTTTCTCACGCAACCAGGTTGGTATGGCCATCCAAAAGGACCTGAGTCCGCGGGGCGCCACGCCTAAATATGTTCAATAAGACGATCGGCCTTGACCAGTGGCTTTTCATAGAAGACCACGGCGGTCAGGTCTGCTGCAGTTATTCCAGCCTCGCGTAGACAGTAAGCCAGGGCATTGGCGGGAAATGAGGCGTCATGCTTGCGGCGTGGAGACGTTCCTCCTGTGCAGCGGCTACAATCACGCCATCCTGCACCAATGCTGTGGCACTGTCGTGGTAAAAGGCGGATACTCCCAGAATATTCATCTGAGCCTTTGGCACATGTAACTGAGTGGAACGACCATGATTCTCACCAGGGGAGGGAGGAAGGAAAACCGCGATCGAATGTACAAGGCGTACCTCAGCACCCACGAGGAAGATGCTGACAAGCCTCCGCAGTATGGCAGATTAAATTTGCATTATGCACAGGAAAATTGCAAACCAGCCGGACGTTTAACCAGCACTTTTGACGAGTCCGTCCCTGACCGCATCGTCGCTTTCCTGGAGCGCCACGCTTTTCACTCTCCACGTGTGGGGGGTGTGAAAGGCGCCATGAACAGCTTTGCCTTTGGTTATATTGATGCTGGCGACATGTTTATGATCCAAGTGCTCATTGAAGGACGATCCACGCCGCCTGATACTTGCTTCGATGTTGAATGAAGCCACCTCAAGCGGGAGCTGGGGACAGAAAAACTCTATAATGCCTCGGCCCGCCGCGAGATCAAATCTATTTCCGTCTACGTCAGTCGAAAAATGAGTGTGAATGTTACCGAATATCGAATAAAAGTATATCTCGATCAGCGCATCCTCGACCGGCTCGTGCGCAACGTATTCGACCTCGGCCCTGGCCTCGTCGCCGGTGGCGAACATCGTCGTCTTGCGGCCCTCTGAATTAAAGAAAGCAACAGAGGTTATTTGTGCCGCAGGTAATGCGGCCACATTTGTGAGACCAGCGGGGGCCGATGCGGGCATATTGTTAAGCATTTGCTCATATTCAGAGATCACATAACGCGGCGGACCGCTGCGAAAAATCTCACCCTGCCGCAACAAGAAGACTCGATCGCACAGATTTTCGACGGCACCCAGGTTATGAGAAACAAAAACAATCGTCGTCCCTGCTCTTCTCAGTTGATTAATTCTCTCGAGACACCGAGATTGAAACTCCGCGTCGCCGACTGCTAACACTTCGTCAAGCAGCAAGATATCGGGATCGAGATGGGCTGCGATCGAAAAGCCGAGCCGCAGATACATGCCCGATGAGTAACGCTTAACCGGTGTATCAATGAACGCAGATACGCCCGCAAAGTCGACGATGCTATCCAACTTCCGGCTGATTTCGCGTCGCTTCATTCCCAGGAGCGAACCGTTCAGATAGACGTTCTCGCGTCCTGTGAGCTCGGGATGAAAACCCGAAGCCACCTCAATCAACGCAGCCAGCCGGCCATTGATTTGAATCCGACCTTTTGTTGGCGCCGTGATGTTGTAGAGAAGCTTCAGAATCGTACTCTTCCCAGCGCCATTTTGACCGATGATCCCTAGAGCTTCGCCTCGCTCAACTTCGAAGCTCACATCGCGCAGTGCCCAGAAGTCGGTCCAGTTTCCCCGCAATCGCTGGGTCAGGCGCCGCAATTTGGTCGGGGAACCTTTCCCTTCCAACTCATGATAAATGCGATACTTCTTGAAGACGCGATCGAACTTCAGGTCAATCATATCGAGCTAAGCGAAATCGGCCATGGTTGCCTCAATCCGTTTGAAGTAGAGATAGGAGAAGACCAGCAGGACGAGCGAGACAGCAGCCGAGATTAGTAAAGAGTCGATTTCGGGTGCCGCACCTCTGAGCATCACTTGACGAAAATTCTCAATTACTCCGACCATTGGATTCAGCTCATAGAACGGTCGCAAACG
>JBKOYD010000072.1:0-44399 GCA_046725195.1 Acidobacteriota bacterium | reverse complement strand
AAGACCAAAGACCTAAGTCCAAAGACCTTCCTTCAAAATGGTTTCTGCAATCAACAGATCTGCAGGTGTCGTGATCTTAATATTCCTCGAACTTCCTTCGACGACGCTTACAGGTTTTCCGAGTCGCTCGACAAGCAAACTGTCATCCGTTAACGAAATATCGTTGACATCAGCACTCTCGTAAGCTTTACGCAGCAATTCATAGCGGAAGCATTGCGGCGTAAGAGCCCGATAAAGTTCCTGACGTTCCAAAGTTTTTACGACGCTCCCACGATCGGTTTGCTTGATGGTATCTGTTGCCGGAGCGACGAGAATTGCTGCGCCATTTGAACGGGCCATAGCAACCGTGCTGCTTATTTCTTCAACGGTTACAAAGGGACGTACGCCATCGTGTATCGCGACTATTTCGGCCGTCGTCTCTCTGATCGCCATCAGACCGCGCTTTACTGAATCTGCGCGTGTAACTCCGCCGGGAACAACCCGGGAAAGCTTTCGCAGTCCGTATTTGCCCGCAATAGAAAGGAAGCCCGCAGATTCAGCCGCGGGCACAACTACGATGATTTCCTGAATGCTGTCACAGCGCTCAAAGGGCTTGAGCGTATGAAAGATTATCGGAGTTCCTGCCAGCTGCAGAAACTGTTTGGGCCGATCGCTGCCCATCCGGTTGCCAGTACCGGCTGCAACAATAATCGCGGTGTTCATGAAGGAGATGGGAAACGGTGGAACTCCGCGTATCGGCGTCAGCTCTCGGTAATTGGTTCGCTGTCAGTAATGCGGACAGGACCGGGAGTACCGCGCGATTCCCGCGCTTGACGGCGCGAGGTGCCGTTGGTGCGATGGATGTCGTTGTGCCCGCCATTCTCCGTTTCTTCCCAAAGGCGGCCGAAAATCATCTTGCCGGCCGTGGTTTGGAGCACACTGGTCACCGCGATATCGGCATTTTTGCCGATCAGCCTCCGCGCGTTGTCAACGACGACCATGGTACCGTCGTCGAGATAGGCCACGCCCTGATTGTATTCCTTGCCTTCCTTCAGGATGAATACCCTCATTGCTTCGCCTGGCAACACGACTGGCTTGAGCGCGTTTGCCAGCTCGTTAATATTGAGCACGCTGACGCCCCGGAGTTGGGAAACTTTATTGAGGTTGAAATCATTCGTGACGATCACGGCATCAAGTTGTTTACCGAGTTCAATCAACTTCAGATCAACCTCGCGCACCGACGGAAAATCCGTCTCCACAATCTGAATATCCAGCGAACTGTTGTTCTGGAGGCGGTTCAGCATATCCAGGCCGCGACGTCCGCGCTGTCGCTTCGATGAGTCAGGTGAGTCCGCAACCTGTTGCAGTTCACGGAGGATGAACTGCGGAATGATCAATGAGCCGGTAAGGAATCCAGTTTCCGCGACGTCCGCGATGCGACCGTCGATAATCACGGACGTGTCGAGAATTTTTAAGTCGCGCCGCGCGACTTTGTCACTGAAGATTCCACCCAAAGCCGAAAGTTCGAGGTAATCACCTTTGGCAGCGCCGACCATCAGGCCCACATAGGCCATGAAGAACGTCAGGGCCAGTGTTAAAAATGTCTTTACCTCTGGAGCAACTGCCATCGATTCCTGTCGACTAATCAAGGAGCCGATCAGATACGCTCCAATAATTCCCAGAATCGACCCCACAGCTGCGCCGATTAGAGTTTTAAGAGTGGCACGGCGAATCCGTAGCTCAAATAGGATGATGCAAATAGCGATGAGCGCACCGACACTGGCGGAGATCCATGAGTCACCAGCTACCGGTTTCAGGATATATCCCGCTGCTACTAAGATTGCCGTAAATATAAGTCGAATAAGAACGACATCGGCATGCATGACGAAGGCATACTATCACGCCCCAATCCATAGCGTCACGGAAAACCGTGGCAATTACGGCTGCAGTTGGCACAACGTTCGCGCCTCGCAATCTCTCCACTTCTTTGAGTTTGCAGTCTAAAAGTCGTTGCAGTTAAATGAGCGCATGTCGAGACGAAACTGGCTCTTGCTGATTGCTACATTCGCTTGTATGGCCTGCTCAAATGGAACTGTTGCTTTGCAAACTCGATCAACACCATCCGAAACATCGCAGGTTCCAGGCGAACTAAGATTCAAAGCCGCTGACGGCTGGATCGAGGAAAAAACAACCTCCAGCATGCGCGTTGCGCAATACAAGTTGCCGAAGGCAGCAGGCGATGAGGAGGACGGATCTCTGGTGCTCTATTACTTCGGTCAAGGCCAGGGTGGGGGGACGGCGGCAAACATTGAACGATGGGTCAATCAGATGCAGCAGCCTGATGGACGTCCTTCCAAAGAAAAGGCTAAAGAAGAGCCGCTCAATGTAAACGGACTAAAGGTAACGACAGTGGATGTGATTGGCACCTATACCCCTGAGGTGGCGCCGGGAAGCCGTAGTTTCTACAACAAGCCGGGTTATCGTTTGCAGGCTGCTGTCGTAGAAACTCCAAAAGGATCTTACTACCTAAAGGTGGTCGGTCCTGTGAAGACGATAGGGCAGTGGGAACAGGCGATTGCGAACTACATAAAGTCGTTCGAGTTTCACTAGATTGCCAATTGGCAATTGGCAATCGGAAATCGAAAAACCCCTCACTTATACCGATAAGTGATTCGTCCCCGGCTTAGATCGTAGGGCGACATCTCAACGCTCACGCGATCCCCAACCAGAATCCGGATGCGATTCTTGCGCATCTTCCCGGAAATCGCAGCCAGTACAACGTGCTCGCTATTATCGAGACGGACTTTGAAAAATGCGTTGGGCTGTTTGTCGATTATGACGCCCTCCGCCGGAATGAGATCTTCTGCTGCCAATTAGGTTCTCCTTAGTGATTGTCAATGGTCCGTTGTGAGTGGTCCGTTGTCATTTTTACTAACCTTGCAATTCGGGCTCAGTACCTTGGGCTTCGCTGGCACAATATCACAGAGTGAACCAAAAAGCGCAAAGCACCAAGTTCGAGAGAGCACAATGCCCGATGTAAGCTCCAACTGACAACTGACCACGGACTACTGACTAGATCAGCTATCTGCTCGCTCGTCGCGGACGATACGAACGCGTGAACACTGCGCTCGGTGGACGAGTGATGGCCTTTGTTACTGATACGGCCGGCTTGGTCCCACCAAAGCCTGGCGGAACAATGCGTTTCACAGTTTGCCCCATGAGCTTCTCAATAGCACGCAGTGACAACTCGTCAACAGGAGTAACGATTGTAATCGCCTTCCCCTTGTTTCCAGCCCGGCCGGTCCGACCGATACGATGCACATAATCCTCCGGGGCTGCTGGCACATCGTAATTAATCACGTGCGACACCGAATCGACGTCCAGCCCACGCGATGCGATGTCCGTAGCAACCAGGACACGCGTCTGTCCATCTCGAAAACCACGCAATGCTGCTTCACGCTGTGGTTGCGACCGATCCGAATGGATGCGGTTTACCTGATGATCTCGTGCAGCCAGAATGTGTGAGAGACGTTCAGCCGAGCGTCTCGTGCGGGCAAAGACCAACACGCGCTCGAAGTTCTCACGTTCTAACAAATCCAGCAGTAAAGCTGTCTTTGATTCCGCAGCGACCTGATAAGCTGTTTGTTCTACAAGGCTCGCGGCTCGACCGCGCGGATTTACCTCGACTAGTTTCGGATCCTTCATAGTCGAGCGGGCCAGCCGCTCGATTTCCGGCGACAGCGTTGCGGAGAAGAGGAGCGTCTGCCGCTTTGCTGGGACCAGCGAGAGCACTCGACGGATCGCCGGCAGGAATCCCATGTCAAGCATACGATCTGCTTCGTCCAACACGAGAACCTCTACCATCGAAAGATTAAGGGCAGATCGCTCAGTCAGGTCAAGCAAACGTCCTGGTGTTGCAATCACAACGGCGGGCCCGCGGCGCAATTCCGCAATTTGTGTTTTCATGTTGGCGCCACCAATGAGGGTTACGCATCGATTGTTCTTTGCACGATTGAGTTCGTTGTAGTTCTTTTGAATCTGCAATGCCAGTTCACGTGTAGGAGCCAGCACTAACATGCGAACGCCAGGTCGCTGGCGTTCAGACATCCTCTGCAAAATGGGGAGGAGAAAAGCGGCCGTTTTACCTGTGCCGGTCTCAGCACAGCCGATCAGATCACCGCCTTCTAAAACGACTGGTATCGCCTGTCGTTGAATCGGTGTTGGTTCCGTGTATCCGAGGGACTCGCAAGCGCGCAGTTGCGCAGAGTCGAGGCCCAGTTGAGAAAAATTCATATGTTCCTTTTTGATTCTTGTCACTTCGTGCCTTTGTGGTGGAGGTTTTTCTTCCAACCACAAAGACACGAAGAACACTTAGGCAGCGTTACTATTGAGGAAACGCCAAACGATTACCACCTTGGTTCGCGATTGCCGCCACCATAGCCGCCGCCGTTGCCACCACGACCACCGCCGTAGCCACCACGACCGCCGCCAAAACCACCACGACCACCGCCACCTGAGCGGGGTTCGCGCGGCTTCGCCTCATTGACTTTCAAGGCACGGCCACCGACTTCCTTACCGTCAAACTGGGTAATAGCGGCGTCGCCTTCTTCCTTCGTTGACATTTCGACAAAGCCAAAGCCACGTGAGCGGCCCGTTTCGCGATCTTCAACGACACTCGCCGATTCGACCGTGCCGGCCTGAGCAAAAAGCTCCTGCAAATCCTGGCTTGAGGTCGCAAACGCGAGATTTCCTACATAGAGTTTTATAGACATAGATATTCCTTTTCCCTGAAGGGGACTAAAAGAAGCTGCGAATCGGATTGGCTTCGGAGAAACGGTAGTCGCGCGAAGGACCTGGTTCGGATGCTCTGGTGAGCGGCTTCTGAGGTTCAAATCAGCCTGCTCTCGAACTATCCAAACGCCAGCGCTAATTCGTTTTTGTGCGCGGGGCGCATCACCGTCGATGCGCGAGAGAAGGATTAACAAGACAGACTATGCACGATTGGGAGGAAACAAGCAAGGCGAAAAATGTGAGTCACATCAAAAAGCGCCTGCGGGCTCGCTTTTAGGGCCATACTTCGCTAAAACCTTTCACGCATGACAAAGGTCAATCCCAACAACAATCCAATTGATCTAACAGAGATTGCCCGCCAGACTATGATCGAGGAGGGCTTCAAACCCGATATACCCGACGCGGTCCAAAACGAAGTGCGCAGACTTGTTGCGCAAAAGTCTCTGCCTAAGTCGTCTACACGCGATCTTCGATCTCTACTTTGGTCCTCCATCGATAACCAGACCTCGCGTGATCTCGATCAAGTGGAATTTGTGCAGCGACTAGATGACGATCGCATTGACGTCTTGATTGGCGTTGCTGATGTTGATGCGTTTGCCAGTAAAGGCACAGCCACTGACTATCATGCTTCTGAGAACACGACTTCCGTCTACACAGGCGTCAAGACGTTCCCCATGCTTCCTGAAGAGTTGTCGACGGACGTAACCTCTCTTGTGGCGGGCGAGGATCGACTTGCAGTCATAATCGACTTCGTCGTCGCCAAAGATAGCAGCACAACGACGCCCGAAGTTTACCCTGCCATTGTTCATAACTACGCCAAGCTTTCTTACGAGCTCGTTGGCGATTGGCTTGAGCATGACAGTCCGACACCCACAGAGATAGCCAACGTTCCCCAGCTCGAGCAGCAAATTCGTCTGCAGTTCGAAGTAGCAAGAAGTTTGCGAGAGCTGCGTAGGAAGCAAGGCGCTCTGGAGCTCGCAACCATTCAAGCGGTTCCAGTCACTGACGACAAAGGGCGAGTTGTCGATTTTGCGGTAGCTGAACCAAATGCCGCCCGAGACATTATTGAGAATTTCATGGTCGCCGCGAACGTCGCGATGGCCCAGTTCCTTGAACAAAACAGTGTGATGTCGTTGCGCAGGGTTGTGCGCACTCCTGAAAACTGGCCGCGCATTGTCGATCTTGCGCGAGAGTTGGGCGAGACCTTGCCGCAGCAGCCTGACGCAGGTGCGCTGGAGGATTTCCTGGAGGTACGAAAACGCGCGGACCCTTCACACTTTCCCGACCTTTCTCTGGCGATCATCAAGTTGCTTGGGCCAGGGGAATATGCAGTGCAAGTTCCGGGACAGGAAAGTGAAGGACACTTTGGACTCGCCGTTCATAACTATACCCACTCAACTGCACCGAATCGCCGTTATGCAGATTTAATTACACAGCGACTACTAAAGGCTTGTATAGCGAAGAACAGTCCACCGTATGCACGAGAGCAACTGAATGAGATCGCCACCCATTGTACGGAGCGTGAAAATGCGGCGCGCAAGGTTGAACGAAAAATGCGGAAGGTGGCTGCGGCGGTATTGCTCGCCGACCGGATCGGCGAAGAGTTTGAAGCTATTGTGACTGGAATAACGCCGAAGGGAACGTTTGCGCGAGTACTCAAACCTCCGGTTGAAGGCTTAATAGTAAAAGGCAAGGAGGGCCTGCAAGTAGGACAGCAGGTGCGCGTAAGACTGCTGGCGACTGAGCCTGCTAAAGGCTTTATCGATTTTGCAGTGCTAACGCGCCCTACCAGACGACCGAATCGTAAACCGCATTAAGGTTCAACAAGAAACTCAAGCAGTGGCTTGTCTCGTGCCGGCAGCTCGGAACAGAAACGTTAAGATCAGACCAGCCAAAAATCCTCCGATATGGGCCATGTAAGCGACCCCACCAGTTTCAGCCGACGTAACGGAACCGATACCACTGATAAATTGCAGTACGATCCAAAACCCAATCACAACCAATGCAGGCATTGGGATGACTGCACGTCCCATTAGCACCCTCACCTGTCCGCGTGGGAAAAGCACGAGATAACCTCCAAGAACTCCCGCGATTGCCCCGGAGGCGCCGAGATTTGGCACGGTCGATCCTGTTGTAAAGATAATCTGAGCAAAGGTTGCGGCTATGCCGCACAGAAGGTAAAAGATAAGAAACTTGGCGTGACCGAAACTGTCCTCGACGTTATCGCCAAAGATCCACAGGTACAGCATGTTACCTAGCAAGTGGAGCCACCCTGCGTGCATAAACATCGAAGTAAAGATCGTTGGAAAATCACCCGCAGGATTTGCAAGAAGCCTGCGCGGGACAACGGCCCACTGTTCGATGAATCGATCGCCACTGTTGAGCTCAACAAAGAAGACCAGAAGGTTGAGGGCAATAAGAGCATAGGTAACCACTGGAACACTTCTGCGCGTACTATCGTCATCGCCAATTGGAAACATGGCAGTCTCTCCTTGTCATTCTGAGCCTTACACTCAGGAACCGATGTGAATAGGGTCTAGAAACAAGTTAGTGGAGAGCAAGGTCAATGCCACAGGCGAAACCATTGGTTTTCCGCGAGCGTCAGTCAATCTTTTTGTCAGCCTTTTGCCTAACTACAAAGTCGACGTTACTCAGATCTAATGCAACTAAGGCGCATCAGAACACTTCGGATACTGACAAACAGCGACGATCTTGTGCGGAATTGATTCACCTACCGCACCAGTAATCTCCATCGCAAAAGTCAGCTCAGGGATCTCACTTGCCATTTGTCAGGTCAGGAAGGTGGGCTTGCCCCCGCTGCTGCGCTTCACGGATCTCCATTGCCATTTGTCAGGTCAGGAAGGTGGGCTTGCCCCGCTGTTGCGCTTCAGTGTTCTCCATTGCCATTTGTCAGGTCAGGAAGGTGGGCTTGCCCCGCTGTTGCGCTTCAATGTTCTCCATTGCCATTTGTCAGGTCAGGAAGGCGGGTTGCCCCCGGTTGCGCTTCAGTGTTCTCCATTGCCATTTGTCAGGTCAGGAAGGTGGGTCTAACAAATAGGCGGGGGGAATCCCCATTCCACCTCTTTTTGAACTCGTTCAAAAATCTCTTGACAGACTGTATTCACAGGCGTAGGCTTCCGTTAGTTGAACGTGTTCAAATTTCGCTAAGGAGGCTGACCATGACCATAGGAATAACCACTTACCTGCTCTATCTGGCGATAAGCATTGCCTTAACTATCTGGGTGGCTCGCACGCTCCACAAGAATGGACGCGTGTTTCTGGTCGACGTCTTCCACGGTAACGAGGCGCTGGCTGACTCCGTCAATCACCTACTCGTCGTTGGCTTCTACCTCATCAACTTTGGCTACGTCAGTATGGCGCTGAAACTGGGCTACCAAGTGATCAACCCACAAGAAGCCATTGAAGCTCTCTCCGTGAAGGTAGGCATGGTGCTGATAGTCCTCGGCACAATGCACTTCTTCAATCTCTTCATCTTCAGCCGCATGCGACGTCGCAAAACGGCTCACGACAACCATCCTCCAGTAAGTCCTGACGCGTTTACCGCAGTTCAGGAGGGGTGACTATGCTGAGCCTAACAGTGCTTTACGACCCCGAGTGCGGGTTGTGCCGGCGGGCACATGAGTGGCTCGCCGAGCAGTCAAAGATTGTCGAGCTAATCTTCGTTCCCTGTGCCTCGGAAGAAGCTCGCAACCGCTATCCGCAACTCAATCATGAACTGACCAAGAAAGATCTGACAGTAGTGGACGATGAAGGTGCAGTTTTTTTCGGTCCGAAGGCATGGCTGATGGTTCTTTGGGCCCTGACACGTTATCGCGATTGGGCCTATCGTCTTTCGACTCCGGAGCTATTGCCAACCACGAAGCGAGTAGTGTCAGCAATCTCGCAGAATCGATATCAGATCGGACGCCTGGCCGGTCTGACGAGGTAAAGACGAAATGGGAGCGATGCGCAAAAAGAAATCAGCCAGGACCCAAAAAGGAGACCAAACCAAGGCGCTGATCCTGGAGACTGCCCTTGAGATTTTCCTCGAGCGCGGGTACGAGGCGACCACGATGCGAGCGATTGCCGATAAGGCAGGCCTCTCGTTGGGAAACGCCTACTACTACTTCCACTCGAAGGAATACCTCATCCAGGCTTTTTACCATCGTCTACACGAAGCCCATCTGGCCGCGTCACTTCCGGCACTTGAAAGGGAGCACACACTGAAAGCACGCCTGCTTACTGTAATGCGCTTGAAGATCGACACTCTCAAGCCATATCACGAGTTCGCAGGCGTGCTTTTCAAGACAGCAGCGCATCCCCAAAGCCCGCTCAATCCATTCTCTGAAGAGTCTGACCCGGTCAGGCAGGCGAGTATCAACCTGTTCAACCAAGTCGTCGAAGGCTCAAACGCCCGAATTCCCAAGGACCTTCGTGCTGAACTCCCTTACCTGCTGTGGGTGTACCACACAGGAATCATTCTTTTCTGGATTCATGATCCGTCGCCAAATCACCGACGGACTTATCGCCTGGTTGATCACACTGTCGACCTGCTCGACAAACTGATTTCACTCGCAAGCAATCCATTCATGCGACCACTGAGGAAACAGGCATTGCGACTGGTCGACGAGTTACGAGATGCCGCGGCGGACATCCGTGATCAGGAGCCGCCAGATCAAAAGTAAAGGAGATGTTAAATGAGAATCGCAATAACAGGCGCAACTGGCTTCGTCGGATCTCATTTGGGCCATCGTTTAGAAACCGAGGGGCATGAGACAATAAACATTGCTCGCAGAGCGCCCGCCGAAGAAGCTTCACGCTTTTTCTCGTGTGATCTTTCAAATGCTGCACAACTTGCAAACCTCTTCTCAGGTTGTGACGCCGTGGCGCACTGCGCGGGTATCAACCGCGAAATTGGCGACCAAACGTACGAACGTGTCCACGTGATGGGCACTAAGAATGTTGTCGAGGCTGCTAAAGCCGCCGGGATTTCAAAGATCGTTCTACTGAGCTTCTTGCGCGCCCGTCCCAAGTGCAATTCGCCCTATCACGAGTCGAAGTGGGAAGCGGAAGAAATAGTCCGAAATTCTGGTTTGGACTACACAGTCATTAAGGCTGGAGTTGTTTATGGTCGCGGTGACCACATGCTCGATCATCTGAGTCGCGCGCTCCACACTTTTCCGGTCTTCGCACTCGTTGGATTGAAAGAGCAAAGTGTACGTCCGCTCGCTGTTGAGGATCTGGTACACGTAATGCGCGCGGCGTTGATTGATCGACGCTTGAAGCGTCAAACCATCGCACTATTGGGTGCGGAAGAGATCTACTTGCGCGAAGCCGTATGTCGCGTGGCGGAAGTTGTCGGCAAACAACCGTTGATGTTTCCGCTACCGGTTTGGTGTCACAAGCTGTTGGCGAGGGTCTTTGAATTAACGATGAAGATTCCGCTCGCTTCCGTCGCCCAGGTTCGAATTTTGGCCGAAGGAGTTGTCGAGCCTGCGTCGCCTGTAGTCCCTGTGCCGTACGATCTGGTACCAACTCGACGTTTTACTGCCGACCAAATAAGGAGTGGTCTTCCAGTACCGGGACCATTTTGTGTTGGCGATCTAAGATGGTGCGCTTAGCCGGAAAAAACCAATCATTGGTCATATATCATTTGGCATTTTTCATTTGTCATTTTTTGAAAAGGACTACATTCGAGCTTTGCCACAATAGACGCGCTAGCGCTTGTTAAAATCCACACTTTCCCTTTAACAAAGCGGTGACAAGTCCCCGCACTCCAGGGGGCCCAGTTCGAATAGCCTTTTTCGAAAAATGACAAATGAAAAATGGCAAATGATATATGACCAATGATTTCGGTTACGGATAAACTCTCCACCACTCGGTAACTTTCCTGTTTACTGTTTCCACGTTCCTGTTTACTCTCCGCCGAATGGCGCGCATAGCGGTTATCGGCGGCGGTATCGGTGGTCTAACTGCTGCACTCGCACTCAGACAATTTCAAATCGAACCAGATGTCTACGAACAGGCGCCAGCTCTGCTCGATGTGGGTGCTGCGATTGCCATTTGGCCAAATGCAATGCGGGTTCTCGGACGGTTGGGACTTAGTCAAAGACTTCTCGAGAAGGCGGGTGTCATTCAGGAAATACGCTGGCTGGACCAAAACGGCCGATTAATCAACCGCGTCTCCATCTCGGACAACATCGAAGATCCGAAATTTCCCGCCGTTGCGCTGCACCGGGCTGACTTACAGAGCATCCTTTTGCATGCACTGCCACAAACTTCAATCCATCTCGGTAGTGCGCTAGTTGACCAAAAGGAGGAAGACGGCAAAATCGTCGTACATTTTGCCAATGGACACTCAACTAGCGCCGACTTCCTCATTGGCGCCGATGGGATCCATTCTCGTCTTCGCAGGGAATTACTAAACGAGGGGTCCCCCGTTTATCGCGGGTACACAGTTTGGCGTGGGATCTCTTCGCTGATTCCAAGCTCAATACCACCGGGGACAGCAATCGAGATTCAAGGACGGGGTAAGCGATTCGGCATTGGCCCAGTTGGTCTGGGAAGAGTTGGCTGGTGGGCATCTGCCAACGCCGCAAATACCAGCCCAACGGCTGAGGAACGAAACGCTGACAGAAAAACGTGGAAGCAGGGCGAGAGCATTGCGTCCAATCGACCTCACGACACTCAAAAAGAGCTGCTGCGTTTGTTTGACGGTTGGTATCGACCGATCCTTCAGTTGGTCGAGGCCACGCCGTCGTCCTCTATATTAAAAACAGGGGCCTTCGACCGGCGGGCAACAAGAAGGTGGGGTCGTGGTCGAATGACCTTGCTCGGTGATGCCATTCATCCAACGACACCTAACCTGGGCCAGGGAGGTTGCATGGCGATCGAGGACGCGATGTTGCTCGCCCGCTGCTTTCATAAATATGGAATGACCGACAACGCATTACGGTCGTACGAACAACGCCGCTACCGGCGCACGTCTGCCATCACTAAATACTCGCGACACTATGGAAGCGTTGGGCAGTGGCAAAGCCCCTGGGCCACCGGGCTACGCAAAGCAACACTTTCCATGCTTCCGGAGACTTTGGTCCACCGCTTAATACAGATCGTTTTCAACTACGACGCGAACGAGGCACCGATCTAAACCGTCTAGCCGTCCTCCACCACCTATTCCATATTTTCTTAGCACGACTTACTATCTCAACGTGCTAGCCATTCAAGTTGCTCAAGTGGGCGGGCCGGAAGTGCTCACTCCGGTGGATTTGCCGATTCCTACACCACAACCCAGTGAGGCCGTGGTTCAGATAAAGGCAGCCGGCGTAAATTTTATCGACGTTTACTTTCGCGAAGGCCGCTATCCAACTTCCCTTCCCTTTATTAATGGACAAGAAGCGTCTGGTGTCCTGACAGACGTAGGAAGCCAGGTGACATCTCTGAAGCCGGGCGATCGCGTTGCCTACACGGGTGTACTTGGAAGTTATGCCGAGTATGCGGCGGTACCAGAGAATCGACTGGTGAAGATTCCGGAGCAGCTGAGTTTTGAGCAGGCTGCCGCCGCGATGCTTCAGGGAATGACTGCTCATTATCTTTCGCATAGTGCATATAAGTTGCAACGTGAGGAGACCGCGCTTATACATGCCGCTGCTGGAGGAGTTGGTTCGCTATTAGTGCAAATGGCGAAGAAGATGGGTGCTCGTGTGATTGCTACCGCCGGGACAGACGAAAAAGCTCAGCTGGCGCGCGATGCTGGCGCAGACCAGTGCATAATGTACACGCGCGAAGATTTTGAGGCCGAGACTCGACGGCTAACGAACGAAAAGGGCGTGCACGTAGTTTACGATGGTGTTGGGAAGGCTACGTTTGAGAAAGACCTCAACGTACTTCGTCCTCGGGGATATTTGGTCCTATTTGGCGGTTCGAGTGGTGCAGTCCCCCCTTTTGACCTAATCAAACTTTCCCAGAAGGGTTCGCTGTACATCACGCGGCCGACGTTGGCACATTACGTCGCAACCCGTGAAGAACTCGACTGGCGCGCGAACGACGTCTTGACAATGATTGTCGGCGGCGATCTCAAACTCCGTATTCATAAGACCTACCCACTCGCGGATGCACGCCAGGCACATGCGGATCTGGAAGGAAGAAAGACGAGTGGGAAGTTGTTACTGATGACCTGAGAGCACGGGGATTGCCAATTGCCGATTGCCGATTTGACGTATTGCCGCGGCCAGCACAATCGTATTGAAGAATGTCTCGTAACGGAATAGGGATATCCAACAAAGACCAATCGGCAATCGGCAATTACCTAACCGTCCACATCAAAATCGCCGCTGCTGTCCCATCCATGGTTGGTTCGTTCGTCGCATAGTCGTTAATGTCGTCGTGGTAAACGGCGCGGTCATCCTGGAAAGCAGCGAAAGGATCGGGCTCTTTGATGAATACGCCTCTCAAACTTTCGAACACTTTTCGATAAACTGGTCCATCAATTAGCCCTCCGCGCACCATCTGTTTCATCAACGCATTAGTAAATAGATGAACGTCCTTCGGATATACTCCAGACGGCGGAATTCCCGTGAACATTGAGGTGCCCCACGGATTGCGACCAAGCAACCAGTCGATTTGTTTTGACGCGAATTCACGATAACGGCGATCGCCAGTCATTCTTTCGAAGAGCGAACACTGGGTCGCCAATGCAACGGTCAAATTGTTTGAGCACCAAATAAAAGGAACGCCTATCCCGTACGGATTGTTTTGCGCCTTTTTCACACACTGTTCGATTCCCTCGCGATAGAATGCCGCCAGCTGTCTCTTCGTTGGCGCATCAACTAGTTCATAAAGGCGAAAATGACCGAGGTTCATGAACGGATAATATTGATAGTGGCCGACCTGATCCTTACCCATCCACGACTCACTTTGCGCAAGTAACGCATATCGCTTCGCGTCACGAAGATACCGAGCTTCTCTTGTGGCTCGAAAGAGTTCAGCTGCGCCCCACTCCATGTCGTCGGTCCATGTGGTTTCGGCGTAGCGGTAAGGTGCTCCATACGAGTTCCCCTGCTGCACTCCCTCTTTAGCACGTCCGAGTTCGTACACCTCCTTCCCTGCTTGAAGTAATCTTTGCGCGAACGAGCTTAGCTGCGGATCGTTCTTCCAAATCTGATAACCGAGCGCCATTGCCGCCGCGTAACGACCTGCGAGATTCGCTACGCCATTGGATTCGCTTTGAAACTGCTTCAAACCCTGAGGACGGCCGTCAGCAAAGTACACCACTCTGTAACTACCCGGTCCCCATCCGTAATCGACTGTCTCATTCTGCGGAAGGCGAAACCCTTTGTGATCGCGATCGTCGGCAACCTGGTGATAAAGCTGATCTGGCGCTGGATGTAAGCGGAGCATCCATTCAAGTCCCCAACGCGCCTCGTCAAGAACGTCTGCCGTACCGTTCGCGCCGCGTTGTCCAAGACTATTGAAGTGGTCGGCAAACCCTTTGCGCTGGTTAAGCTCATAGGCGAGTAACAAATGGGCCGTAGCATTGCTAGCGGTCAGTAAATACTTCAACTGGTCGCCCGCATCGTGCCAACCGCCTGAGGCGTTGATGTACGTGCCAGCCGGCATTGGTCCAAAAGCTGTGCGGCCGTCAAACGTGTGACAGACGGCGTCGACATATGGGTTGTAACCGCAACGCTGCTGGCGCATGAACTCGAGAAGTTGATCCGGAATTTCGGCATTTATATTTCGACTGATGGTGAACGGAGCAGAACGAGCGGATCCTATTTCGATAACGAATGTTCCTTCCCTATTGAAGGAACTGAATTTCAGTTCTACGTGGTAACAAAACTCACCCCAAGAGCCCTCGACAGGATTAACTTTGGCTTTAAATACTTCGATTCCGTTGGCAACGTCGCGAACGGTAAAGTCTGGCGGTAAAGCCTGTCGAGCAAGAGCAATCGCTGTTTTCATGTCACGGGGCAGAAAGCCCACTTGGTTTACACGAATGTAGACCTGGCCATCAGGCGCTCCCATCGCCATCGAGGGGCCCAGGGTGAGAAGCAATAACAAACCGAAACAAATTAGACGCATAAGAAGTTTTGCACGGATAGCGGACTCTAACAGTTCTTACAGAATGAATATTCTGTTCTGTATGCAGCCGCGCAGCTTTGCACACGCCGAAATTCCATCCACCGCAGAGACTGTGACCGGTGCAGTAGCCCGACTGTCAACGAGGGCTTCTGGCTCTTCAGACATCTTGGAGTTAGACTGAGCCCTCCTTGACAGTCGGGCTACTGCACCGGTCAGGCATCAATGCACCGGTCAGGGATCAAAAACGTCTTGACAGGCATTTCGCCTCCTGCCTATATTAGTCGCGGTCATGAATAGCACTCGCACATTTTTCTACTTCGCCTTTACTTACCGCTTCTTCTTTATCGGGAAGAGCGGACCGGCGAAGTGCGAAAACGATGTGCTGCAGACTTAAGGCCCAAGCACGACAAACTTTCAAACGAGCCAGCCGCGATTCCAAACTCGCGGCTGGCTTTTTTATTGCCACAAACGCTGGAGCACAGACCATGGACATTGAGCATTGGCGCAAAGAAATAGACGAAATAGACACGCAGTTGCTTCGTCTCCTAAATATGCGGGCGCGTCTCGCCCTGAAGGTTGGCGCGCTCAAGAAGGCGGCTGACCTGCCATTTTGCGACCCAGAACGTGAACGAAGGGTGCTGCAGCGGTTGGAAGAGTCAAATTGCGGCCCTTTGGACAAACGCGCGGTTAGCAAGTTGTTTCGCCGCATTATTAGAGAATCGAGGCGTATTGAATCCACGGCATTGGCAAGTGATTCTGTCACAGCATGCGCTGCCACCGGTCGAGCCGACTTGAGAATTTCATGAGCGACTCAATTCACAAACCGCGGATCGCGTTTCAGGGAGAGCCGGGCGCTTTCAGTGAAGCGGCTGCCATCGAGCTCTTGGGTTCCGACATCGAATTGGTGCCGCGTAGAACCTTCACGGCCCTCTTCGCAAGTCTGGACGACGGTTTCGCGGATTTCGTGCTCGCTCCCGTCGAGAATACCATCGCAGGTGTCGTACACCCTTCGGTCGATCTACTGCGATCAAGCGCCCTGCAAATAGTTAACGAGGTAACCATTCCGGTCGAGCAGCACCTGATCGCCTGTCCGGGCACAACTCTGGAAGATGTAGAGACTGTTCAATCTCACCCTGTTGCTCTCGCACAATGCGCGCGTTTTTTCGCCCAGCACCCGAAACTCAAACAACTCGAGGCTGATGACACTGCAGGCAGTGTCGCGGAGATAGTTAAACGTGGAGAACGAAGGCTCGCGGCCATCGCAGGTCGCCGCGCCGCCCAGCTCTATGGTGGGACAATTATCAGAGAAAGCATTCAGGACGTGGCTGAGAACTACACTCGTTTTGTTTTGTTGTCAGCCTCCGTCGAAAAGGAACAAGGCGGCAATCTTACTTAGCAAAGGAACACGAATCATGATCGTTAACATGTTGAGTTCCGCGACCGCGGAAGAGATCAATCACGTCGTTGAAAGAATTAAGGAGTGCGGCTTTCAAGCACATGTCGTCCATGGAGAGGAGCGCACGATTATCGGCGCAGTTGGAAGCAGTGGCCGCCGATCTGAAATCGAAGCACTTCGGGCCGCGCCAGGCGTTGCGGAAGTCATTCAGATATCTCACCCCTTCAAGCTTGTTAGCCGTCAGTTAAGACAAACACGCACAGTCGTGGATGTGCGAGGCACGAAAATAGGCGCGGGCGATCTTGTCGTCATCGCGGGCCCTTGCTCGGTCGAGTCGGAGGAGCAATTGCTGGAAACCGCCCATGCCGTGAAAGCCGCCGGGGCCAATATGCTTCGCGGCGGAGCCTACAAACCGCGCACTTCACCTTACGATTTCCAGGGACTTGGAGTTGAAGCGCTGCGGTTTCTGGAGCAAGCGAGAAAGGAAACAGGGCTGCCGATTGTTACTGAGGTGATGAGTGAGGCAGACGTAGAGACGGTGGCTGAGTATGCGGACATGCTGCAGGTTGGGGCCCGGAACATGCAGAACTTCTCGCTGCTGCGGAAGCTGGCGCCAGTTTCAAAACCTATTCTGCTGAAACGCGGACCATCTGCAACCGTGAAAGAATGGCTGCTTGCTGCCGAGTATTTGTTAGCCGGTGGAAACTCAAATGTTGTGTTGTGTGAGCGTGGAATAAAGACTTTCGAAACGGCAACCCGTAACACGTTGGATTTGGCAGCCGTGGCTCTCGTCAAGGAGTTGTCCCACCTGCCAGTACTAGCCGATCCTTCACACGGAACCGGGCTGCGCAGTTTGATTGCGCCAATGTCGAAAGCAGCTGCCGCTGTAGGTGCGGATGGATTGATTATCGAAGTTCATCCCTGTCCAGAACGTGCGCTTTCCGATGGACCTCAGTCGCTGGATCTGCCGGGTTTTGAAGCGATGATGCTGGAGCTTGGCAAAACGATGACGCGAGAAATAAAGGCTGCGTGAGAAGCAGCCTTTTCAACGCCGCGGAAGTTAATTCCTGAATTGAAGCTCGGGGCTACGCATCTTCCTAGGCAATTCCTTTTCAGTCTTTATAACGTTGCCGTCGATGGCGTCGACGAGTACGTGAGTGCGCTCCACGCATCTTCATATTTATGCGCGACGCGCTGCCAACCCTCATGTTCAAATTTCGTGAAGTCGTTAGTACTCAAAACTCAATCACCACTCCAGCTGAGGGCAATATTGGCAGCAATCTATCCAGTCGACCAAAAACTCGCCCATCACCTCCAAAACCATCGAACCCGGCGAAGCGCACATTGTCTCTGTTCAGCAGGTTTATAACCTCGCCGGTCACAGTCACTTTCCAACGTTTGAGGAGGAATGCCTTACTCACGCGGACATCGACGCGACTGTAGTCCGGCACTCGCACCCCGTTGCGTTGGGCCGAGAGGAAATAATCAGTCCTAATCTGCCGATAAAATCCGGGAATTGGTTGCCCACTGCCGTAGCGCCACTCAGCGCTCATGTCCCATGTATCAGTGAAACGATAACTTCCGAAGACGTTTACAGTGTGACGTTGGTCAGTATCACTTACAAAACTCAAACCTGTTTGCGAATCAGTCAAGTGTGTCCGGGAATACGCGTAAGATACCCAGCCGGCAAGTTTATTGGCGCTTCGTCTTTGAAATGTGAGTTCCAGGCCGCGAGCATGTCCATTCAAACCGTTGTGAAAAGGAAACTCAATAAAACTGATCACATTATTGAAGACGCGTGGCTCGGACAAGCTGAAGAAGAGACCTCTATCTTCACGGTCATATACTTCAGCTAGCAGTCGCATGCGATCACCGAACAATCTTTCTATGCTCAAGTTGTAGTGCGTCGCTGACTCGGCGCGAAGGTTTGGATTGCCCAGACGCCCAAACATCTGGTCCAAATCGGGAAACTGCTGGTATCGACCGACGCCTGCCCTGATGTTCCAGTCCTTATTGATTGACCATCCGATCGCACCGCGAGGAGAAAAAAGCGTTTGCTGCGTTAAGCCGCTATGTTCGACTCTCGCACCTCCGGTCAGCGAAAGTCTGAGACCTTCACTACTCCAGGTATCCTGCGCATAGTAGGCCTGCTCGGTGCCCATCTGCTGAACTTGCTTGGAGTCAAACACACCTCCAAAGAAGAAGAATCGTTGGCTCAGGCTGTCGATGCGCAACCGCCTCACGTAAACACCCGCTTCCACTCGATGTTCAGGATCTGGCTCAAGACTTATGTCGCTGCGACCGCCTATTTGCGTGCGATCGCCGTCTTCAAGGATTCCTTCCTGACGATTAATGTTGGTGAAGCTTGTGCGAAGTCCGAATACGTGAGTCTGCCAGAACATTCGGGAATTCGGCGTATAGTTCCACTGGCCGTTAACAAGCAGGTTTTTGGTGTTCCCATGAAATACTGAATTAATAAAAAGGAGTTCTCGATCCCGATTACGATCAAAGTCCAGGGCGCCATAGATAACCGAAAACCCAACTTGGTTTCTCTTTGTGACATCGTAGAGTGCCTTGCCTTGAAAGTCGGCGAAGTTCAGTATCGGGGGGTTGTTCGTAAATTGATTCCTATCGTTGATTTTCCTGATCAGGTAGCCCACATAGCTTTTACGGGCCGCAAACAGATACGAACCCCGGCCATTATCAACAGGTCCATCAACAACGCCGGCAATCCCGCTCAATGCAGCCGTGACGCGGCCCGTCGGCTTAATGCGATTTCCCTCTCGTGTGTTGATGTCGAGTACCGCGGCTGTGCGGTCACCATACTTAGAAGGAAACGCGCCGCTGAATAACGACACGTTTTGCACGGTGTCTGCGTTAATAACGGAAAGGGATCCTGTATCAGGGTAACCACCTTGGATTGTGTGAACGAAGTTCTCGGTCAACACTCCGTCAAGATAGAGGCCTATGCGATCGAAACCGGCGCCACGTAAGGCAAACTCGCTGCGAAAGTCGTCACCTGTTGCAACGCCCGGAAGTGATTGAGCTGCGCGCACCGGATCTCCAATCAAGATGCTTGATAGCGCTTGCAACTCACGTTTGTTCAGCATCTGTTCGGAAGCGGCGTTGATCTCGGTTCTCTCATATGGATTGATTGTTATAGAAACAGTCTCCGTTAAGGTCGCAGCGTCTTCGTTAAGCGCAACTTGTACGTCGGACTTGTAGGCCGCAGTGTGGCTGATAGTTTTCTTTACGAGTCCGTAGTTGACCGTGGTGATGTAGAGGTCAACGTTGCCCGTGGGCACATTGTCAATGCTGAATTCTCCTTTGTCGTCAGTTATCGTACTAAGACCGTCACTGCCGGCAATCACCTTTACTTTTGCGATCGGCTCGCCACTTCGAGCATCAACGACGCGGCCACGCAGCGTAGCCGTTACGGTGCCTTGTGCGATTGCACTCGATACAAGGGACGTTAGCAGGAGGACCATCAGGAGGGTCGGTTGTTTGGTCATAGAAGAAGAGCTCCATCGAACGAGAGTGAAGACGAAAGATTGGGCTCCAGCGAACTGGCTAAAAAGGCAGAGCCCGAGAGGTTAACAGATTATTGATGGTGCGAACAGATTGCGGACAAAACTAATGGGTTACGTCTTCCAACTGTCGCCTGTATAGATGTCCCGAGTTAGAATACCTGCGCTCGTTCCAACACTTTTCCTGCTTTTCCACTAGCAGCTTGAAGGACCACATCTAATGAAAATAAGTCGTTTCTTTGCGCTTCTATGTCTGCTGCTAACTATTACTATCTCGAACAGTATTCAGGCGCAGCGAATCCGAAGCGATCTGTTTCAGGGCATGAAGTGGCGGATGATCGGTCCATTCCGCGGAGGTCGAACTGTCGGAGCGACAGGCGTTCCAGGTCAACCAAACGTCTTTTATATAGGAGTGAATAATGGAGGTGTTTGGAAAACTACAGATTATGGTCAAACGTGGAAGCCAATCTTTGACGATCAGCCAACCGGCTCAATTGGCGCACTTGCGGTGGCACCATCAAATTCGCAGATCATTTATGTCGGAAGTGGAGAAGGATTGCAGCGCCCGGATCTATCCACTGGCGACGGGATCTACAGGTCAGCGGACGGCGGGAAAACCTGGCGACACCTCGGTCTTCGTAATGCCCAACAGATTGGAGCGATCCTCGTCGATCCGCGCGATCCGAATCTGGTTTACGTCGCGGCGCTGGGTCATCCTTATGGCGCGAACGAGGAACGTGGAGTGTTTCGTTCAACCGACGGTGGCGAAACCTGGCAAAAGATACTCTATAAAGATGAGAACACCGGCGCCATAGCACTGGCTTTCGACCCCACCAACTCGAAAATCATCTATGCAGACTTGTGGGCCGCTCGACAAGGACCATGGGAGAACGGCGCATGGCAAGGACCAGGCAGCGGCCTGTATAAAACTACGGACGGCGGTAATACGTGGCGCCAACTCACAAAAGGTTTACCAACGTTCGAACAAGGTCTGGGCCGAATCGGCATCGCCATGGCTCCCAGCGATCCGAACACTATCTACGCAACGGTGGATTCACCACAACTCGGCGGAATCTATCGATCAGACAATGGTGGCGACACCTGGAATCGCACAAGCAGCGACCGGCGCGTCTGGGCCCGCGGCAGTGACTTCGCCGAAATCGACGTCGACCCGAGTAATAATGAGATCGTCTATTGTTCGGCGATCGCAGCTTACCGTTCGACAGATGGTGGTAAGACATTCGTTACGTTCAAGGGCGCACCCGGTGGAGACGACTATCACACGTTATGGATCAATCCTGAGAACCCGCAGATCATGTTGTTCGCGGTCGATCAGGGAGCCGTGATTACGGTCAATGGTGGTGAAACATGGAGTTCCTGGTACAACCAACCAACTGCTCAGTTCTATCACGTGATTACAGATAATCAATTTCCTTACTGGGTCTACGGTGGCCAGCAGGAAAGTGGTTCGGCTGGAGTCAAGAGTCGCGGAGACAACGGCGCCATTACTTTTCGCGATTGGCGAACTGTAGGAGTGGAAGAATATGGCTATGTCGCTCCTGACCCACTGAATCCAAATCTAATCTACGGCGGAAAGGCGACACGATTCGATTTGACGACGGGTCACGTACAAAACGTCGCGCCTGAGATTCTGCGCAGCGGCAAATATCGTTTTTTGCGCACGGCGCCAATTCTTTTCTCGCCGATCGATCCACGTGTGCTTTTTCTGGCTGGAAACGTCTTGTTCAAGACTACGAACGGCGGCGCCTCATGGGAAATCATTAGTCCGGATCTTTCGCGTGAGAAACCGGATGTTCCCGAGAGCATCGGAGTCTATCGCCGGCCCGAATTGGCGACGCAACCAAGACGCGGCGTGATTTATGCAGTTGCGCCATCACCGAAAGATATCAATACAATCTGGGCCGGCACAGATGATGGCCTGATCCATGTGACCAAAGATGGTGCCAAGACCTGGCAAAATGTTACACCTCCCGAAATCACATCGTGGAGCAAAATCTCTCAAATCGATGCGAGCCATTTCGACGTTGGGACCGCCTACGTAGCGGTGAATCGGATAAGACTAGACGATCAAAAACCCCATATCTTTCGCACCACGGATGGCGGAGCGACCTGGAAGGAGGTGGTCAATGGTCTTCCGGATGGACCAGTCAATACCGTGAAGGAAGACCCGCAGAAGCGAGGGTTACTATTTGCCGGCACCGAAACTGCCGTGTTTGTCTCGTTCGATGACGGGAACAATTGGCAGCCACTGCGTCTGAATATGCCGGCCACCTCAATTCGGGATCTCGTTGTTCATAACGATGACATCGTCGTGGGCACACATGGACGCTCATTCTGGATACTCGATGACATTACGCCGCTGAGACAACTCAATAGCAACGTTATCGATTCGGCCGTCCATCTTTTTGCGCCGCAGGTCGCGTATCGGCTAAAGCGCAATGTAAATACTGATACGCCGTTGCCTCCGGAAGAGCCTACCGGACAAAACCCACCCGATGGAGCAATCATCAACTACTTCTTTAAAGACGATCCGAAAACACCAGTGATACTCGAGATCTTCGACAGCAAGAATCAATTGGTGCGTCGTTTCGCCAGCGACGATCAACCGCCCGTCGTCAACGCCAGCGAGTACGCAGTGCCGACATACTGGTTTCGCCCGCCCAAGGTTTTAAACGCTAAGGCTGGCATGCAAAGATTTGTCTGGGATTTGAAGTACGCACCGCCGGCAGCATTTAGTCGCGGCTTCCCGATATCAGCAATCTATCGAGACACGCCTCTTTATCCGCTTGGTCCAGCAGTTATCCCGGGAAACTATACGGTAAAGCTGACAGCGAATGGTCGGTCGGTGTCGCAACCGATGACTGTCAAAATTGACCCACGAGTAAAAACAGAAACGACTGGCCTGACTCAACAATTCAATCTATCTTTCGAGGCTTACAACCGGATGCAACAGACTTATTCTGAAGCGGAACGGCTCAAAAAGTTTCGCGCCCAGATAAAAGAAGCTACCAACAAAGTTGGGCGCGGCCCACTCGCCGAGGCTTTGAATGCGTTGGACAAGAAGATCGGCGCAATCGCTGGAGAGGGACGCGGTGAAGCAGGTTCACCAGGGCTGCCTGGCGGAACGATTGATGTGCGTGAACCGAATCTAACTCGTCTAAACGGCGGCTTCTCGTCTTTGCTCGAACATCTGCAAAGCGCGGATCTGCCGCCCACGCAGCCGATGATCTCTGCCTCCACTGAATTACAGAAGGTCTTGGCAAAATTATTGGCGGACTGGAATGAATTGAAGGCCAAGGACATTGCAGCGATCAACGAGCAACTCCGGGTCGCCAATGAGCAATTGCTTGTGCCTTAGGCTATATGAGCGTGAAGGATCAAGTGGCTCGGGTAATCAATCCTATCGTTCTTTACGACGGCGTCTGCGGACTTTGCAATCGTCTTGTTCGGTTCCTAATCAAGCACGACAGACATGACCGGTTGCGGTTTGCCTCATTGCAAAGCGACTTCGCGACCACGGTACTAAATCGTCATGGAATCAGCGCAGGGGATTTGGATACCGTCCACGTCGTTGAGAACTATGAACAAGCGGGTGAACGAGTATTGAATCGTTCAGATGCGATCCTACGGGCTGCTTGCGAGCTAGGAGGTTTCTGGATGGTTGCTGCAACGTCGGCAAAGGTGTTGCCACGTCCGCTCCGCGACTTTGTCTACAAGATTGTGGCTCGAAATCGGTATCGAGTTTTTGGTAAGTATGAAACTTGTTTGGTGCCCGAAGCGCGAGATCGCAGTAAGTTTTTGGATATGTGATTGCACTTAGTTCTTTGTTGTCCTTTCTGATCTGTTCTTAGCCGCGTTTATTCGTGACTATTCTCATGGGGCTAATTTCACGTCTGGAGTTAATGATGCCTAGTAGGCCTTCACTCGTTGTTACCATCATAATCACGTTCTTCAGTTTCCTTCCCACCCTATCAGCCCAAACGCCGCAGTACGATCTTGTGATTACCAATGGCCGCATTGTTGATGGCTCTGGTGGACCAGGCTACAAGGCGGATCTCGGAATCAAGGGAGACCGCATTGCACACATCGGCAATCTGTCGAGGGCCCCAGCAACTCGAAAAATAGAAGCTCGCGGTTTGGTGGTCGCACCGGGCTTTATCGATATGCTTGGTCAATCCGAAACCTACCTGCTGATCGATCCTCGAGGCATGAGCAAAGTAATGATGGGAGTGACTACCGAGATCACGGGTGAAGGTGAATCGATCGCCCCTGTAAATGCGGTACAGATAAAGGAACAAGCCGATTTTCTAAAACGCTATAGCCTAACCATCGATTGGCGCACTCTTGACGAATACTTCAAACGACTTGAGAGACAGGGAACGGGATTAAACCTGGGGACCTTCGTCGGCGCTACGCAGGTTCGAGAATACGTCATCGGCTACGACGATCGTCCGCCCACTGACGCAGAACTGGACCAGATGAGAAAACTAGTTGCGGAGGCAATGCGCGACGGAGCACTTGGCCTTTCGACTTCTTTGCAATATGTCCCTGCGCGGTTTGCAAAAACAGCTGAGCTTATTGAACTAGCCAAAGTTGCGCGTCAATACGGCGGCATTTACGCAACGCACCAGCGCAGCGAGGCAAACGCGCTGGATGCATCCTTGAACGAGGTCTTTGAGATTGCACGCAGCGCCCGGATTCCTGTCGAAATCTGGCATCTAAAAACGGCATATAAGAAGAACTGGGGCCGAATGCCTCACGTTCTTAATCGCATTCGCGAGGCACGAGCCACTGGTCTGGATATTACGGCTGACATTTATCCCTACATCGCAGGTAGCACATCACTCAGTGCGTGCTTGCCACCCTGGGCATTGGAGGGTGGCACCGAAAAAATGCTCGGTCGTCTGCGGGATCCTGCAATTCGCGAACAGTTAAAGAAGGATATATCCGTCGATCATAAGGATTGGGAAAACATTTACCTGGGAAGTGGTGGGCCAGGTGGAGTGTTGATAAGCGCCGTCGTCAATCGTGAACTCGACTCGTTGCAGGGTAAACGCATATCGGAAATCGCACAGGAACAGAAGAAGGATCCAATCGATGCTTTATTTGATCTGCTTATTGCCGACCACGGGCAAACAAGCGCCATCTACTTCATGATGAGCGAAGATGACATGCGAGCAGCCATGCAAGCACCATTTGTAAGTTTCTGCACCGATAGTGGGTCGCGAGCGACCGATGGACCATTGGCGGGATCGAAGTCACATCCTCGTGGCTGGGGCAGCTATCCACGCATTCTTGGTCGTTACGTCCGAGGGGAAAGGCTGTTGTTGCTCGAAGCTGCAATCCACAAAATGACGGCAGCACCGGCAGCCAGAGTGGGCTTACGCGACCGCGGTTTACTGCGTCCCGGGATGTTTGCCGATATCACTGTGTTTGATCCACTCAAAGTAATCGATCGCGCGACTTTCGAGTCGCCTAATCAGTACCCGGAAGGGATCGAATATGTTTTCGTGAATGGGCAAATCAGCGTAGACAAGGGACAGCGAACCTCAGCGCTGGCCGGGCGAGCGCTGCGTGGACCGGGCTACGGAAGATAGTCTCTCTGATGGGCACTACCAAATCATTTGTCATATATCATTTGACATTTCTCATTTGTCATTTGTGCGGCGTCCGTCGTCATTGGTCCGTTGTCCGTTGTGGTTGCCAGCCGACAACTAATTGCGGATTGCAGACCACGGACAAATGACAATTGAGAAATGTCAAATGATATATGACAAATGTACCGGTCTCAGCGAATCAAGTTCACTCAACTGACCCACAGATCTTTCGGTACTGATCCTCTGTGAATGCTTTCAGGGTTTCAGTCTGTATGTTGCCCTGCGAGCCAAGCGTGAGCATCGCCGTTGCATACGACTCATCATCAGGCGCCTCAACCAGGCAGACCAGGTCGTAGCGACCCATGGTCAAGTAGGTGTCCTTAATCTTCACACCCATCTTCTTGAAAGCTTTTCGGCCAGCGTCCAGCCGGGAAGGACTATCCTTCACGTTGCCGATTCCCTGTCCCGTCCACTTTAAAAGCGCGATGTAAGTTGGCATGGGAGTTTCTCCTCGATTTGGTTTCGTTCACACCTTGATCAGGATTTGTTTGCGATAGAGCAGCCACATCAAGAATAACCACAGCAGAATAAACGCTATAGCGTAAAAGAGCGACGCGTTGATTGGTGAGGCCCACGGTAAAAACAGATGCCTGAAAATCCAACCCTGCGACGAAGTACTTGTACCATCGCCGTTCGGGATTTTGATCAAGCCCATCAATTTAACCATTAGGGCGGTTCCAACAAATAACGCCAGGGCATTGACACCAAACACCACAAACGGCCAGGCCCAACGACGATAACCTTTGATGTCAATCAACCAGTAACAAACTGCGAGAAGTTGAAGCGCAAGACCCGCCGTAAACAAGACATATGAGCTGGTCCACAGCGCTTTGTTGATCGGGAAGAACGGATTCCAGGCCCAGCCAACCATGACGCACATTGCCCCGGCAACAAACAATCCGGCAACTTTTTCAAATTGCGTCCGCTCAGTGCGTAACCAGTGACCGGTCAAAACGCCGAACAATGTAGTAGCCACAGCTGGTATCGTGCTCAGCAGTCCCTCGGGATCGTAAACCTTTGCTTGCCGCCATACGTGGGCACCAAAAATAGTGCGGTCGATATACGACGCCAAACTTCCTTCTTTGCTCAGGTCTCCGACTGCGAATCCTGGCGCCGCGACCCGAGTCATGAGCAACCAATAGATGAGGAGCAAAGCAACTGCAATCACGATCTGCATTCTTATCTTTGTGCTCAGGAAGATCAGCGATGCGATTAGGTAACAAATTGCGATCCGCTGCAGAACTCCTGGAATGCGGACTGTAGACAGTTGAAAAGTAGGGAAGAGGTTCAGGAATAGCCCCAAACCAAAAATAATTAGCGTCCGCTTGATGACCTTGAGATACAGATCTCGCTTGACGGTTGCTTCTTCGACGCGCCGGCCGAATGCAAGCGTGATTGAAACTCCTACGATAAAGAGAAAAAAAGGAAAAACCAGATCGGTCGGCGTCCAGCCATGCCACTCTGCATGTTCAAGTGGCCAGTAGATACTGCTCCACGTGCCGGGATTGTTAACTAACACCATACCCGCGATGGTTAGACCACGGAAGACATCAAGAGATACAAGACGATTAGCAGTCAGAGTGTCCATGCGTTCAATATGAAGTGGTTATTGCGCCGGGCGTTGTGGCGGCGCAAACCTTACTCCCAAACCAAACTCCTCGGGATTCGGCAAAATAGACGTAGCCTCGTATGCTCGCATCGATTCTTCCACCGCGCGACTCTTATTCAGCCAGATGGAGATTGCATTGTCATAGCGCGCCAGCACACTTTCAAGCCAATAAGGACGATTTTCAGCGAGCCACTGCTCACGATAACTGCTCTTCAATTCACTCAACTCTTCCGCCATTTCGCGTAATTGGTTGTAAATAGGACTCGCGTAACGACGCAGACGATGTACTTTCGAACGGTCAGCGAGATTCAAATACGCATCCCAGTACTCGCGACTCAGCTTCTCAACCGTTTGTGCTCGCCTGCCCAGGTGATCGAAACGTTGCGCCGCGAAGATCATAACCGGCACCATCGAAGCGTTGCGCCGCGCACGTTGTCGATTGCGAAGCAGACTTTCCAACGTGTTTTCGACTTGCAATCGCATTTGGCGGATCTTCTCGGCGTTGTTTCGTGAGTCGTTCTGAAATCCGGTAGTAAACGGGTCGCGCCAGAATAAATCGTCACTTGTCCGAATTCCGAGAGTTGTGTTGACACCGCCAAGTACTCGTATTGCGCTGACGAACTGATCGCCGTCGTTCTTGAAGAATGCCCAGTCGAAGTCTTCATCAAATCTCTTCTGATCTACGGGCTGAGATTGCCACGACGCAGCAGCGCCCAGCACAATTCCGTACCACGTCATTTCGAAAAGCGATTCACCATCGTCATCCCAAGTCGTATTCAACATCCCCGACGCACCTGCGGCTTGTCCATCACGCACGAAGTTAATGATATTTTCCGACGAAGCATCCACGTTGGGAAAGATCTGGTTCCATCCCCAAACTCCGGGGCAGACCCACTGCTCAAGACCCGCATTCTTGAAGGGAAGGATACGCGAGCTGTAGTCGTCGCGCGGCGCGTAGTCCCAGTTCGCCACAATCATCTCTTTAGGAATGTTCCCGATTAGATCTGGATGATTAAGCGCAATGTCTCCCCAGAAGATTAACTTGCGATTGTAGGGTGTCAGCAGATCGCGAACACGATTGAGATGTTCGAAATAGATTGCGCCGACTCCACGAGCGCGGGCCGATTCACGACTTTGCCCTTCACCGAGTTCGAATGTTTCATCTTCGCCTATGTGAAAGAATTTGCCAGGGAAGAGTTCGTTCAATTCGCGATACCAGTCTGCGACGAGTTTGTAACTTCCTTCCTGTTGTGGAGAGAGCACGTCGCCGTATGGAGTTTCTGCAAGCGAATTATATTTCTCCAGTTTTAGGGCCTTGTGCAGGTGTCCAAACGTTTGCTGTTCCGGCACGAGTTCGATGTGGTACGACTTCGCGTAAGCAACCAGCCCTCGAATCTCTTCCGGCGTCAACGAACCGCCATCAGGCCCAATCAACGGATGCTCGCTACTGGAAAAGGCATGCTCCATGTAGAACGAATGCATGTTGAGTTTGTATGCGGCGAAGGTCCGAAGCTGTCGCTTGATATAGTCGACGGTCGGCACTGGCCCACGGCTGATATCATCGGAAACACCGCGCCAACGCATAGCGGGCCAATCAACAATGCGTACCCCTTGGATGAATGCGTGGCCCGACTCGCCCCGCACGAGTTGTTTGAGAGTTTGCAGGCCATAGAAAACGCCTGCAGCCGAGCGTCCCGCCACAACGACACCATTTGTCGTCACACTGAGCACGTAGCCTTCATCATTGAGGCTTTGAGGAACTGTAAATGCCGCGCGTTTTAATGCTTCTTGAATCCTGGGAAGATCGATTAGGCCGATTAGGATGGCTTTGCGGCCGCCGGCAGTGCTCCTTCTTAATGTAATGCCAGCCGTCTGTTTAAGATCATCTACGAAGTCCTGGGCCGCAAACTGATCATCGATGGACCGCGGATCGGCTAGAGCTATTCGTGCACTGCGATCTAAACGAAACGATTCTGCACTTGCGACCAATTCTCGTGGCTGCGGAATCACAGATATGCGAGGCTGCGATGCGTCTTCCTGCGCGCGTACAAACCCCGGCCCAAGAATGAAGCATATAGAAAGAACTATCAGACGTAGACTAGACGTTCGTGTTAGAGTGTTTCCCATTACCGACTAAGATTATTTTTGCAGCAGGCTGGAACGAACGGACGAGTTTTTAACTGAAAACAATTGCGAACACAATAGCCGTTTGTAGGGGTGCCACTCCGTGGGCACTCGATATAGGATCGCCATCCGAATGATGAGCCGCAACCCCACTTCCTTAGGAACGATTCACCGATGTCCTTAATGCTGACCGAGATCGACGAGCAACCAGCCGCACTTCAAAGGACGATTGCGGCCGAGCGCGGCAAGATCTCGAAACTCGGTAATGCGCTAAAAGCCCGCGACATCGATCTCATTGTGCTTGTCGCTCGCGGGAGCTCTGACAACGCCGCGCTCTTCGGTCGCTACCTGCTGGAGATCGCTACCGGTATCCCGGTTTCGCTTTCGGCTCCGTCCGTTCACACTATTTATGGCGCTAAACTAAAACTAGACCATGCGTTGGTTCTGGGTGTCTCACAGTCAGGTGAAGGCGAGGACATCAATCGCGTTTTGGAGAATGCCCGGCAGTGTGGCGCTTACACAGTCGGTATAACCAACGAAGCAAATTCTTCGATGACCAGATTGGTAGATGAGACGCTGTTGACGCATGGAGGCCGAGAACAATCGGTGGCAGCGACCAAAACTTTTACCGGGCAAATGCTTCTCTTTTACATGCTCGCGGCGGAGCTAGCCACCACTCCGCCGGCCTTTTCATACGAAGCAATTCCGCAGTATGTGGCGCGTGCTCTCGAACAAAAGCCGGCAATTCTCGAACTTGTACAGCGCTATGTGTTCATGGAGAACTGCGTAGTGGTCGGACGCGGACTGGCTTACGCGAATGCATATGAGTTGGCACTGAAACTGATGGAGACGTGCTACGTCGTTGCCGAACGTTTTTCATCCGCCGACTTTCTGCATGGCCCGCTGGCGATGGTCGAACGCCACTTCCCTGTTATCCTGTTTGCTCCGCCCGGTGTGATGCTTCCGGGTGTGAAGAGTCTGATCGAACGGCTGCGTGAGCTGCACGCAGACACTTTAGCAATCACGAGCGACCTTGATGCCGCGGGAATGTGCACGCGCTCAATCGTAATGCCGCGTGAGATAGATGAGTTTCTCGCCCCGATTCCTTACATCGTACCTGGCCAACTCTTCGCGGCGTTGTTGGCCGAGGCGAAGGGTCTTAACCCCGACTCGCCGCGCTCCTTATCAAAAGTGACGAGAACGCTTTAATGAATTAGCCAGAGTCACCTATGAAGATTGAATTGAAAGACGTGTCGCACAATCCGGTTTACGCTCAGGTGCGCGAACAGATCGAAACCAAGATTCGCAACAAGGAAGTGAGTTCGGGTGAATCCCTTCCATCCCCGAACATGCTTGCTCAACAACTCTCCGTCGATAAAGGAGAGATCCAACGCGCTTATTTTGAACTCGAGCAATTGGGGTTGATAACAAAGCAAACAAGCAAAGACTTCCTGGGCAAGCCAAAAGTGAACTATCGCGTCGCGTAAGAATGTCCGACATGCTTTAGCTTGTCGCTTGACTCGCGAAAGAATTCTGTCTCGTTGCGCCACGACAAGACAGACGCATATCGGACATTCTTGCGCTTGTGACTAACGTAAGTAGCGCGTGTTATTCTTGCGTGCGATTGTTCCAAATGAACATTGAATTGGTAAAAATGCGAAAGTGGCGGAATTGGCAGACGCGCCAGACTTAGGATCTGGTACCGAAAGGTGTGGGGGTTCGAGTCCCCCCTTTCGCACCAATAGTGGTCTTTGGCCTTCGGTCTTTGGTCTTTGATCAATATCAGTTGCAGCACTATGAAAAGACCAAAGACCAAAATCCAAAGACCAAAAAGAAGAACTGAACCACATGAAGTCCGAATTAATAGACGTCTCTCCCACGCGCAAGGAGATCAAGATAGAGATTGAACCGGCGCAGATACGCAGTGCCTACGATCGTATAAGCCAGCGATACAGCAAAGCAGCCAAAGTTCCAGGTTTTCGTCCCGGACATGCTCCTCAATCAGTCGTGCGCACTCGCTTCAAGAGCGAGATACGCAGCGACGTGTTACGAGAACTTTTGCCCGAAGCAGTTAATCACGCAATCGGTGAGCACTCACTCGCCACAATCGGCGAACCTGACGTTCATCTAGACAATACAGAAGCACTCGAACGTCTCGGTGAAGAGTCGATCAAGGTGAAAGTCGGCATCGAAGTTTTTCCAGAAGTTAAACTCGACAAATACAAAGGCCTCGAAGCTGTGCGACGCACGCGTCCCGTTTTAGACGCCGACGTCGATCAGATGATCGAAGGGTTGCGCGACGCTTCTGCCTCACTTCAACCAGTTGAAGATCGTGGCGCTGAGTTGGGCGATACTGTAACTGTGAATGTTCACGGAAAGTATGTCGATCAACCTGACGAAGAAGACATCAAAGCTGACGACGTCGAAGTAGTCCTTGGCGGCGAAGGTGTTCAAAAAGAGTTTACCGAGAACCTTCAGGGACTTAAGCCAGACGATCACAAGACATTTCTCGTGGACTATCCTGAAGACTTCACGTCGAAGACCCTCGCGGGTAAAAAGGTTGAATATGAAACTGTAGTGACTGCGATCAGGAAAAAGGAACTTCCCGAAATCGACGATGAGTGGGCAAAGAGTCTGGGCGATGAATTTGACTCAGTCGCAACATTGCGGACGAAGATTCGAGAAGACCTCGAAAAGCGATCGGCCGCGGAATCTGATCAGCGTCTCCGCGCTGAAGTGATGCGACGACTACTTGAAGCACATAAGTTTGAAGTTCCGCAAAGTTTGGTTGACCAGCAAACCAGTCACCGTCTTGAGAGCGTTGTGCGCGACATGATCGGACGCGGCATCGATCCGCGTAGCCGCGACGTGAATTGGGAAGGCGCGCGTGAGGAATTGAAGGTCCAGGCAGAGGAAGATGTACGCGCAACAATGCTGCTTGAGCAGATCGCAGACGAAGAGAAAATTACTGTATCAGACGAGGACGTCGAAGCAGAGATCGAAGCCATTACAATTGCTTCACGACAGCCGAAAGAGCAAGTGCGCGCTGCCTTGACAAAGGATGGGGGCGAACGTAGCATCGCGCACAGATTGCGCAATCGTAAAGCGCTTGATCTTTTGATTGAAAATGCGCGCATTACTGAAGAAGAGTGGAGCGAACCAACGGCAGAAGTGAAACCGTCGAACGATGAATAGGACCTCGCTTCGCGCCCAGGTGCGATCGTAATCTGCTGTGTGTTGGATTTCTCCTTTATCTCTCAGTCTTTATTCTTGGTACTTAAACGAGGTTAGATTCTATGGCTCTAGTGCCAATGGTCGTTGAGCAAACGTCGCGAGGCGAGCGTGCCTTCGATATTTACTCAAGACTACTGAAAGACAACATCATTTTTCTGGGCACCCCGATCGACGATCAGATTGCCAACCTAATCGTAGCTCAGCTTTTGTTTCTTGAAGCTGAGGATCCGGAAAAGGACATTAACCTTTACATCAATTCACCTGGTGGTTCAATCACTGCGGGAATGGCAATCTACGACACAATGCAATTTATTCGTCCAGACGTTACGACTATTTGCGTTGGTCAGTGTGCGTCGATGGGCGCGCTACTCTTAGCCGCCGGCGCAAAAGGCAAACGCTTCGCTCTTCCCAATTCCCGTATCCTCATTCACCAGCCATCAGGAGGCTCGCAGGGTCAAGCAACAGATATTCGCATTCAGGCCGAAGAGATCCTGCGAATGCGTGAACTCACCTCCCAAATTATCGCTAAGCATACCGGCCAGTCGTATGACACAGTCGAGCGCGATGTTGAACGCGACAAAATAATGTCTGCCATGCAGGCGAAGGAATATGGTTTAATAGACGAGGTCATCGCGCACCGGGAATAAACCAACGCGATTCTCCAAAGGAGCTTCCGACTGTAGATTATGGTGAGACGAACCGATGATACTCTGCGTTGTTCGTTCTGCGGTAAGTCGCAGAACGAAGTCAAGAAGCTCATTGCCGGACCAACCGTTTACATTTGCAACGAATGCATCGACATATGTAACGAGATCATCACCGATGATCAGCAAGCAGAGTCGGTAGCCACTCGCCCTCCTCTTCCGAAGCCCGGAGAGATTAAGAACTTTTTAGACGAATATGTGATCGGCCAGGAGGAAACTAAGAAACGCCTGGCCGTCGCCGTCTATCAGCATTACAAGCGAATTGAACTCGGTCGCCGCCGCTCCGACGTCGAAATCCAGAAAGCGAACATTCTGCTTATCGGACCGACGGGTACAGGTAAGACGTTACTCGCTCAAACGCTCGCACGTATGTTGAGCGTACCGTTCACCATCGTCGACGCTACTACACTGACTGAGGCCGGCTATGTCGGTGAAGACGTCGAGAACATAATTCTGAAACTTCTTCAGGCTGCGAACGGCGACGTCGAACGCGCGCAACAGGGAATCATCTATATAGATGAAGTCGACAAAATCTGTCGTAAGGACGAGAACCCGTCGATTACTCGTGACGTGTCGGGCGAAGGAGTGCAGCAGGCACTCTTGAAGATCCTTGAAGGCACGGTGGCAAACGTTCCGCCTCAGGGTGGACGCAAACATCCCCACCAGGAGTTTTTTCCAGTCGACACGACGAACATTCTTTTCCTTTGTGGCGGCGCGTTTGTTGGACTCGAGAAAGTTATTGAACGACGTCTGCGCAATAAGTCACTCGGTTTCCATGCCGAAGTAAAGTCAGGAAGTCATCGACACGCTGAAGCCCTGGCACAAGTGCAGCCGGAGGATCTGATTCGCTTTGGTCTGATTCCGGAGTTCGTCGGCCGTTTACCCGTGTGCGGCGTACTGCACGAACTAGACGAAGGGGCCCTCATCAAGATTCTTACCGAACCCAAGAATGCCCTCGTCAAGCAGTACCAGAAGAAGTTCGACTTCGATAATGTCAAGCTAAAGTTCACGGAAGATGCGCTTAAATCGGTTGCTAGACAGGCCGTCGAGAGGAAGGTCGGCGCCCGCGGCCTGATGATGATCCTCGAAGAACTGCTGCTCGACGCCATGTATACTCTTCCCTCGCAGAAACGTGTCAAAGAGTTCGTCATAACCAGCGAAATGGTCGAACGTCGGCGAGCGGTTCCTGGTGAAGGTCTTACCGGGATCGATGGTGCGGCTGCCTAACCACGCTGACACAGGCGTTTCAGCATCAAAGTAGCGGACCCACGGGAAATGATCTACAATTAGCCATCTTCTTAAAGAAGGCGAGACGGCATTTCAGCGGCTCGCCTTTGTTGCAAAAGCCGGAAAAAGTTATTTCAAACCATGGAAGAATATTCAGATAGAACCCCCGCCGACGTCGCCTGGTATCCTATGGTGCCAATTCGCGATGTCGTCATCTTTCCCTTTACAAAAGTCGCTTTCAAAATAGGTCGTTCGGGGTCAGTGCGCGCTCTCGAGCAGGCTTTGGCCACGGACCGAACAATCTTCCTGGCTACGCAACACGACGCCACCGTCGATGAGCCACGACCGGAACAGATCTACGGTGTCGGAACTCTCGGCCGAATTCTTCAATCACAGAAACAGGACAATGGCCAGATAAAAGTTGTAGTGGAGGGTCGCGAACGGGCTAGCACTGTGCGCGTTGAAAATACCGATGGCGCATTCATGGCGCTAGTCCGACGTGCGCCAGTTGTCAATGAAGAAGGCACTCGACTCGACGCGCTTATTCAGAAAGTTGGACAACTTGTCGAGCAGCACCTCCGATTGGCGCCCGACACTCAGACGGACGCATTACAAACAGCCTTGCGCAATCAGGAACCGTCGCACCTCGCAGATGCGTTGGCGTCCCAGTTGAGAATCTCCGTCGAAGATAAGCAGGGACTACTCGAAATCTTCTCTACTCAAGCGCGTTTGCAACGTCTTATCGAGTTGCTGGAAACCGAGATCGAAAAACGACAACTCGATCGCACGATCCAAACTCGGGTTAAACGCCAGATGGAAAAAGCTCAGAAGGAGTACTACCTCAACGAGCAAATCAAGGCGATACACAAAGAGCTTGGCCGCAAAGATGAGAAGGCAGAACTCGAAGAGCTGAAGAAGAAGATCGAAGAAGCCGGCATGACCGACGAAGCCAAAGAAAAGGCTATGCAAGAACTGCATCGACTCGAGGCGATGCCGCCAATGTCTGCTGAAGGCACGGTTTCCCGAACTTACATCGACTGGCTAATCAGTGTGCCGTGGAAACAAAAGTCGAAAGAGATTAAGGATTTAATCAAAGCTGAAGAGGTTCTGAACGAGGACCACTTTGGACTGGAGAAAATCAAAGAACGCATTCTGGAATACCTTGCGGTCCGTCAACTAGTCAAAAACCCGAAGGGTTCGATCCTTTGTTTCGTCGGTCCACCAGGAGTCGGCAAAACGAGTCTTGGAAAATCAATTGCTCGAGCGACGGGTCGCAAGTTTGTCAGACTTTCACTCGGCGGCGTACGTGATGAAGCCGAGATCCGCGGACACCGTCGAACATACATCGGTGCGCTGCCCGGACAAATCATTCAGATGATGAAGAAGGCAGGCACCGTTAATCCAGTGCTACTCCTTGATGAAGTCGACAAGTTAGGTGCGGACTTTCGCGGCGACCCAAGTGCAGCCTTGCTCGAGGTTCTTGATCCCGAACAGAACCACACGTTCCAGGATCACTATCTCGACGTTGAGTATGATCTCTCCAAGGTGTTCTTCATTGCCACTGCCAACGTTCTCCATACCATTCCACCGGCACTTCAGGATCGCCTCGAGATTCTCAGACTTTCCGGATATACCGAACGGGAGAAACTCGAAATTGCGAAACGGCATTTAGTACCCAAGCAAGCGGAGGGCAACGGACTCAAGGCTGAGCAGATCGACTTTACCGACGAAGGCATTCTTGAAGTTATCCGTCACTACACGCGGGAAGCAGGCGTTCGCAACCTCGAACGAGAGATTGGTTCATGCTGTCGCAAACTAGCGCGAAAATTTGTTTCTGATCAATCAGGTGAGACCGCTACAGTCTCAATTGATGGCGAACGAGTGCGGGAGATGCTAGGGCCAATTAAGTTTCGTCAGCAGGGAGTCGCCGCGCACAGTGAAATCGGACTGGCGACGGGTTTGGCGTGGACCGAAATTGGTGGTGAAGTTCTTCAAATCGAAGCCACTCTCGTTAAAGGTCGCGGGGGTGTAACGCTCACCGGCAAGCTGGGCGATGTCATGCAGGAATCAGCGCAGGCCGCTCTGACCTGTATAAGAGCTAGAGCAGAACGTCTGGGAATGAGCTTGGACTTCATTCGCAAACGTGACTTGCACATTCATATTCCTGAAGGTGCCATTCCGAAAGACGGACCGTCGGCGGGCATTACGATGGCAACTGCTATGGCCTCAGCGCTGGCTCGTGTTCCGGTCAAGAAGAACGTGGCGATGACCGGCGAAATCACTTTACGTGGCAAGGTGCTTCCAATCGGCGGTGTTAAAGAGAAGTTACTTGCTGCTCATCGCTTTGGCATCGACACGATTCTCCTGCCGAAGGACAATGAAAAGGACTTGGTCGAAGTATCCGAAGAGGTACGCGACGCGCTCTGTATCAATCTGGTAGAGACGATTGATGAGGTGTTGGCGCTCGCACTCGAGGACGCCTGTCCAACTGAAGCCGCAACTGATGAAGGACCCCCGTTGTGGACAACTGAGCAGCCTTCGCAAGGTATTCAAACTAGCTAAAGCCACTCGAGCTCACATTTATATTGCTCCGAGCTCGCAGACCTGAAGTACGTTAAACTTCGGAACTGCAATAAACTCGCAGTCTGACGTTGAACCTGCTTCATTCGACCAGAACTCCGCGTGACATCACGACGGGTTTCTTTCCAACTTCAATTCATATATGCAGGGAGACAGTTTGAATGAGCAAACACAAAGATGCTGATCTGATTCTTAAGCTTTATGACCTTCGACGCGAAGCGACGATGCGCGAGGCACGCAATTGGTTCTTTACCTTCAACCCACAAAGCCCGAAAGACTTCCTGGACGTCTTAACCAGTGATAAGAGCGGTTACTATCGCATGGTGATTTCGTACTGGGACATGGCTGCATCATTGGTAAACAATGATGCAATAGATGCCCAGATGTTCAACGATGCTAACGGCGAACACCTTTTTGTTTATGCGAAGATGGAGCCTTTCCTCCCGGCCCTTAGAGAGGAGATGGGGAACCCGCAATTTCTCGCTCATCTGGAAAAGGTCGTCAAGGAAATACCCAATTCCGAAGCTCGTTTGACTGCGATTCGTGCTCGGATTCAGAAAGTGCAGGCTCTCTTGCAGCAGCAAGCAGCCGCACAATCCGCTGCCGCCGGTGATTAGTATGGCGAGAGTCCTGGCGAGCTTTCGACATTTTCGTAGGAGACTCGCCAGGATTCCTCGGGTCTTGACTTAATGAAGGTTACAAGCGCGACCTTTCTTAAGAGTGCTTTCAAAGAAGCCGACTGGCCAGTCGATTCCAAACCCGAGGTTGCATTTCTGGGACGCTCGAATGTGGGCAAGTCGAGCTTGATAAATTCGCTTCTCGGGGTTCGCGGTCTGGCACGGACGTCATCCACTCCGGGCCGAACTCAGTCGTTGAATTTCTTCTCGATCAACGATTCTTTTCGACTGGTTGATCTGCCAGGGTTTGGATACGCTCGAGTCCCCAGAGATATAAAATCAGGCTGGGGAGAGATGGTCACTAGCTATCTTGCCAACCGCCGCCAGCTTGTGCTATCAATTCATATCGTAGATTCGCGCCACGAACCCACAAAACAGGATTTGCAGCTTCACGAGTGGCTTGAACACAGCAACAAGCCGCGGTTAATAGTTGCCACAAAATCCGATAAGCTTTCGAACAACGAGTTGAGAAGAAACCTGGAGCACATCGCACGCGTGCTCGAAGACGACAGCGTGGTGGCCTATTCCACCAAAACCGGCCGCGGTCGTGATGAACTCTGGCGTGTCATTAAAAGCGCAATAGCGTGACGTTCACTTTACGTTTCAGATTTGCTTTTTAGCGTTAAGCTAGTATGCTAAAAGAAAAATCGGCAATCCGAAAAATCTCATAAAGCCCCTTTGGTCAATCTGAGTTTTTTGGGCCACGCTCATTGAGTGGCTGGCATCAAAAACGATGCTGAAATTGCCCTTATTGAATTGAGTTACATTGCACAACACCGTTGAGGAGAGTAGTTTTATTGCCTCGCGAAATGAAGTGGGAGAACTGACTCCCAAATCCATCGCTCAAACCCACGATCGTTCACTCCAACGTTCAGATAATTGATAAACCACAGAAGCACTGCGGCAAAGAGATCTAGAGAATAACTGACATGTCACAACGAACACGTTCACGCGCATCGAGCGCGAACAACGACGCCAACGGAGAGGATGGCGGCGCAACTGTAGCCACCGCCGAAGCTCCCGAACGAGAAACCAGAGAAGGCCGCGAAGGCAAGAACGAAGGGTTTCACAACCTGGCCGATCTGAAGGAGATGTCCATCTCCAAGCTCACGCAAATTGCCAAGAGCATGGACGTCCCCGGCGCTACAGGGATGCGCAAGCAGGAGCTCATCTTCAAGGTCCTGGCGGCACAGACCGAGAAGAGCGGCCTCATCTTTTCCGAAGGTGTACTGGAAACGTTACCGGACGGGTTCGGTTTTCTCCGCGCACCTGAGTACAACTATCTGCCAGGACCGGATGACATTTACGTTTCCCCTTCCCAGATTCGGAAGTTTGACTTGCGCACCGGCGATACGGTGAGCGGACAGATCCGTCCTCCGAAGGAAGGCGAACGGTATTTTGCGCTCATTAAGGTTGAGGCGATTAACTTTGAATCACCTGATCAGGCTCGTGAGAAGGTTTTCTTCGATAACCTCACGCCGCTTTATCCGGAAGAGCAGTTGAAAATGGAAACGACGCCGGAAAATCTTTCGGCGCGTGTTATCGATTTGGTGACACCCCTTGGCAAGGGTCAGCGCGGTCTAATCGTTGCTCCTCCACGCACCGGTAAGACGATGCTGTTACAGACGATCGCGAATTCAGTAACACAGAATCACCCGGAAACAACTTTGATCGTTCTGCTCATTGATGAACGACCGGAAGAAGTCACTGATATGCAGAGGTCCGTCAATGGCGAGGTGATTTCCTCAACCTTCGACGAGCCACCCACTCGGCACGTACAAGTAGCAGACATGGTTATCGAGAAAGCGAAGCGTTTAGTCGAGCACAAACGCGACGTGGTGATCCTGCTTGACTCTATTACTCGCCTTGCTCGCGCACACAACGCAGTCGTTCCACCCAGCGGCAAGATTCTTTCGGGTGGTATCGATTCAAACGCCCTTCAGCGACCGAAACGGTTCTTCGGTGCAGCGCGAAACATCGAAGAGGGTGGATCATTGACGATTATTGCTACTGCACTTATTGACACCGGCTCGCGCATGGACGACGTAATTTTCGAGGAGTTCAAAGGCACCGGTAACTCGGAAATTCATCTTGACCGGCGGCTAAGCGATAAACGGCTGTTCCCTGCCATTGACCTGCAACGTTCTGGTACCCGCAAAGAAGAATTGCTAATTAGCAAAGAAGACCTTAATCGCATCTGGGTAATGCGACGCGTCTTGAATCCGCTATCTCCTGTCGAACAAATGGAAGTTGTGCTCGAGCGTCTGGAAAAGACCAAGTCCAACGCTGAGTTTCTTGCTTCAATGCAGAGCTAATTGCAACGGTTGTGGGCGGACGGATCTACTACCAGCGTGATCCGTTCGCCCCATTGCTTTTCCTTCAGCCCCAACTCTTTTTCTTTCCGACCATCACTGATGCGCATCGCATTGTTGTCATCTGAAGCTGTGCCCTTTGCCAAGACTGGCGGACTGGCCGACGTGGCGGGTGCGCTCCCAAAGGCACTCTCAGAACATGACGTCGATGCGCGGCTCTTCTTGCCCTTGTTTGAGCAGATAGATCGCGCCTCACTCAAGAGCAAACCGATTGCCGACATTCCTGTTGAGTGGCGTGGACAGCTGCGAAGGATTCGAGCGTGGGAAAGCGATGCAGCAGCCGCACCCGCATATTTGATTGAAGGTCCAGAGTTCTTTGCTCGGCCCACGGTTTATGGCTATGGCGATGACCATATCCGCTTTGCATTCTTCTCTCGCGCCGCATTGGCACTGATTAAGCATTTGGGTTGGAAACCAGATTTAGTGCACGGAAACGATTGGCCTTGTGGTTTTGCCGTCATCGAACTTCGAGCACGACGCCGTTACGACCCTTTCTACAAGGACGTTAGGAGTCTTTTCTCTCTTCATAATGTTGGTTACCAGGGTGCATTTGACCCCGGTGACTTGTGGTGGCTGGGCTTTGGCGAGCCTCCGGATAGTGATGACTTTATGCTGAACCGTGTCGCGTCAGCTTTAAAAGCCGGCATCATCGCCGCCGATGCACTTTCCACCGTCAGTCCGCGATACGCACGAGAAATCCAAACCAGAGAACAGGGCTACGGTCTGCACTGGTTACTGAGAGCGCGTTCTGATCGCCTGGCGGGAATAACAAATGGTGTCGACTACACTGTTTGGAATCCGGAAATTGATCCACACCTCGCTGCCAACTATTCCGTCGATGATCTTTCGGGAAAACGCCAATCTAAACTCGATCTGCTAAGGGGTTTCAGTTTGCCACAGGATGCCCATCGGCCGATCATAGCGATTATTTCCCGGTTGGTCTCACAGAAGGGATACGATTTGATCAAGCAGATTGCGCCTGCAATCGTGCAGACTGGAGCTTTTTTCATCGCCCTCGGAGCAGGGGCAAAGGAGTACGAAGACTTCCTGCAGAGTTGGCACGACGCTGCGCCACGCCAGGTCGGGATTTACAAGGGTTACGCGGGGGAACCGCTGGCACATCAGATAGAGGCTGGAGCGGATATGTTTCTAATGCCATCGCATTACGAGCCGTGTGGATTGAATCAGATGTACAGCATGCGTTATGGAACGGTGCCAATTGTCAGGGCCACCGGTGGGTTAGACGACACGGTGCAGCAGTTCGATCCACTAACTGGCAATGGTACGGGCTTCAAGTTTGAGCCTTACAGTGCGGGCGCTTTGCTTGAAAAAATACGCGAAGCCCTTTACTTTTATGGTCAGCCGAAGATTTGGCAACGGATACAGCGGAACGGGATGTTGGTTGATAACTCATGGTCGGCTGCGGCCGAGAAATACAAGGAGTTGTACGGCGAGATAATGAAGCTTTAATGCGGATAACGTTCATCGGCGCGGATTTTCCTCAGAACGAGTCCGCGCCACTTGTGTGTTATGGGTATTAACCTCTACCGCTGGAATTCCAGATGAAAAATATTCGTAAACTGCCCGCGGCTAAAAACCGTTCCTTTGAAGAGCGACTTGCACAACGACTTCGCTCGCGAAAGCTTTCGGACGCAAAACTTCGAGCACGTCAGGCACAAGGCAAGATTCGACGGTTTGTTAATACAAACTTTCGCAAGACAGAAACCGTCGCTTCTTTGTCTCTCCGCCGTGGTGAATGTAATCGTTGCGGCGCATGTTGCGAGCTCGTTTTCAAGTGCCCTTTCCTGAAGAAGAATTCCGACGGTTCCTCAACTTGTGGCATTTATGAGAACAGGCCGAACTCGTGTCGTCTCTTCCCAATCGAACCAAGGGACATTCGTGAAGTGCGCGGCACATGCAGTTACTACTTCATTGAGAGGCCGATCAGACTCGGCAAGGCGAGCTAGGTCATTGCCAATTTCCGATTGCCAATTGCAAAATCGGTAAAGCGGCAGGTGAACCTTGCTCGGGTGATGGTCCGGTTTCTTCAAATTGGCAATCGGCAATTGGCAGTCGGCAATTAAACATATGTCCAAGGTCATAGCAGTCATTGGCGCCCAGTGGGGCGACGAAGGTAAGGGCAAGATTGTTGATCTGCTCGCGGAGCAGTTCGACATCGTGGTCCGTTACCAGGGCGGGCACAATGCGGGCCATTCGGTGCAGGTCAGCGACCAGTCGTTTGTGCTTCACCTGCTGCCATCTGGAATTGTACATCGTGGCAAGACTTGCGTGCTCGGTAATGGCATGGTGATCGATCCGAAAGCTTTCTTTCAGGAAGCCGATCGGTTGACGTCGCAAGGAATTGAAGTCTCCCCGGAAAGAGTAAAGATAAGCTCCCGTGCTCATCTAATTCTTCCGTACCATCGAGCCCTGGATCACACGAGTGAAGAGCGACTTGGGAACGAGAAGGTTGGAACTACATTGCGAGGTATTGGGCCGGCTTATGAAGATAAGGCCGGCCGGCGCGGCATCCGAACCGCAGACGCACTCGTTCCCGACGTTCTTCGTTCGCGCATCGAACGTAATCTCGAAGACGCAAACCGCATCATAGAGGCGTACGGCGGTGAGAGGCTCGACGCGAATGAGATCTTCGCGGAAATATCCGTACTGACAGAGCGCCTCGGCCCGTTCATTGCTGACACGACTCACTTTCTGAATGTCGCGGCTACTGAAGGACGTTCAATCCTGCTCGAAGGTGCGCAGGCCACGCTGTTGGATGTAGACCACGGTACGTATCCCTTCGTTACGTCTTCAAACACGATTGCCGGCGGCGCCATAATCGGTACGGGGCTCGCTCCGCATCGACTAAATGGCGTTCTGGGAATTGTACGAACGTATACGACCCGTGTTGGGGAAGGTCCTTTTCCGACGGAGATGCTCGCAGGTGAAGCAGAGCTGGGCCAGATGATTCGGGAGCGTGGTCGTGAGTACGGCGCTTCAACTGGGCGGCCAAGACGCTGCGGCTGGTTTGACGCTTTTGCTACGCGTTATGCCGCCGAGATCAATGGTTTCACCTCAGTTGCACTTACAAAACTCGATGTGCTCGACACGCTCGACGAAATCAAGGTGTGCACTGGTTACAAACTCGATGGCAAAGTTCTCGAATCGCTTCCGGCCGTGTCACAGGACCTGCAACGCGCGGAACCCATCTACGCGACACTGCCCGGATGGCGCAAATCAACTCTGGGCATGACGGAGATGAATTCCCTTCCCACCGAAGCCCGCGTTTATGTGAACTTCTTATCTGAACAGATTGGCACCGAGATCGGTCTTGTCTCGACGGGCCCCGAAAGAACACAAACCATCATCGTGCATAATTCAGCGTTGGGAAGATGGCTGCTGGAATGAACTTGGTGCTTTGAGCTTTGTGCTTTGTACTTTGTTCGCAGGAACAATCGCAGCTATCAGGGGTTAACATGCTCGGTAGAATCCCAAACAAAGTACTAAGTACAAAGCTCAAAGCACAAAAGCCTCACTTTGTGCCCTTTGGACAATAACGATTGCGTTCGGTAGAATGCGACGCGAAGTTCCTCGCAATTGAAAAAGAGCACGCTCCGCGTGCTCTCCGCATCTAGATGGGCCGATAGCTCAGTCGGTAGAGCAACTGGCTTTTAACCAGTGGGTCGCAGGTTCGAGTCCTGCTCGGCTCACCAATAGGAACAACAGTTTAGAGGCAGTCACACAGCACGTCGTGACTGTCTCTTTGGTTTTGGGGTGCGAATAGGGTGCCAATGGGCTGGAAAGGTACCGCCGGTACCCCCATTGCCGTAGCTTTCTCCTACTTGCCATGACCATCGTCCCAATGGTGCTGGCAACGCATAACGCTGTCCCGTCGGGTGGATTGACTACAGCAGTGTGCTCGGCTAGGGACCAATCGGATCGGGAGCGCCTCCGTGATCTCAAGCGAGCCATTGATGTGGAAATAGGTGAGCCACGCGCGGACAGCGTGCTCAATCCAAGTACATTGCTTTCGGCGCCAAGCCTTGCGGAGGGCCGTGGATGTTCCTCGTGTACTCAACAACGCGAACAGATGAGTCAAAACTGCAGCGACTCGTCAGGGAGTATAATGCGTTGCAGAAGAAGATTAATGCAGAAGAGCGTTTGGGCTCTGATTGTAGTGTCCCACCGGAGCCTGAGCTGGTGCTGGAGAACGGAGTCTGTACGGCAAAGCGAAAGTGATTTGGCAGGCGGGCCGGGCCTTTGGGAACGTCGGCACCTAAACGTATTAAGAATTAGTGTGGCGCGGAGAGAAGACAACTAACCAGAGACTCAATGAGCCGCCACACAATTCTGTGTTGGACTAAGCCGGGTTAGAGGGTACTTGGAGTTTGAATAGTGGACTGAAGGAGTGAGGTGGA
>JBKOYD010000104.1:0-12943 GCA_046725195.1 Acidobacteriota bacterium | reverse complement strand
CGATCTCCACCACCAAAAGCTACCAAGTCTTTAACATTTCAGCGGCACGGTCGTTGCACAAAACTTGGCAGGAGGCAGGGCTGCAACCCTGAACGAAGTCTATGAAAATCGAATGCATCCTTTGTCCAACGGATCTTTCGGCCGACTCCGACGAGGCTATGCGATATGCGATTGCGCTGTCGAAGGCATGTAACGCCGAGCTTATCCTTTTGCATTGCGACACGAATAACGGGCCTGCGAAGCAAGAGGCTAATGATAGGGTAGCCGGAACGATCAAGGAGGCGCTAGTGAAGTATTCTGGCTCGGATGATCTAACTGGATTCGATTGGAAAAGTCTGGTCGTCAATTGTGACGACACTGGAGCGGCGATCGCGCGCGAAGCCGCAAAGTATGGCGTTGACCTAATCGTCATGCGCTCACGCCGACGGCCCCATCGAGCGGCGTTGTTGGGCTCGACCGCCGAGTCGGTGTCACGGACCGCACCCTGCCCCGTCATGGTGATTCATACCGATGAACGCGATTGGGTAAGCGGCTCTGACACGAAGATCGAACTCAAACGTGTTCTCGTGGCTTACGATTTCTCAGACTACGCTGAGTTGGCGCTCAATTATGCGTTGTCGTTCGCGCAAGAATATCAGTCGGAGTTGCATTTGCTGCACGTGCTGCCGCCTTTCGCTCTAAATGAATCGGAGATCTCCTGGTATCCAGTCGGGCGGGAGGGAACCTATCACAAAGCAGCGCACCGTTTGCAGAAGGCCGTCCCTCCGGAAGCGCATCTTTGGTGCGACATCAAACACGCTGTTAGCGAAGGTCAGCCATATCGTGAAATATTGAACTACGCTGAAAGAAATAAAATAGATCTCATCTGCCTCGGGGCGCATGGCGCAGGTTTCGGTATGCGGGCTCTTTTCGGATCGAACGTAGATCGAGTATTACGTCAAGCGCCTTGTCCGGTGTTGGTGACCCGCCCGCTCAAGCCTGCAATGTCATGCGTGCGGCAAACGGTGCCCCAGGTTGCGGCTATAGCCTTGTAAGGTAAAGACTCATCGAGTCCGAAGCAGACAAATGGCAAGAATCCTAATAGTAGGCGGCGGCTTTGGTGGGGTAGTCGCCGCCGAATCGCTGGTGAAAAAGCTTGGAAGCGACCACGAGATAACGCTTGTATCGCGTAGGCGCAACTTCCTCTTTTATCCGGCGCTCGTTCGATTCGCTTTCGGCAAATACAAAAGTGAAGATATCTCGTTCGATTTGCGCGAGGCGCTGCTCGACAGGAGAATCCGATTTGTTGAAGGGGAAATCGCCCGCATCAATCCTCACGAACGCAGCGTCACGTTTGCGCATGGCGATCTTGTTGGAGAGATGTCATACGACTTCCTTTTCCTAGCGTTAGGTCGTCGACTGGCGACAGAGCAAGTCACCGGCTTCTTCGAAAATGCTCATCATCTCCTAGGTATCGAAGCCGCTAAGAAATTCGGCGATGCCATACGCGGTTTTCATGAAGGCCATGCTGTAATTGGTTATTGCCCTGGCGCGCGGCTGCCTATCCCAGTTTTTGAAACCGCTTTCGCACTCTCGCGTCTCCTCGAAGAGCAGGACGAGCGCGATCGTTGCAGAATTACCATTGTCAGTAGCGAGACGCCCGATGAAATGTTCGGCGGCGCTATCGTCTCAGACGCGCTGAAACAAGTACTGAACTCACATCGAATAGAATTCATGTCCGACTTTACTATGAATCAGGTAACGCCAAATTCAGTAATCGCGAATGACGGCCGTGCGTTCAATTGCAATCTGCGAATGCTCATTCCGCCCTTCCGTGGCCCCGGCCCCATCCCGGGCACGGAAATAACTGACGACGACGGGTACGTTCGGGTTGATACAACCATGCGCGTGTCTAACATTGAACGGACGTATGCTGTGGGCGACTGTGTGAACTTCCAAGGTCCCAAGCTTGGTCACATGGCCGTGCGACAAGGCGAGGTTGCCGCCGAAAATTTGGCTGCGGAGATTCAAGGGCGCCCTCTATCGGCAGTTTATGATCACGAGATGATGTTGGTGGTTGATGCGGCTGGGCGCGACTCAATCTTCGTACGTAAAGATCTATGGAGTGATGATCCAGCAGAGATAAAGCAGGGTAAGTTTTGGGCGTGGGCGAAGCGCATGGAAAAACGATATTGGAAAGCAAAACATGCGTGAATCGAATCGGGAGATTCAACTCGGAATTTCAGCGTGCCCGTGAGTTGCCCCAGAGATAAGAGGCCTTCGAGTGGACTTAAGTATCTGTTGTACGTCAGGGCCTCGTAGTCAACGGAGCGGCAGCGTCTAAAAAGGCCGAAGGCCGTGAATGAAACGTCTGCAGTTGTGCATATCTACCGACGCTCCATTGCAAGAGGAATTTAGACCAATGAGCGCGGCAGAAAAGAAGGCTCTCGACCTCGCCCGAAAAGGTAAGATCCGAGCGATGTCACGTCCCAGAAACACCGCCGCTTGCTTTGTCATAATCAAACTCTTCAGTCAAGTAGTCGAGCAATCGCCCTGATCGCCGAGCACGCGATCTCGATTGCCTGCGTCAAATAGTTTCTCATGATCAAGCCGAAGTCTTGCACGTCACGTTCAAATCGTCTATCGGACCACGCAACGATTTTCAAGATAGCCGGGCTGGCTAAGGAAGCTACTTTGACTCACTTTGACTATAAGATCTTCGGCGAGACGAACATCCATTTCAACTGGCGTAAGCCTCACGAAAGCCAATGGTGCTGATCTTTATTGCGAAGTCCGGCGGCCGCGCGATCAGACCATTAGCCTGCTCGACACCGCCGAACGGGACGAGATCGACAATCGCCCCATCTTCGTGAATCAGTCGTTGTTGTTGAGGATCTGCTTGAAAACCTGCGCAACCAATGTGGTCCCAGTTGAAACTAAGCTCAAAGCCAAGGCACCGTTTGAATGTGAGCTTCAGATGAACAAACTAGCTTCAAACGAGTCTGCACGTCGCCGCTCGATACCTTCCCTTCATGAAGTCACTCTCCGAGCTCGTAGTAGCTTCCTGTTGTTCGCTACGTTGCTTTACATACTTGTGCCCGTTCGGGCCCAACAGCCGGTGTGGATGCCGCGCGAGGCTCCACGGTTGATCGGTATTACGCCGAGAGCAGCTGCTCCGAACACTAGAATCAGAATTCAGGGTTACCGGCTGGGAGCTAACCTCGAGAAAGGTGTTCGCGTGATTTTTTTGCAAGGCACCGCGGAATACGCTGTTGCCCCACACGGTGGCGAACACGAGGCGGCGAATGTCGAAGTCGGTATTCAGGCGCAGGCTGTCGTTGTGCCTGCCGCGCTTCAGCCTGGGCCGTGCAGGGTCATCGTCGAGGTCGAGGCACAGCGCAGCGAACCATTCGATCTCCAGATCACTGTTGTAGCGAACGCTCCGGTACTTACTGGCGTCAGACCCAATTTGCCGCAGCCCGGAGAGATGCTCTGGATCGAAGGCACTGGCTTCAGCGACTCAGATGATTTTGAACTCACGGATGTGCTGGGACATGCACATCACTTCGTTTCTGGTGGCACCTCGAACGCGAATACAGCCGCCTTCGCGTTGCCGAAGAATTTTCCGGGCGGGCCGGCCCACCTCCGAGCGATTGAGCATCGTAGTGGCTCAAATCAGGTTAGCAACACCCTTGAGTTTTCTGTTGTCAATAAGGCCGCGCCACTAGACGTGTGGGCCGATTGTCTGATGCCGGTGTCGCCGGGACAATGGCTCGATCTCGTAGTAACCAGCGCCAAACCGCTCGAGAGAGCTGAACTCGTTGAAGTCTCATTTCGACAAAACGATACATTACTTATTGTGGCGCTGGAGAAACCAGAGACTTTACGAGTACAGGTACCTTCAACTCTGTCTCCCGGCGCTGTAGATATTCAGACGCGGACATGGGTAGCGGGTGAAGCGTCAGCGTGGTCATCGCTAGTGACGTTTTGCTTGCTAGATAAACCGGCCGCCGCGAAGGTCTATAGCCTGGAGATACGGGCCGTGCGCGCAGAGGCTGCCTTCAAGCAAGCGGATCGTATTGTTGCGATCAGTTCGGTTGTTGACGCCGATTACCCGCGGGTCCGCGTACCCACAGATAAGCTCTCACGTGGCACGGTGCAAGTGATGACACGCGTCTGGCGCGGAGGTCGCCCCTCTGCCTGGCTGTTCAAGCATTTTGGGTTTGACTGGCCCAGTACGACTTTCCTGCCGGACGGAACGATGGGAGAGGTGCCATTCATGGATCTGATCTACCTTGGCCCTGACACCCCCAAAGTGCTCGTCGTCTTTCCCGGTGAAGGTTTGATCCTTGGAGGAATCTTTCCAGTCGCGTCGGCAGAAGACCTGCAGGTGACGTTGGAATGCGCAGGGCGTCTTTCGGTCGTATTGAATCCAACCAGTTTGTCAGATCCAAAGTTCGTCAAGATCAATCTGCCAGACGATTTGGACGCTGCTGACTGGGATGTCACTGTGCGCAACCTCGATGTGCGGGCGGCTGTTACGTTGCCGATCAAACTGCGACTAGTCGAAGCCAATGTGGGCCAGAACTAGACCTGACCTCTGTTTCGCTGGTGCGGAAAAGCTGCATGACATAAATGAAACGTCGGTAGTTGTGCATATCGACCGACGCTCTAGAGTTTTTGTCAAATGTTGTGTATCTACGGCGACGCCGGACGCAACGTTGAGATGTCCGAACGGGTCAAACCTCACGCTGCATTACGACGTACTTCTCGCTCGGCCGACCAACGATGACGAACCCCTCGCGCTCGAACAGCGACACGGTGCCCGCATGAGCCCAGTTCGGGTTACGCGGCGTCAGCGTCGGGTACGCCTCCACAAGCCCGCCGCCACGCTCGCGGATCGCCTTGAGCGCGCTGCGAAGCGCGGTACTTGCGACACCGCGCCGGCGCCGACGAACGACGGTAACGAAGCAGGTGATGCGCCAGCGTACCCCGGCACCCAAGGGCGGGATGCGTCGGTCCAGACGAGTGGCGCCGGGCAGTGGCAGCTCCTCGGCCGAGCCGAATTGGCACCACCCGATGGGCTCGCTGTCGTCGTAGACGAGAATGCCGTGTGCTCGCCCGGCGTCAACGAGAGCGCGCTTTTCGGCCTGGTTCTGGGCCAGGGACGACGCTCGGTCTGGGAACCTCTTGGCGTCGAGGTGGCAACCGCGCTGGTACAGCATGCAGGCGCAGAACGACCAACCTCTCCCGGGCGCGAACAGGCGCTCGAAGTCGGCCCATGTCGCGGGGGTGAGTTCCTCCGTGGTGTACCTCACTGAGATGGTTCCTTCACTTCGTTCAGTAGAATGTCTGAGTTGACCGAGCGGGGCGAATTTCATTCAACCTTCGCCGCACCAATCAAGTTGCGAAACACGCTACCACGCTCCGGTCCAATGAAGTTGTTGGGCGGCGTACCTGTGCAACGGCGCTGATACAATGATGGGCCGATTTGGAACGGGGGAATACTTGAGTTTAACGGAGCGTACCGGGTAGTGCACTAACTTGCGCGGATGATGCCTGTGGGACTTAACGAAAGTCGTGAGCCATTACAATATCGCTACCACTCTGATCCATTTGAACAACGAGTAGCCACTGCCCATCTGGGGCCACGGCCAATCCAGGGTCGGTTTTCGATAAAGGCGCGTCAAGTTTTGCGACCTGGGCGATCTTGCCGGTTGTGAAGCTGAAGAATTCGATTGACGGATGCGAGGCTATCTCCGCAGTTGCAAAGTAAATGCCTTGCTCGGTTACGGCCCAATAACGCCACAAGCCTGCACGGTGTTGTTCGAGAATTGGGCTCTCATCGCCGCCGCCGCCTGGTACTCGCCATATGCCCGGGACGGCTCGTCCCTTTGAATAATAAAAATACTTTCCATTCGTAGATTCGAACCCTTCGAAGCCACCATGCTTTGTTACTTGAACTGCCTCGCCACCTTCGGCAGGTACTTTCCAAATCTGCATCGTGCCGCTACGCGTGCACCCGAAATATACCCAGCGACCGTCTTGAGACCAACTTGGAGTAATGTCTTCATCGGCATCAAACGTCAGGCGCCGAGGCTTGCCTCCGTCGGCGTTGACAACATAAATGTCTGCGTTCCCTTCGATCCATGAGTCAAATGCGATCTGCCGGCCGTCTGGCGACCAACGCGGAGTGCCTGTGAGCGGTCCACCAATGTTCGTTAAAGGACGAGGATTGGATCCATCACTGTCGCACTCCCAGATCTCAAACGTTCCGGAGCGTCGAGAAGCAAATACAATTCTCTTCCCATCTGAGGAATACTGCGGACCGCTGTCCTCCTGCGTGGAAGAGATAAGTTTTAGTCGAGGGTTTTCCTGAACCTTTGAGCCGTGCAATCCAATCCGCCAAATGTTGCCGTCCATCATTGACTGCGTATACGCGAGTTGGTTTCCCAGCCGCGAGATGGTTGGGCTGTAGACATCGCGATCGGCGGTTGTCAGACGCTCAGGCCGGCTTCCATGAGCGGAAATCTTCCACAAGTTGTAGGTGCTGCCCGCCCGTCTTGAGGCAAAGACGATCTCTTTTCCATCCGATGTCCAACTCAGACCACGAATAGAAGTGTTGTCAAAGGTCAGCCGTGTCGGCTCGCCACCCGTAAGGGGAAGTAGATAGACATCAGCGGCAGCGATGCTGACAGACCGGACAAAGGCGAGTGTCTTTTGGTCGGGCGAGAAAGCCGGAAAGAAATCACCGACGGATCCCGCCGACGGCGAAGTTAGTTTGATCTTCTCACCCGTTTCAATCGAGATCGAAAAGATGCTGAAGGGCTGCTGCTGTGAATTCTTGTCAGGAGCCGCAAGCAACTTGCCGTCTGGCGAATAGCTGAGCGTGTTCCCGATTACGACTGGTCGATATGGAAAAAGATCCGCAAGTTTCCGTTCTGCGCCGCCCAATGAAGGAACCAGGAATACGCCGCCGTCCTCGGCTGACTGGCGCAGAAAAGCAATATAGCGAGCGTCCGGTGACCACGTCGGATCGGTGTCGGGCGCGGGGTTGGATGTCAGACGCAACGGACTCTCAGCGCCGATCATCTTGACGTAAATGTCACTGTTATCTTCCTTGTCGCCATTCCAGACGAAAGCGATCTGTTTGCCATCCGGTGAGAAGGCAGCATGATCTTCGTTGCCCAGGAAGCTTGTCACCGGGCTGATTTTCAGAAGCGAGGGCGCAGGTGCCGGATTCGGACGTAACACTAATGACCATACGCTAAGGGCAACTAGCGCGCCCGATGCAAGGAACGCTATAGGCAGGCCAAAACGAGTCGTGAGGGATCGTTTGTCCGGCGACTCACGCGCATCGGATTTGGCGGTAATAGACTCGCCAAGTTCGACATCTGGCACTGCATTCAATTGGGCCTCAGCTTTTGCCGCGGCTTTCCCGCGATCTTCCCACCTGTCTCCAGAAGAATAGAGGTCGGGTGGTCCCACGATTGGTGAACTCTCTTCCGACCACACCTCTCGCACTCTCGCCACAAAACGGTACCCTCGCTTCGGAATCGTCTCAATGTAGTGTTCCGATTGTTCTGACCCCAAGATCTTTCTCAAGGAAGAAACATTCTTCGCGAGATTGACCTCTTCTACAAAAGTATCGGGCCAAACCTTTTTCATTAGCTCAGTTTTGTCTATTACGTGCCCACCGTGCTCCACGAGTACCAACAAGGTTTCGAAAGCCTTGGGAGTGAGCGGAATATGTTGCTGGTCGCGAAGCAGGAGGCGCTCAGTCGCGTCGAGGCGAAATGGGCCAAATTCGTAGAGGTGTCTGATCTGTTCGCTCATAAATTGTTGTGTATTATTGTCACAACCCTTTGTGGTTGGACACCTCCAAAAATTTCCCAAAAATTTCCCAAAACATCGGAAAGACTTTTTACCTTATTGAGAACATAAAGGTAACGAACGGATCAAGAACAGGCGATGCGTGTACCAGGAACCAAGACCCCCGCGACCCAATCAGTGTCGGCAAACCGGTAGCGCGAACTCTCCACTGCTGCGCACGGGTAGATCTTGTGTTCATATTTTGCTCTTACCGCGGAAGAAAAACCGTTGAGGTGGGCATCATTCTAGCTCAGAAGCTATTCCTGCACCAGCATCTCAACAAAAACTAATGCCGGAGTGCGGTGGTTTCTGAGGCTGAGTATTTGTCTCTACTTGAAGCCTAATTCAGGTTCTCAGATTAGGGCCAAATTCTTTAGTGTTGAAGCCTTGCTGGTTAGCGCTTATCGCGATGAGCCATCCGTTTCTCTGGCTAAAGACGCGACTGACTATGAGTTTGAGCAGACGGTTTGGCCGTGTCGGCAAAGCCGATTGCGTGTTTGCTTCCATTGCTAAGGAGACCTCCATGAGCAGAATAAGACACATTTCGATTTCGAGGATTTCCGGGGCGCTAATCGTGGCGACCTTACTGTTTACGGTGTCCCTTCAGGCCCAGGAGTTTCGTGGCTTAATTACCGGTCAAGTGGTTGACTCCTCAGGTGCAGTCGTTCCCAATGCCACCATCACTGCCCTCCGAGAAGGAACTCAGCAGCCTTACACGGTTCAAACAAACAGCAGTGGAGCTTATTCCATTCCTTACGTCTTGCCCGGCTCGTATGAAATTAGAGTGGAAGCTCCTGGATTTAAGAAGGCGATTCGTCAAGCAGTGAATCTCGATGTGGCCCAAAAACTCAATTTGAACATCGTGCTTGAGGTGGGGTCGATCTCCGAAACCGTGACGGTGCAGGAGGCACCATCATTGCTCAGTACCGGAGACGCTTCAGGCGGCACAGTCATCGACGCACAAAACACTCAAAACTTACCTTTGAATGGCCGGCAGGTTTACACCTTGATGTTGTACGCGCCAGGCGTGAGATATACAGGCGGCAATACAACTCGCGGTTGGGACCAGACAAACGCTTACGTGATCAACGGTGTCCAGAATAACTACAACCAGTTCACCCTTAACGGCGCACCTATCTCACAACAAATCAGCACAGGACGCGGCACATGGTTCATCGCTCCCAACGTCGATTCGGTCCAGGAAATGAAGATTCAAACGAATACGTACGACGCAAGTTATGGTAGGTCTGGTGGCGGCACCGTAAATGTCGTGACCAAAGCCGGCACGAAAAACTATCACGGCACGGCCTTCGATTTCTGGCGTGGCTCCTCTCTCGAAGCAAATACGTTCCAAAACAATCAGCGCGGCGTTGCGAAGCCATTCCACAACCAACATGACTTCGGCGGGACTGTTGGTGGTCCAATTCCGGGCCTGGGTAAAGACAAGACTTTTTTCTTCTTTAGCTTTGAAGGTTGGCGCGAGTCTGCTCCGCAGAGCATCCTTACTAGTGCTCCGCGGGCGGACGTGCGACCACAAGCCGATGGTAGCGTTGATTTCCGACCCTATTTCACTAACCTGTTGGGTTCGCAATATAACCCTAATGGAACAACATCGAGGGGCGGAATCTTCAACCCCTTCAGTTGTGCAACCACGAACGCTGACGGGACCTGCAGAACGCGAAACCGTTTCTCCTTTAATGGACAGCTCGACGTAATTCCACCCAATATGGTGAGCGCAATCGGTAGGAAAATCCTGTCCTTGTATCCGTTGCCTAATAACCCTGCTGCTGGAGAATTTAACAACTACATTGCCAATGCACCGGGCTCGCTAAGGTTCAACCAGCCGATAATTCGCATCGATCACAACTTTAGCGACAAGACTCGCTTTTATGGCATGTTCAGCTACTGGTCTGGCGTTCAATTCCAGAACAACACAGGTTATACAGAGCCCGCCTCGCTTGGTATTATCAGGGGGAACATCAATAGCTATCGCTCATTTATTCACCAGATCCTGGATCTCACGCACTCCTTCAGCCCCACTCTGTTCGGCGATCTGCGCTTTTCCTTTGGGCGCTCGGTTGATCGGGCGCCGAACGGCGCCGTGGCAGCTGGCACAGTGAAGCTAACGCCAGCGGACCTGGGCTTCACCAACTATCCGTTGCCACCCACCACCACAGAGGTCGAGGCCCCAACAATTCAGGTTGGCGGAGGTTATCCCGATATTATTGGCAACAACAAATATGGAGACTTTGGCCATCCTCCAATGAACGAAAACTATGAGTTGTCGCCGACACTTACTCACACAATAGGCCAGCACACACTTCGTTATGGAGCACAGATTATGCAGCTTCATGCAATTCCGTGCTGCGGAGCCGCTGATGCTAGCGGTATCGGTGTAGGACCAGGTGGTCGGTTCACCTTTACCGGCACTTTCACTCAGCAGAACCCCAACACCGGGAACAACGATGGAGCCGGGGTAGCCAGCTTACTACTAGGCATTCCCAGCGCCGGATTCATACCGTTCAGCTATGATGTTTATGAAAGTTATCGCTATTTTGGATTCTATCTTCAGGATGATTTCAAAATCCGGCGGAACCTGACACTTAACCTGGGCCTGCGTTGGGACATTGAAACTTCGCCGAGGGAGCGCTTTCACAAGTTGAACGCCGGGTTTGACTACACCGCCAAGAGTCCCCTGCAGTCAGCAGTAACTTTTCCAGCGAACAACGTGCCCATAAACAGTGCTACCGGTCTACCTGTAACCGGCGGACAGGTAATTACCAGCAACCTTGTGGGTGGTTTCAATTTCTCCAGCGACGAACTAGCCCCTTACGATACTCAAAAAAACCACTGGCAGCCGAAAGTCGGTGTTTCCTGGGCCATAAATGACAAGACGGTGCTACGAGGTGGCTGGGGACTTGGGTATGCCTTCGCGATAGAGCTTGGTGGCAATACGACCTGGACACAGAATACAAATTACAACCAAGTTGGCACGACGCCGAGCACTCAGTTCAACACCGGAAATCCTTATCCGACCGGACTGGTGGTGCCACCAGGAAGTAGCTTCGGTCTCTTATCAGGCGTCGGTAATGGACAGTCGTTTGACCAACGGGATCGCCAGATCCCATTTGTGCAGCAATTCTCATTTGGCGTTCAGCGAGAGCTTCCCGGCTCGGTTGTTTTGGATGTCTCCTACGTTGGCACGCGCACTAGCCGACTACGAGTTGGAACGCAGTTCAATGCTCTACCAACCGAGATCTTCAACAAGTGCACTCAAGACCCAACCTTCTGCACGACACAAGTACGTAATCCGTTCTTCTGGCAAAATCTAAACCCCACAGGGTTGCCAGCGGGCTTTTTGGACAGTTACAAGAACACTTCGTTGGGTGCGGCGTCAGCGGTGCAGGTTAGCGCTCTCATGATTCCCTTCCCTCTCTTTAATAACAGCCTGTTCTCGAACACCGAACCGATTGGCAGTTCCAACTACAACTCTCTCGCCGTGAGGTTGGAGAAGCGGATCTCAGGCGGGGGCGCATTGATCAAGGGTCTGAGTGTGCTCACCTCTTTTACATGGTCCAGGACAATGGCAGCTAATGGCTACCTTAACAATGGGGGTGCAGGACTTCGCGACGCACAACTTTTCTACGCGGTCACAGGCTCTGATCGTCCGTTTGATCTTGCCTTTGCCGGCACTTGGGGATTGCCCATCGGGAAAGGTGGCGTAGTAGCGAGCAATGCCAGCGGTCTGCGAGGACAATTGCTAAACAATTGGGATCTTGGCTGGATTCTCACGGCGGATTCGGGAACACCCATCGGGCTCCCCAACGGTGTCACCTTTAATTGCCCTGGCCACCCGAGCTACTTGCCGGACGACGGCAAACAGTCGTACACGCAATGGCTCTATAACGAAAACAACCCCGGCTGTTTCAAGAACTTCCCTCAATTCACTCCCGTGACCGTCATACCGAGGTTCAGCTACATACGTGGTCCGGCAAATAGACCGCAGCTTGCCTTATCGCTAGGCAAGAAATTTGGGCTTTGGGGTGAAGGGAAATTTGTACAGCTAAAGGCCGAAGTCTTTAATGTAACCAATACTCGCATATTTGGTGCGCCGAGCATCGCAAATCCAACGGTAGCTCCGCAGCCCGTTGCAAACATAAAACCAGGCGAACCAGGCTCGTGCTCCGGCTACGGATGCATTGGTTCGACTCAAGCGAACGTTCCAAGGCAGGCGCAGCTTTCATTGAAGTTTCTCTTCTAAGGTCACAAAAAAGTTATCCACAGATTACGCCGATTACGCAGATTTCAATCTAACTCGGCTCAGTTCTCAAATCAGCGTAATCGGCGCAATCTGTGGATGATTCTTCTTTAGTCCATGAGTTTTTACACACTCTCTGGCGTGGGTGGGGTTTCGGACTTTTGTGCAGCGCCTCTGCTAGTGTTCTTTTACGAATACCTATCTTGTTGGAAAGGCCACCATGAAGCGAACTATGCGCCGTTCTCTGTTATTGCTGTTTATATGTCTTCTAACCAGCGACGGAGTCTTGAGCCAGACACCAAAGTCAAAGCTTAAAAACACGCGCGCTAAACGCGAGACTGCTGAAGCACCAGTTAAGCGCGAGGCACATGGGCCAGCGGCAAAATCACCCGCGCCGAATCTGGCGAAAGAACCAACTCTTTATGTTGTCGGCTACGCGCATCTCGACACCGAGTGGCGTTGGGAGTATCCGCAAGTTATCCAGGAATACCTCACCAAAACAATGCGCAATAACTTTGCCTTGTTTGAAAAGTACCCGCATTACATTTTCAATTTTACCGGCGCGAATCGCTATCGCTTGATGAAGGACTATTACCCCGCTGATTTCGAAAGGTTGAAGCAGTACGTGGCCGCGGGACGCTGGTTTCCCGCCGGGTCGTCGATGGAAGAAGGCGATGTTAACTCTCCAAACGCGGAATCCATCATTCGCCAGATTCTCTATGGCAACAATTGGTTCCGACGAGAATTTGGAATCGCGAGCGATGAATACATGCTGCCCGACTGTTTCGGATTTCCGGCGTCACTGCCAAGTATCCTGGCCCATTCCGGCATAAA
>JBKOYD010000032.1:0-42566 GCA_046725195.1 Acidobacteriota bacterium | reverse complement strand
CCGCGCGCTGAGATGTTAAGGCCCGAAATTCCACCGCTGTAGACCGGAGAATCCTGCACCCCCTTAAATCCAAACTCTGCCAGCGTGTTGAGACCAAAAGGATCTTGAGTTGCGCGTGAGTTATTGCGTCCCCAGCCCATTCGAAACTCGTTCAGCACGGTTGCGCTTATCGTACGGGTCCAGCCGATAGCGGCAGACTGACCTTGCATGAATAGGCGACCGTTGGCTGAGGAACCGGTACCATCAAGGACACCTCCAAAGATTCCAGGGACATAACGAAAGCGGTCTGAATACGTGTAGCGTACGAAAACACTATTACTAGAATTTGCTTGCCAATCCACTCGCGCGGTGTAGCTGTCAGTATCATCAACTATCCCGGGGGAACGCAGGAAGTTGCTGATGTTCAGCGCCCCTGAGCCTGGAACGACGTTGGCCGCGGGTAAAAGACCCAGGACCTTTTGAGCCAATGGATCAAGACATGCTGCAGGGATTTGGTTATTGATGAAGGAGCCATCTGCGTTGAAGGCCCCGGGTGCTTTAGCTCGGCAATCGCCCACTCGGTCAAAGATTCTGGCGTATGTTACGCGGTTGGCTGTGCCGGCAGCGGCAGAAAAATCTCCTCTTATTTCATTTGGTAGCGGCACATTCCCGAGCCGAGTCACGCCTTTGCGGACGCGAGTGCCCTCGTAGTTGAAGAAGAAAAAAGCCTTGTTCTTCAGATTGTAAGTTGAAGGACCATTGCCCTCGCCAAATCGCGGCATCACGATTGGTCCACTAAAGTTAACTCCAAACTGGTTCTGAACGTGTGGCGGTTTGGCGGCGCCGGCGCGGTTTTGAAAGAAATTGTTGGCATCAAAGATTCGATTGCGATGAAACTCGTAGAGAGTCCCATGGAAATCATTTCCGCCGCCCTTGGTAGTTACGCTCACGAGCGCTCCGGGGCTGCGACCATTTTCAGCCGAATAAGGATTCGTACTCACCTTAAACTCCTGGATCGAATCCACCGAAGGCCGGGCCACTTGCGTAGTCAGCTCCTGAACATTCTCCGATATGGAGTTATTGTCCACACCATCGAGGACAAAATTGTTCTGCAATGAGCGAATACCATGTACGTTAGCACCGCCCGTGCGACCGTTCGCGGTGGCGCCTCCCTGTTCACTGTAGCGATCCGCTTGAACGCCGGGGACGCCGTTAAGAAGGTCATCCCAGTTACGCCCTGCGAGTGGCATGTCAGAGATCATGCGGCTCTCGATCACGCCGCCGGGCGTGGCTTCCTGCGTGGTCAATAACGGGGCACTGGTGGCTACAATGACTGACTCGCTTACCGCACCCACTTCCAAAAGCGTATCCAATCGCGCTTTTTGGCCCACTTCAAGATTGATATTCTCGTGAACGGCCCGCTTGAACCCTTGAAGTTCTACCGTTACGGAATATGCGCCCACCGGCAAGCTGGAGAAGGTGTAATAACCTGAGCTGTCAGTAGTGGTAGATCTTTCCGCGGCAGTCGCTTTGTTCTTCACGGTGACGGCCGCGTTCGGGATGACTGCGCCGGCAGAATCAGTGACCTGGCCGGTAAGGCTAGCGGTGTTAACTTGAGCTGATCCCTGAATGGCCAGGCTTACATAAAGAAGCAGCAGGCTGACAATTATACGGGGGGTTCTCATCATGTTCTTCTCCTTGTGATGTAGCTCGTGGGTTGCGTAGCTACAAGCTCCATTTGAATACAAAACTCGCGACTAATAGTGGCTGCCAAGTGGCAACGACAAGCAAGAGCTATTTGTTAGCTCGCGTCTGGAATCGGTTACTTAGGATGACGAAATTTCCTGGCGCTGTTCTCGAAAACTAAAGTAATTAGTCTGAAGGGTCAGAGCATGAATACTTTCAGGCCGTTGTGACAATTAAACGAGCCTTTACTGGTTTGCGGCGGAGGATAGCACAAATTCCGCAGGGCTGGAGAAGATTCTGAAGCGATGCTGATTCTGCTATAAGTCAAGTCGCAAACAAGCATAAGTGTCCTCTATCGAACTCGAATCCTACAGACCAAAACTTGCAGTGAATAGTGAATTGCCGTACTTTCAACTCCAATTTTTTTATTCTTTAATCAGCGCGAATCAAACACCTTCAGCCTACTCTTATTCGGTAAACAGCAAGCTAAATTTTTATGAAAACTAAGCTAACACTACTCTATCTCCAGCTACCTCTTTTGATCCTCATCTTCGTGTCGACTGCAATGCCGCTACCCGCGGAAAATATCTCGCAAGCTTCCGAAGCACTCGCAAGTGAAAACCTTAACCTGGAAGAAGACACAGAAGTTGGTTTGGAAATTGAAGGGCGAACTCCCGGTGGATCATGGGCTCGCCCGGGCGCCGAAGCAGCCGCGCTTCTAGTTCTGGTTGATGGTGTCTACAATCAGGATCTATTGCTCTGGGCAGGCGACGAATTATTCCGTTATCGGGTTTTGGTGGGACGGCTTCCCAAGGGCAAGCACACACTTTCTGTGTCAATCAATCCGGCGCGCTCGGCTGCAAGAACTCAACGTGCTGAAGTAAAAGCATTGAGGGTGCTTCCGCTTGCGACCAGTAGTCAGATACAGGTTGAAAACGAGGATCATTTTGCGCTAGCCCATTCACCAGTCCTCTACGCACGCGCTAATACGATTGACCGCTTCACGGACCTCCCTTTACTGATGTACTACGAGATTTTGCATGAAGGTGCGGATGATTTGATTGTGCGTTACACCGCGATTTTTACAAATGAGGATGGCGGCACCCAGACTGCAGCATTGATGTCGCGCTGGGGACGTGCTACTGACATCGAATGGGTTTTTCAGCTTCGCGCCCGTTCTGGGAGGATCATCGAGGAGACCTATCAAGGCGTTGAACACGAGACTAAATCCTTTTCTGGGTCCCGCGTTGCCGGAAGTCATCCTCTGTTAGCCGTCGCCTCAGACAACAATAACTTCTCCGACCTTGCCTGCTCGGCTGTCCGTTTCGCTCCGTTGCCAACGAGGGTTCGTCTGGAGAAAGCAACGCGTGAGAGCGTGATGGATGCGTATCCACAAAGTTACCGCGTGATGACTGAAGAACTGATTCGAGAAAAACGCATAAGCGATATGCCAGCAAACATAAATACCATTGCAGACCCGCGCGAATACTTGTACATCGAAGCTTCGTCGGAGCAAAGGGGCGCAGCACTCGCCTTTGATGTGAAAGTTAATGGTAAAACAGACGTGTTCTCTTCGGACATGAGTGAAGCGCGTCTGCGGATAGACCGCAGCGGTAATTTCCGCACGGCGGTGCGTTTACCTAAGGGAGTGTCGCCGTCGATGGTGGAAATTGTATCAGCTCGTTGTAATGAGACAGCGACGCCTATTGAAAAACGAGGTTGTTATAACGTGAAGTTGATGCGGGTTCTAATGCTGGACCAGGCCTTTATGCCGCGCGAGATTCCGTTCCCATCATTGCCTGCGTCATCACTTACTGTTGGCGAAGTGAAGGAATTTAAGCGGTAAGTGGATCTGGAATTTCCTAGACGGTCACAGCTGGAACTCTATTTCCGATTGGGCGGGAAACATCCATAGCCTACCAGTCGTCAATCTTTTGTAAATCTTGTAATCCTGTCTTCGGTTTGAGTTTTTTGAACTTAGATCTGCCTCTATCGCTGCGTGTCATGTTTTGAACGCTCTGCGCAGAGAAGAACGGAAATTAGGACACTAACTATCGCCTCGAGACTTTGAGATAGATGGGATTTGTCAGCGCTAGCATTGCCTTCTTTGCGTCGCGGACCTCGAGGCGGTAATAAGAATCACTTCGGCATTCGATCTCGATAACCTGCGGTTGTCCATCGCTAATCGTGGAAAGGCTACGTAAGACTTGACCGTTCGATACTAGTGAAATTGTCGCGCCAGGAATCGAAGTAGCCCTGACGAGAAATCGAATCGTCGTAGGAGTGGTCAAATGAATCTCATCACCAAGCATCCACCGTGTCTTCCTTCCCATCGTCTCGGCTTCGAAACCTAAAGCCGGCTGAGCCACCTCAGTGCTCAAATAAACTCGCCCTTTAAGGATGGCGTCTAGTAACGCTCTTTGGGTCGGAACTTTAGCGGCCACATGCGTGGTGGGCCGACCGATTGGGTTTGCTGCACGGTGTGAATCACTGGAACCAATCGCGGTGATGTGTCGTCCGGTCTGCAAAATTTTATCCCACATCGCGAGTGCGAGATCATCGGTTGAGTCCCAGGAGCCGTTCCATACCTCGATCGCATCGAAGTCGCGCGCCGCAGAATCGTAACTCCAAGCGCAGCCAACGCATAAAGCAAACGGGTGATTGATTGAAATGAGTGCGCCGGTGCGATGCACTTGGCCAGCGATTCTTGAAATCTGGTAGTTATCTCCTGGCCGTACACGGAAATCGATCCACGCTCCTGAGGGAAGTCCCCAGGCATTGGTATGACCTCCGTAGGTAGTAATCTCCTCGCCACGCAACAACAGCGGTTGCCTCAAACTCTGGTTGAGCTGATCAATCTCAGCATGGTGGCTCGAAGTGTTGTGATCGGTAACGCAGATAAAGTCTAAACCAAGTCTGCGCGCAGTCGAGACTAGGTCTGAAATGGTCCAATCGCCGTCGCTGTGCACCGTATGCATGTGGAGATCACCACTCCACCAGCGCAGGTTTGGTTTGCCAGATACAAGCGGAAACGATGATGTTTCTCGCCCGTTTGGAGCTTTGGCAATAGCGGGAGATCCGGTCCTTGGGCTCAAAGAGAAACTGCTACTCTCCTCCGTTGTGATGACGATCTTGAGAGCTATGTCAACACCCGATGGAGCGACCTTGTACAGGCCAAGAATGATCCGCCATGTTCCCGCAGGCATGTCCCCCTTCAGATAACCGGGTGTTGCGTCGTTGCGAGAAACAAAGAACTCTGAACGCTTGCCTCCGCTCCATCCGCGAAAACCCCGCGGATCTGCATCAGAGCCAGTTGCACGCGAGTCAAAGAGTCCGATGTCAATCGCGTTTGCATCATTCGCCCGATCATATTGATAGTTAATACTGATCCGAACAACTTTTGTCGGTACATCAAACGGGACATAAGCGTAACGGCTGTCATTGTCGCCCGGCGGATTAATATGAACGTGGCGCTCCAGCGTCTGAATGTTCGTGTTCTTTGCGACGGGAACTGCGGTCGCGCTGTCCAACGGCCTGATCCCGACAACAGAGCAGACCAGAGCTATAACAATGAAGTGTGTCGGTGTCAGCTTAGCCTTCATTTAGCACACTCTGCGGTAAGTCTACGGCGAGTAATTAACCATCTCCTCACAACTTCTAGTGCGGCGACAATAGTCGCAATAGAACACTGTCTTGCGAGTCTATCTTGCGCTCTGCTTCGCTGGCAGCGACAGTGAGGGTGGTCTTTCAGCGCGGCCCCAGTCAGATGGCCTTGTTCCCATCCTGAACACGAGCCGGCCCCCGCGCGCCACTTCTTCGTGTTTAAGCCAGGCGCGGTCCAGAGCGCGGCCATCGAGCGTTGCAGACTGCACGTATGAATTGGTATCGGACGCGTCCGGAGCTTCAATGCTGAAGGTGCGCCCACCACCAAGATTAATTGTCGAACGGCGGAACAACGGACTGCACACATAGTAGTAAGGCTGTCCCGCATTCGGGTAGAGTCCCATGGCTCCCCACACATACCAGGAAGATATCGCTCCACTGTCGTCGTTGCCGGGCAGTCCGCCCCTCCCGGTTGCGTATTCAGTAGCGAGAATGCGACGCACCCGCTCTTGCGTGCGATCAGGTCGGCCAGCGTGGATATACAAGAACGCGGCTAGGAAATCCGGCTCATTGGTATGGTTATAGAGACCGTTGTTGAAACCAGAATCACGTGTCGGAGGGTTGGTAAAGAAGGTATCGAGCCACGTGATAAAGGGTTCGTCGCCGCCGAGTTTGTTTATCAGCCCCTGTGCATCGTGTGGGACATAAGTACCGTATATGTATCCGCTGCCTTCGTAAAATGGCGCATCCCAGTAGCTGAAGTCTTTGTCCGGATAAAAATGCGCGGCCTCAAAAGGGGAGAGCCAGCGTCCGTCGGAATAACGCGGACGCGCCGAGCGCGTCTCATCACTCCAAACGTTCATCCAGTTCTTCGAACGATTCAGGTATTTGAGGCTTTCAGCAGTGAGCCCCAGCGTCTTAGCTGCCTGCGCTATACAGAAATCATTGTAGGCATATTCTACTGTTCGCGAGGCCGAGCGCGGAAAATTCATGCTTACATACCCCAAGCGCCGATATTCGGAAGCCTCACGTCCTTCGTAAAGCGGACGAGGGCTATCAACCTCCGCGTTCTTGACCATAGCCTCAAACGCTTTTTGGTAGTCGATTCCCGTCACGCCTTTTACCAGCGCGTCGGCCACAACTACATCGGCATTTGAGCCACCCTGTGTCATGCCGTTGGCTCCAGCAATGCGTGAGTCGGGCATCCAACCCGTATGAACATATGTGTCTACCAGCGATCGGACCATGTCGCGCTGACGCTCAGGCTGGATTAGAGTCAAGAGTGGGAAGTGAGTGCGAAAGGTATCCCAGATTGCATAAAACTCTTCGTAGTGTGGCTCATTGGAACTCCACCAGGCATTCTCGCCGGTCAGGTCGTGAGGCATGTAGTGAGAGTGAAACAACGCAGTGTAAAAAATCTTGCGTTGTTCTTCTGTTCCTCCCTCAACTTTAATTTGACTGAGCACACTTTCCCATGCAGCCTCCGCCTGATGATGCACTGCCTCGAAGTCCCAGTTGGCAATCTCCTGCTGGAGGTTGGCGCGAGCTTTTTCCGGACTAATAAAGGAAACGCCAATCTTCATCTGCACAGTCTGTTTGGTGGTGGTGTCGAATGTAACGTAAGCGCCGACCCTTCCCTCGTTCGAAGCTGCTGAGATACCAGGTTCAATGCGATCATCCCGCCAGGTACCGAAGGCACTCCAAGGACGATCAAATTCTGCCGAAAAGTGGATGGTATACGGCGACTGATTCCAGCCACCGATGAAGTTGCCGCTACCCTCAAGGCGATTGGGCGCGATGACGCGAACTGAACAGTCAACCGGATGGGGGTTTTTGATGGCGTCCTTTCCGGTCTCGGGTTGGACCACGGAACTGACATCAATCAACAAATGCGATTCCTTGTCTGCCGGGTAAGTGTATCGGTGAAATGCTACCAGCCTGGTCGCGGTCATTTCTGCCTTGATGTTTGAGCGTGTCAGCCGCACGGTGTAGTAGCCGGGCGATCCGAACTCATCGACCTTGGGTGAGCCGAGATTGCTCACGCGTAACTTGCCTATCAGAGGAGTCGTGAGGAAGTTCCCATATTTGCTTGCGCCACCCGTACCGCTCACATGTGTTTGGCTAAAACCGAGAATATTCTCATGAGGATTGTAGCCTGCTGTGTTTGGGTTAACCGTGTCAGGGCTAACGTGCACAAACCCAAAAGGAATCTGCGCGCCCGGTACAATGTTGCCTCCGTTTTCAGTGCCGACGAAGGGATCGACATAGGCGATGAGCGACTGCCCACGGCTCGGCGTCTGAAACGATGGAGATCCACTCTGAGTGAACACGAGTGAAATCACGATCAGGATGCGCGGCAGTGTCTGAATGCATAAAGGCCAGAGAATCTTCATTAGAGTGGCGGTTCGACCATAGAGATTGTGTTTAAACGCGAATGTTGCGGGAACAATCCCATTGCCAGGAAATACGCTGAAAGCATTGGGCACCCTTGGGATAGGAGCGCACGTTTGTTACTCGCAACTCTGAAGGAGTTGCGACGGGTTTGTGAACGGCAAGCGGCGACGCAACCCTTTCAGGGCGTCCTTTCTTAAAGCACGCTTGTGTCCCAGGGTTGCGGCAACCCTGGGCTGGAATTAGCGAACGCTTTCAGCGTAATTCGTAGTACCTGGAATTTTCACTCAAGTCTCTGAAACCACGGTGTGAATAAGACCGGCGATTAATTCAGCTGCATACGTCTATCAGATACCAATCATGTTTTGGAGATACTGACGACTGCGGATTGCGCTTTCCAGAGGATTCACATCTTCGTTCCGAGTATCAACATCTTGTTCGACAATGGCCCAATTGGAATAACCCAAGCCGGCCATGTCTTGAACGACGGCCTTTAGATCAACATCGCCTTCACCGAGTTCGCAGAACACGCCGCGCCGCACTGCTTCAAGAAAACCAGCTCCATCTCTTCGGGCGGACTCCAGAATCGGACGCTGCACGTCCTTAAGGTGTAGATGCCGAATGCGCGTGCCATACAGGCTCACCGCATCAACCGGATCGCCACCTCCGAAAAAGTAATGACCGGTGTCCAGGCAAAGACCGAGCAGATCAGGATCGGTGTTTTCACACAGACGCGCGATCTCTTTCGGCGTTTCCACAAACGTGCCGGCATGATGATGGAAGACCGCAGACAGCCCTTGTTTACGACAGGCCTCACAGATTCGACCAAGGATAAGCGCTGCGTCGTCCCACTGCTCATCACTCATCCCATCGCGAGCCTCATCAACGCGGCCAGATACGGCCATTCGCGCCTCGCTCATCTCATCGGCCAGGACGATCAAAGGAGCTCCTGTCTGCGCCAACAATTGGGCAACCTTCATTACTTCGCGATAACCTGCCTCGTGTCGTTCCGAGTGCGCCAGTGGTATGGGAACGAAGCTGGCGACGAGTTGCAACCCCCGATTTGATAATTCCGAGGCTAACTTATCGGGCTCCGTCGGAAAGTAGCCGAACGGTCCGAGTTCAGTGCCGGCGTAACCTGCTTCCGCTATCTCATCAAGCACTTTGCTATAAGCTATTTGCTCGCCCCAATCAGCAACTTCCATAACGCCCCAGCTAACAGGCGCATTCCCGACCTTGATGTTCATCAATTCCCTTCCCTCGTCTCGTGTTCCATCCACGACTTCTTATGAGTGTCAAGGAGAGTGTTCAATTCCAGAAGACGAGGAACGCCGGTATTGACTATTCGACGTCATACAAACTCGTCTCCTTGTATTTTTACCGGCCTGTTCTCTTTGAATGACAATGTGGCCGCAGCACTAGCTTGCAGAGCCGCGACACCGTCAGCGCAGGTAACGTTTGGCGAATTGCCTTGCAACACGTTGTCGACGAAATTTTGAAGTTGTGAGATGTACGCCTGTTCGAACCGCTCTGTAAAGTAGGGGACAGTGTCGTGAGTAATACCATCTTTGGTCATCACGAGTATTGGAGTTTCTCGCAGATAGCCGATTTTCAATGTGCCTTCCGTACCCAGGATCTCGGTACGGATATCGTATCCGTAAACGCCATTACGACTCAGATCGATTGTACCCAACGCACCGTTAGTGAAGTAGATACTCGTGATGGCATTATCAATGTCTCCGATCGTTTTCATCTCTGGATATGCCAACGTCCCGCCGATGCTGTAAACGCTCGCAATATCACCCATGAACCAGCGTGCGAGGTCAAGATCGTGGATGCCACAGTCCACCAGCAGCCCACCGCTGTGTGCAGGATCAAGATATTCCAAACTGGGACGGTATGGATCACGCGAGGATGACTTAAAGACAACCGGTGTCCCAATCACTCCGTCTACAATCTTTCGCTTGGCCGCCACATACCCTTTATCGAAGCGCCTCATGAAACCCATTTGGAAGAACACGCCCGTTTGCTCGACTGTCTTGCGCATTGTGCGTGCCTCTTGCAGGGAGATGGACAAAGGCTTTTCGCAGAAAATCGCTTTGCCGTGTTTCGCTGCTTCCAAAACGATCTCTTGATGCGTGCTCGTGGGGCTAACGATTACCACGCCCTCTACCTCATGGTCCCCAATCAGATCTTGATAGTGGGAAAACCATTTTGAGACACCTAACTCCGATGCCAACGCCGCGGCAGCCACCTCGTTTACATCGGACAGAGCTACTAATGACGCACCGGCGATGCGACCCATGAAGTATTTGGCATACGAACTTCCCAAACGACCGACGCCGATCACTCCAATTCCCAACTTCTTGCCCATATCATGACTCCAAACCAGTCCTTATTTGCTCGTATCAGTTACGGCTGCGTTTTCCTTGGTAATCAGTTTGATGGGGACTACAAACTCCGCTTTTACTTGCTCACCTTTGATAACACGGTAAGCGTTCTCCACTGCCAGCGCACCCATTTCCGCCGGAGACTGCGCGACGGTAGCGTCCATCGTCCCCTTTTGCACGGCTTCTCGCGCCTCGTTGGAAGCGTCAAACCCAACAACTGCGATTTGTCCGGTCTTCTTCGCGGCGGCAATTGCTTCGACGGCGCCTAACGCCATTAGATCGCTGCAGGCGAATACTGCCTGCACGTCAGGGTGGGACTGCAGGATGTTTTGAAACACGTTGAAGCCCTGATCTCTTTCCCAGTTTGCTGTTTGGGAAGCAACGATCTCGATACCAGGAGTCGACTTGATGGCATCGCGAAAACCCTTCAGTCTGGAATCGCCAGTTTCATGACCGGGGATACCTTCAAGAACTGCCACCTTCCCTTTCCCACCCAACCGTTTTGCGATGAATTCACCTGCAAGCTTGCCTCCCTCATAGTTGTCAGAGCCAATGAACGTCGCGATCTTCCCCTTTGACTCGCTCATGGCTCTGGGATCTACGCGAGTATCCACAATGACGACAGGAATATCTGCCCGATTGGCCTTCTCAATGGCCGGGACAATCTCCCTTGAACCACTCGGCGTGACACACAGCGCCGCCACTTTAGCTTGAATAAGGTTCTCTATGATCTGCATTTGCTTTTCCACGTCAACCTCTCGCTCCGCAGCTTGCACGATCAGATTAACACCCAATTTTTTTGCTTCCTCTTCAGCTCCCTTCTGCATATCGATAAAGAAAGGGTTGTTTGCGGTTTTTAGCACCAAAGCTATTCTTGGAGAACCACTTGTCTGTTCTGCACCGCGCTGACAACTCAATGATGTGATCAACAGGATTCCTAAGAGAACAAAAATCAAACCCTTCTTCATTCAGGTTTCTCCTTCTAATACGGTTTTCCAAAATTGCTATTTACCTCGCCTCTTCAGCGCCATATCAATCAGCACAGCCAGGATGATAACCGACCCGATCACAACCTGTTGAATAAAAGATGAGACGCCTAAGAGATTGAGGCCGTTCCTTAGCACCGCCATAATCAGTGCGCCGATCAAAGTGCCCACTACGGTTCCTTCGCCGCCAAGCAAACTCGTACCACCGATCACAGTGGCGGCAATAGCGTCCAATTCGTAGTTCATCCCGGCGATGGGTTGGGCGGAATTCAAACGCGCAGTGAGAAGTATTGCTGCCAACCCGGCGAGCATTCCGGCAAGCCCATACACGATGGTCTTATAGAGTCGAACGTTGATGCCGGAGAGGAGTGCTGCCTCTTCGTTGCCGCCAATGGCATAGGTGTAGCGGCCCAGCTTTGTACGTCGCAAAACGAAATGAGCCACAGCATAGACAGCGATCATTATGAACACTGGAGTCGGAATACCCACCACTTCGCCAGTGGCAAGCGAGCGAAAACTCTCCGAGAAACCTGATATCGGTCTGCCCTCCGTGAACATTAAAGCCGCACCGCGAGCGACACTCATCATTCCCAGTGTGGCGATAAAAGGAGGGAGGCGTCCGAAAGTAATCAGCAAACCGTTTACCAATCCACACGAGAAGCCCACGCCAAGACCGACCAGCAACGCGAGCGGCAAGGGAACTCCCTGCTGAAGTACGCTCGCCATGACAACCCCTGAAAAAGCCAACACCGAACCAACCGATAGATCAATACCGCCAGTAATGATGACGAAAGTCATACCGACGGCGACAATAGCGATTATGGTCGCCTGCTCGGCGATATTCAGAAGATTTGAAATCGTTAAGAAGTGAGGAGTCAAAGCCCACAGCACGACCACCATGGCCATGAGGCCCGCCAGAGTGCCGAGCTGTCGTCCGTAGTGCGAGAAGAAGTGCTGTCGCACGGCTATTCGCCGAGGGCACATTGTAAGATTCTCTCCTGCGTACACTCCCCGGCGGAAAACTCGCCTGCGATTCCGCCACCACGCATTACCATAACTCGGTCACTCATGCCCAATACCTCGAGCAGCTCTGACGAGATCATCATGATAGCCACGCCGGAGGCCGTGAGCCTGTTCATTAGCTGATAGATTTCCGCCTTTGCACCAACGTCAACGCCGCGCGTGGGCTCATCGAAGATAAATACCTCTGCCTGAGAACAAAGCCACTTGCTAAGCACGACCTTCTGTTGATTGCCACCGCTTAAAAAGACGACCTTTTGATCCAGGCTGGGCGTCTTGATACGCAACTCTTCCACATAACGAGTGGCTGCCTGGCGCTCTTCGCTGGTATGCATGATGCCCCAACGCGAAAACTTGTCCACGCTTGAAAGGCAAAGGTTCCTTTCAACGGACAGCGGCAGAACCAGACCTTGAGACTTTCTGTCTTCCGTGAGAAAGCCAATGCCGGATTTGATCGCACTACGGGGCGAGGTCATCTTTTGCACAACGCCGTTGACGTAGATGCTTCCTGAAGAAATCTGATCAAGACCGAAAATCGCACGTGCTAATTCCGTTCGGCCTGCACCGAGAAGACCGGCTACGCCGAGAACCTCTCCCTGGTGAAGTGAAAAGCTGATGTCCTTCAAGCCGCTCTTTGTGCTTAGTCTCTCCACACGCAAAACTTCAGCACCTCTTGTCGCGTGCTCTTTGGGGAACAACTCCGTCAATTCGCGGTTGACCATCAGACGGATAAGTTTCGTCTTGCTTGTGTCGCGCACAGCATAGGTACCTACTGATCGCCCATCCCGTAACACGGTTACGCGATCGCCGATTTCAAACAGTTCTTCCATCCGATGCGAGATATAAACGATCGATACACCCTTGTCCTTGAGTCGGCGGATCGTGGCGAAGAGTTCTGTAATCTCGTGCTCCGTAAGAGCAGCGGTAGGTTCGTCCATGATCAGAATTCTGGCGTCGAGTGAAAGCGCTTTGGCTACTTCCACCATCTGCTGTTCGGCCACTCTCAACTCTTTAACTGACTTCCGCGGATTGAGCGCGAGTCCCAAACCACTTAAAGCGCTTTTCGCCTCTTGGTGTATTGCGCGCTGATCGATCAAGCCTGCAAAACGTACAGGCTCGCGGCCTAGAAAGATGTTTTCCCCGATAGATAGATGCGGAATCAGGTTGAATTCCTGATAGACGGTGCTGATGCCTAGAGTTTGAGCATGTTTTGGGTTCTTAATTTCTACCTCAGCGCCGTAGAGAACGATTTGGCCCTCGGTCTTTTGATACGCCCCGCTCAGGATTTTCATCAGGGTGGATTTGCCCGCGCCGTTCTCGCCAAGAAGTATGTGGACCTCGCCGCGCCTCAGTTCAAAATCCACTTTGTCCAGGGCCACGACGCCCGGGAACGTCTTCCTGATTTGACGCATTTCCAGAACGGTGTCAGTCATCTGGGCGTGACCTCTAAGACATTAATAACAGTTCTCTTCTCCGTACGATCTTCTGTTTGACAAGGTTATTCGGCACGCAGTGGCAACGGAGTCAGTACCACCTCGCGGTAGCGGGTGGGTCAACCTTGCGCAACACGACGCGCAGAGTCCATCACATGACCTCTCGGTGTTCGCTCACCGAACGCACCCACCCGCTACCGCGAGGTGGTACTGACTGCATTGCCACTTCGATCAGCGATGCCGATCGTTTCTTGGTTGCGGCTCTGCTGCGCTGTGTCTCCGTGGTCTATTAAGAAGCGTCAACCATCCTCATACCAGGGACACAGAGATACACGGAGACTGCACAGAGAAAAAACGAAGTGTTGAGATGTAGAAAACTAGCTAGTGCCTGAACGTCTGCTACGAAAAGAACTTCTCTCGCTTCACCGCTTTTTCGTAACTCTCACGCGCTCGTTTGACCGATTCCATCTCCGAGACCTCGGCCACTGGCACATCCCACCACGACTCATAGCCAGGCACGCGCTCCTCTTTGTCAACTTCGATCACAATTACGGTGGTGCGTTCGTTTCGGCGGGCGATTTCCAAAGCCCGCTGCAGTTCCTCGCGCGTTGTGGCACGCTCCACTTGTGCTCCGAGGCTGGCGGCATTTGCTGCGAAATCAACCTCCAACCTTGGGCCATCTAACTGGCCGCTCTCAGGACGACGCACTTTGTAATCAGTTCCAAATCCACCCGAACCAAGCGCCTGCGATAGTCCGCCAATACTGCTGAATCCATAATTATTCAGGACGACGATCGTTAGCTTATATCCTTCCTGTAACGCTGTGACGATCTCGGACGACATCATGAGATAGGATCCATCGCCGACCATCACATACACTTCGCGTGCCGGGTCAGCAATCTTTACGCCCAGTCCGCCTGCAATTTCATAACCCATACAGGAGTTACCATACTCGAGGTGGTACCCTTTAGGATCGCGTGTGCGCCAGAGTTTGTGTAGATCTCCTGGAAGACTACCCGCGGCGCATACCACCACGTCATTTGGTTTGGAAAACTGGTTGACTATTCCGATGACTTCGCTCTGGCTTATTGGCGGTCCATGTCTTCGGTTAAATAAGCCTTCGGTTTCGGTGTTCCACTGCTCCTTATACGAGGCGATGCGAGATAAGTATTCATCAGCGACTCGATAACCCTTTAGGGCCTCACGAAATTCGTCCAATGTGACGCGTGCATCGGCGACCAGGGGCAATGCCGCCTGTTTGTGGGCATCGAATTCAGCTATGTTGATGTTAATAAAGCGAACGTACGGGTTCTGGAACGCAGTTTTTGATGCCGTCGTAAAATCGCTGAGACGAGTGCCAACGGCAATTACCAAGTCAGCCTCGCGAGCCAGGATATTGGCACCGGGAGTTCCAGTCACACCCACGGCTTCAAGATTTTGTGGATGGTTCCATGGGAGTGCCCCCTTGCCCGCCATCGTTTCTCCCACCGGAATTCCCGTCTGTTCGACGAGACTCGCGAGTGATTCGCTCGCTTCGCTGTAGATGACGCCGCCGCCCGTGATGATGAATGGCTTCTTTGCCGCGCGAATCCATTCTATTGCGCGCGCTAGAAGTGTGCGATCGGCCATCGTCCGGGCGATATGCCACACTCGTTTCGCGAAAAGCCCATCTGGGTAATCCCATGATTCGGCCTGCACATCCTGCGGCAGCGCCAGCGTCACCGCACCAGTATTGGCGGGAGAAGTTAAGACGCGAGTTGCTTCTAATAAGGCGGACGGCAATTGATCAGGTCTGTTAATGCGATCCCAATAACGCGAGACAGGTTTGAATGCATCGTTGACCGAAATGTCCTGCGTGTGCTCCGACTCAAGTTGTTGCAGTACAGGGGCGACATTGCGGCGCGCGAAGATGTCGCCCGGCAGCAACAGTACAGGGAGGCGATTTATTGTTGCAGTCGCTGCGCCAGTGATCATATTCGTAGCGCCTGGACCAATTGAAGATGTACAAGCGAATGCAGCCAATCGATTGTTCATCTTAGTGTAGGCAGTGGCTGTGTGGACCATCGCTTGTTCATTCCGAGCCAGGTAATAACGAAAAGTCTCGGACTGTTGCAGCGCTTGTCCAAGCCCAGCCACGTTGCCATGACCAAAGATGCCCCAGACTCCAGCAAAAAAAGGTTTCTCAATTCCGTCGCGTTCGACGTATTGATTCTTAAGAAAGGTGATGAGTGCCTGTGCTGTGGTTAGTCTGCGCGTTTTCATAGTTGGTTTCTAAAATCGGAGTTTCAGTTTGAATTCTCTTCTCATTCTCACCGTGGCTTTAGCCCGGTGACCTTTGCGGCCCAGGAGTTAATGAACCGTTTCAACGGTTTCGGTGCTGCGATAGGAATAAAACCGTTGAAACGGTTCAAGGGATCTTTTCTTCACCGATCACCGGGCTAAAGCCACGGTGAGAATGAGAAGCAACCTCAAACTGAACCAAGCGGAAGGTACTATGCAGCTTCCAGCCGCCGACAACACTCCGCTATCACACCCAAGTCACGTCCGCGCCACGATTCCTGAGCAACAACGGTCCGATCAACCGTCCAGCGTTGATGTATTATCGATCCTGTCGCCTGCGCGACTACGAAAGGGTCCTCTGGTCCAGGATAGAGCACATTCCGACCCACCAAAGCACCGCGTACGTTTGATCCAGAATTCAACCCAGCCTCGATTTCTCTCAAAAGCGGCGTCGCGTCGCCGACCGACTCGCCACCTAGCAACAATATCGGTAGGGTGGTCGCCCGCGTGACAACAGCATAGTTGTCGCAGTAAGGCAGTTTCAGCCACAGATAACAACTGCTATCACCCAAAGCAGATGCCACCCCAACGATTTTCGCTAATGCTTCTGGCGTCTTGACGACGCGGTAAGCGCCATTGCTTTTCACCACAGGCAACGGCTCGAGGAATGTCGGTAACCGCTGAGCATTCATCTCTGTAATGGCGTGGGCGCAGTATAGTAGAGTCTTGAGCGAGTCAGGTTCTTCGTCGCAGATGCGCAGTAACAGCTTCGCTCCGTCCAACTCCATTGCAGCGCAACTCCTGGCTGATGGTCCGGTAATGGGATCATCCATTTCCCAACCAGCCGCTGCCAATCCGCCACGATTGAGACTAGCGATCAGCAGCCGGTTATCGAGCAATGCCGGACCACCGCCATCCACAAATAGTTGGTGAAGAACCAACAAGTCTTCGAGGATATCCATTGTCGCCATTACGCCATCGACTGTGTCGCTCTGCAGTACACGGACAATGCGCGCGAGATAGCTGTGTCGGTCTGCCATCTTGAGCGCATCGTCTCCGACTTTCGTCACCCGACGAGCAGGATGATCCGCTGCCAGGATGTTGAGCCTTCCATCAGACGAGAGAGCCTCCCGTCGCTTGCGGGTCCTGGCGATCCGAGCCGGGTAGCCGGGATCAGCCATCCGAAGTTCGGTTATCTTCGCCAGTGCTGAAGCCGGGAGAAATTCTTTATCGTCAAAAGACTGCACTAAAACCCTCCTCGCTCTTCAATAAAACTAAGCGCTTCCTGTTCATACGGCATAAAATTGGCGCAGCCGTGGCGCGTGACAACAATAGCGCCGCAGGCATTTCCCATTCGCGCTGCTCGATGCCAATCCCACCCCTTCAAATAGCCATATAGAAATCCACTTGCGAAGGCATCACCAGCGCCTAAAACGTTCTGCACTTCCACCGGAAACGTCGCGGCCTCGATCCGCTCGCCACCTTTCAGGTAGACAGTAGTTCCCTCTCCACCACGCTTGAGTGCAAGCGCTTCGGGACCCCCGCTGAGAATTCGTTTAACTGCCTTCGACACATCGCCGGTAACACGGGCGCCGGAGACTTGGGAATGTTCGACATTTACTGAAAGCTCTTCACTTAGCGCGCCGGCCTTCACTTCGTCAGCTGTGCCAATCACAAGATCAGTCAAACGCAAAACTGAACGAACGGTTACACCAAAGGCCCGCGCGTCGTGCCACTGATCGGGACGAAAATCAAGATCAAGAACTACTTTGGTACCGCAAGACTGGGCCCGCTCCGCAGCAAAGATCGTGGCGCTGCGACTTGGTTCTCGGCTCAACCCGGTGCCTGAGATCAATAGGACACGACAATCCCCGATGGGCGCTGCCAACACATCCTGAAAGGTGAGCTCGATGTCAGCGCAATTGTCTCGGTAATAGACTAGTGGGAATTTATCGGGTGGCTCGATTCCCAGAATGACGGCGCTTGTGCGATGCCCTTCTTTGCGAGGAATGAAGTCTCTAATGACACCCTCTTGCTCAAGAAAATGCAGCAGGAAATCGCCCACGGGATCCATTCCAACCGCTGTCAGTAGCACAGACCTCAGTCCCAGCCGCCGTGTACCAACACTAATGTTGGTCGGACAACCACCAACGTAGGCAGCGAAACTCTTGATTTCAGGGAAAGGCGCTCCGATGTCGTTTGCGTAAAGATCGATAGAACTGCGGCCCATCAGCAAAATATCGAAGCTTCGATCCGTCATCATCTAGCGTTAGCACCTCGTACAAGGGGAACTCGCGGGTCCGGTTCTTTCCAGGATTGCCTTACCCAAGCGTAGTTGGGATCGTCCGAGGCAGCCATCGAACGTGCGCTGCCTGCGAGTGCATTAAGGTAATAAACATTGTACCCGTGCGCAGCCACCACCGGGTGATATCCTTCAGGAATCAGCACCAATTCACCATCGCGTACAGTCAGCGTCTGGTCAATGCGTCCGTCCGGTGTATAGACTCGCTGAATCGCATACCCTTCCGGTCGATCAATCTTGTAATAGTAGATCTCTTCGAGATCTACCTCGTCAGGTGGCTGATGAACATCATGCTTGTGTGGTGGGTAGCTGGACCAATTTCCGCTCGGCGTGTAGACCTCAACCAGAAGTAATCGTTGGGCTGGAAACTCCGGTTTTAAGATGTGATTGATTTGACGCGTGGCATTAGCGCCGCCTCGAATTTCAACCTCAACGTCCTGAGGCGTAATGAGCCGCGCCGGAAATTTTTCCTCTGCACGCGAGAAACAGAGGGCAAGTTCACAATCCGTTTCCGCGCGCACACTAAAGTCGGTCTCAAAAGGTAGATAGAGCGCAGTAGGCATTCCCTCGAATACATTTGCGCGACTGCCAAAATCCCTCCAGGACCCAGCTATTGACTCAACTGAACATCGACCGCCCAGAACCACCATGCCTAATTCACATGCACCGGTTTCGCTGGAAAACAATTCACCACGTACCATCTTCCGTATGCGACACGTCAGATAATCGAATCCCGCAGACTCAGGCGTGACGCACAGAGACTCTCCGGATTCTTTAATTGATTTGGGTTTAATTAAAAGTTCTTTCATGTAGTTCGGCCTCACCGATTCCTAAATTGTGCGCGAACATCACTTTGAAACACGTTCCCTGGGTTTAATATCCTGGTTTTCTTCCTTAGTAAAAGCCTAGTGTACTCAATCCCAGTGCTGATGGCGTTGCTCATACACATACACGACTTTCCGTGACAATCAGTACCACCTTGCGGTAGCGGGTGGGTCATCGATCCAAGTCATGAACTCCTCGTGACACCGATGTTGTTGTACTGAGCCCGGGACCCACCTGCTACCGCAAGGTGGTATTGACCTCATTGCCACGAAGGTTCGTGATCAGTTTCTTCTAACACGACGCTAATGTGAGGTGCTCTGACTCCATCCCGCGTTGGATGCATCATTGACCGAGCCACTTGGGAAATTTGAAAAAAACAAGAACTTACTTGCTAAGGCACAGGAGGCGCAGAGATTTCGCTAAAGTCCATCAGAGCCAGGTGAAATGAGAACTTTAAGTGCTTGCTTTCGCTCACAAAGATCGAATGCTTCTTTCCAACGTTCCAGAGATAACGTATGCGTAATAAGATCGTCCAACCTTATCGCGCGCTGATTCAGAATCTTTAGCAGGCGGTCCCAAGTGGTTATTGAGTAAGCCACAGAACCGACGACCTTGAGCTGCTTGTATAGGATCGCATCGAAATTAAGTGTAATCTCGCGGCCAGAGATTCCAACTTGCGTGTAGCTGCCTAGACGTTTTAAAGCTTCAAAGCAATTGCGAATTGAGGCTGCCGCCCCAGAGCATTCGAAAGCTACGTCAACACCCCTTCCACCTGTCTCTTCATTTATAACAGACAATAGATCCTGCTCATTTACGTTTACTATCACACTCGCACCCATCTTTTTCGCAGCTTCCAGTCGCAGCAGGTCGTCGCTAAGTCCTGCCACAATTGTTTTGATTCCTTCGGCCGCTAGAACTTTTAGGCACATCAGGCCAATAGGTCCGGGCCCCGAAATTAAGGCCACATCCCCGAGCCTGACGTTTGTCAACTCGGTAGTTGCCTGCACGGCACAAGCGAAGGGTTCGCACAAAGCAGCCTCCGCTAGCGAAAACCCTTCCGGGATTTGGTAGACTTGATCATGACGCACCACCGCATAACGAGCTAATGCCCCGTTGACCCCGTGCCCCATCCCGCGTCTTTGCGAACAAAACATGAACTGGCCCGTGCGACAGTAGATGCATTCCCCGCACATTACCGCAGACGCAGGCAAGACGGTTACCTTTTCGCCGCACGTTACGTTTTTGACGTTCTTTCCTGTCTCGACAACAGTGCCGGCAAATTCGTGACCGAGAATTACGGGCGGATAGTTTCTAAAGGTGTCGTGGTATACATGGAGGTCCGTACCACAAACGCCGCAGTGACTGACTTCAATCTTGATTTGCTCGTCGCCACAGGAAGGTTCAGCCACTTCACGCAGATCGACATGACCTACGCCCGATTCATACTTGATCACAGCTTTCATGCTTAATCTTTCGTCGCGTCTTGGAAAATGAAACGTCCGTTCACGCTTTCGCTCAAGCCGTCCAACGTAGAGAGCAAGGCAAACTAAACTGTCAGAGTGACGCAAGCCTTCAGCTCAGGAGCATGGCCAGATTATCACACACATTCCCACACAAGAGCTGCACAGTATATGTCCCAGGTCGACAGTGGGTGAGCCCATACCGGATATTTAACGGAGAAGTGGCCACAACCTCGGGAACGCCTTGACTCAGTAATGAAACACGTCTCAAGTCTTGATCATTCCGTGCCTTCGATTCTTGCCTGCGCGCTGCGAACCGGCGCATAAAAGCGACTGAGCGTGCGTGGTTGGATGCCCAACCAGTAGAGCGCCTGCATAACCATCCAGCGCGCAAGATTGAACAGAAACATTCGTCCTTGAAAACGGCGTGATCAAGTCACGACTGTCGCCGGCAGGTGAATGATGCGGCCCAGCTTTCTCAACTCTCGCAGTAAATCTAAGTCTTCGAAGATCGGAAGAGACTTGAAGCCCCCGACGCGTTCATACGCTACACGCCGCAGGAATATCGCGGAGTCACCATAACAGAGTCTAAGTCGACGCAGTTGTGGATACAACCAGGTCATAAATCGCGCCGGCCATCCTGGGCCATCGAAGCGAACCGCGAAATTACCGCCTACCACTCGCCCTTCATCCAACGCTGCAATGATCTGCTCCAGAGCGTTCATGAGAACAGTTGTGTCCGCGTGCAGGAACCACAATACCTCACCCTGTGCAACACACGCGCCTTTGTGCATTTGCGTACCCGTCCGCGATCCGATGCAATAACTTTCGCGCCGTACCCACTAGCAATTTCGCGTGTTTCGTCAACGCTCCCGCCGTCAACGACGATAACCTCGGCGCACGAAACATCCAGCGACTAACGGTGGTTTGCAGCAAACTTAGGAATTACGGGGAAACGTTTTCGGCGCTGATCTTGCAAAAGAGTGAGAGCCCGGTCTTACAACTTTTTGCTCAAAATACATGTTTGTTGCTAATGATTACGGACTTGGTTTTGGTGTTGGCTGTGGTTTCGCCACCAATTCCTTCGGCGACGGAAGCTGCGACGCATTCCAACCACCACCAAGCGCCTTGATCAATTGAACACTCGCGGTCATCTGTTGCATCTGAAGATTCACCGCAGTGCGTTGATTGGTTAAGAGCGCCGTCTGCGCTGTGATTACATTGAGATAACTGTCAATTCCGGATTTGTAACGGTCGCTGGCAAGCGACAGCGTCCTCTGGGCGGAAACTACGGCGGCGTTCTGTTGCTCCAGTTCACGCGAAAGGATGCGCAACGCCGCAAGGTTGTCTTCAACTTCCTGAAATGCTGTCAATACGGCTAACCGGTAGTTCGCGACCGTGCCGTCATACTCTGGGCGAGCTTGTTCCGTGACAGCTGCGCGCCTTCCTTTATCAAATAGTGTTTGAGTCAGTGTTGGACCAAACGAAAAGAATCGAGCGGGCCAGGTGAACCAGGTCGCGATCGAGGAGCTTTCGAGTCCCGCCGCCCCGCTCAACGTGAGCGTCGGAAAGAAAGCCGCTTTCGCTACGCCAATCTCGGCATTGGCTTCAGCCACCCGGCGTTCCGCCGCAGCGATATCCGGTCGCCGCTCGAGGAGTTGAGATGGAACACCAAGAGGAATTGGCGGCGGCGCGGCCTTCATCGGTGCGAAGGAAAGCGAAAATGTCGATGCCGGCTGACCCGTTAACATCGCAATAGCATGTTCGAGCTGAGCGCGCAGAATGCCAAGATCGGTGGCTTGCGCTTGCGTGGTCTCCAGCTGGGTCTCCGCCAGCGCCACGTCTTCGTCCGAGGCGATGCCGGTTTGAAAACGAACCCGCGTCAAATCGAGTTGCTGTTGAAAAGCTACTACCGTTGAATCCAGCAGCGCCTTTTGAGCATCGAGCGCGCGGAGCTGATAGTAATCAAATGCGAGTTCCGCCTCGACACTCAAACGAACATTTTGGAGATCGCCGGCGGTCGCTTGCGCTTCGGAAGCGCTTGCCTTCACTGTGTTCCTGATTCGTCCCCAAAAATCGGGCTCCCAGGAAGCGTCGAAGGGCAGCGAGTAGTCAGTGAATACCCGACCCGCCGAGAAGTTGGAGGTTGTACTCCCCGACTGTCGCGAGTGTGTGATCGACGGACTGGTTGTTACTGTCGGGAAATACTGCGAGCGAGATTGCTTAACCACAGCCCGCGCGGCCCGGAAGTTTGCATCAGCAAGCGCAATATTCTGATTGGAAATGTTCACCTGTTCTTCAAGGACATTCAACTGCGAATCGTTGAACATCTCCCACCATTTGCCTCGGATCATATCGTCCTTCGGGTGCGCAAATTTCCAGTTGTCGGTCTCCTTGAAATTCTCCGGCGTGATTTCTTTATAAGCGGGCGGAGTTGGCGTGGTGGGCTTCGAATACTTTGGTGCCTTGTCGCAGCCCTTGAACAGGATAAGAGCGATGAGTGAAACTGCTAGAATTTGAAAGTAGCCAAACATTGTCAAATCAACCTGGAAACAGATTCATTGGACTCGCGACGCAACAAAATCATTGGTCATATATCATTTGACATTTCTCATTTGTCATTGAGGAGCGATGGTGGCCTTGGGTATTTGGTCTTTGGTTTTCGTCTTTGGTTTTGGTCTTGAAAAAATGTCAAATGATATATGACCAATGATTCTCTCTTTAACGACGTCTCCAAAAATCACCTTTCTATCCCATACTCTCCTGCCTCGCCGGCTGCACTCCCCCTCTTCGCCACCGTTTCCACGCAATTCCTAGCCGATCGAGATACAGATAGACCACCGGCGTGCTGAAGAGCGTGAGCATCTGGCTCACGATCAGTCCGCCGATGATCGAAATACCAAGTGGTCGCCTCAGCTCTGAACCGGTTCCGGTGCCAAGCGCCAGCGGCAACGCTCCCAACAACGCCGCCATCGTGGTCATCAGGATTGGACGAAACCGCAGCATGCAGGCCTGAAAGATCGCGTCGCGCGAACTCTTGCCTTCGCTGCGTTCAGCCGCCAACGCAAAGTCGATCATCATGATCGCGTTCTTCTTCACAATACCGATTAAGAGAATGATTCCAATTAATGCGATTAGGCTGAGATCAGTTCGAGTGACGAGCAACGCAAGCACTGCACCCACCCCTGCTGATGGCAACGTCGACAGAATTGTGATTGGGTGAATGTAACTTTCATATAGGATTCCAAGCACGATATAGACTGCCAGCAGCGCTGCAACGATTAGGAATGGTTCACTCGCCAACGACGATTGAAACGCCTGCGCTGTTCCGGAAAAGCTACCGTAAATTGTCGTCGGCAGGCCGATGCTTTGTTCTGCCCGATCTATCGCCTGAACTGCATCGCTTAGGGCTATACCTGGCGTAAGGTTGAACGAGATCGTGACGGAGGGAAACTGGCCCTGGTGGTTTACTGATAATGGCGCTGTCGTCGGCTCGTAATGTGCGATGGCGCTTAGCGGCACAACGGCCCCAGTTGCCGGACGGATGTAAATTTCCTTTAAGCCTTCCGGGCTTTGCCAGAACCGCGGTTCCACTTCCATCACGACGTGGTACTGATTCAATTGTGTGTATATGTTCGACACCTGTCGTTGTCCGAAGGCGTCGTAAAGTGTCGCATCGACCATGTCCGGCGTGATTCCCAGCCGCGATGCCGTCGCCCGGTCGTAAACAATTGAAGCCTGGAGACCACTGTTCTGTTGATCGCTATTGACGTCAGTCAGGGCCGGTACCTTTCGCATTTGCTGAAGCAGAACAGCCCCCCACTTAATCAAGTCACCCAGATTTTCACTTTGAATGGTGTACTGGTACTGCGCGTTACCTGCCCGGCCGCCCACACGCAAATCCTGCGTAGACTGCAAGAAGAGCGAGGCTCCCTCCACGAATGCCACCTGACGCCGCAGGCGACTAATGATCTCGCCAGCGCTAACTTTACGCTCCTCGAGCGGCTTCAATGCAATGAACATTCTTCCGGTGTTCGTCGTTGTGCCGCCACCGCTGCCGGTAAAGGCCACGACATTAGCCACCGCGGGATCAGCCTTAACGATATCTACAAAGCGAGTCATTCTTTGCTTCATTGCCGTGAACGAAGAGTCCTGCGCTCCCTGAATGCCTCCTGCCAGGCGACCAGTATCCTGCTGCGGAAAAAATCCTTTCGGCACGATGTAGAGCAAATAAGCATTGATACCAATCGTGATTAGAAGCAGCGCCAACGTTGGCGCTGGATGGCGGAGCACCCAAGTCAGGCTGCGTCCGTAAAGTCGCAGAATCCATGCGAACACACGCTCGCTTGCAAGATAGAGCCGTCCGTGATCTTCCGGACGCTCAGCTTTGAGCAGCCGCGAACACATCATCGGCGTAGTAGTTAAAGAGACGACGAGAGAAACGAGAATTGCTACCGAAAGCGTAACAGCGAATTCGCGGAACAAGCGCCCGACGATACCTCCCATCAAGAGCAGCGGAGTGAATACGGCAACCAATGAAATGCTGATCAAAAGTACTGTGAAACCAATCTCTTTCGCGCCGAGCAATGCGGCTTCGAGCGGACGCAGTCCCAATTCAAGGTGGCGCGTCACGTTTCAATAACCACGATCGCGTCGTCAACCACGAAGCCCGTCGAAATTGTCAAAGCCATGAGCGACAGATTGTCGAGACTGTAACGACACAAATACATCACGCCGAACGTGCCGATTAAGGAAATGGGAACAACCAAGCCGGGTATGATCGTCGCACGCGGGTTTCTCAGGAAAAAGAAAACAACAAGAATCACGAGAGCAATCGAGATGACCAGCGTACGTTCCACATCACGCACAGAAGCTCGGATGGTAGTTGTCTGATCCATGACCACCGTAAGATCGATGGCTGACAGAATCGAGGCTTTCAACTGGGGGAGCGCAGCACGGACACCGTCGACAGTGTCGATAATGTTGGCGCCGGGCTGGCGAAAAACTATTACCAAAGCGCAGGGCCTTCCGTTTGCCAGTCCAGCCGACCTTAGGTTCTCAACAGAATCCTGAATGTTTGCAATATCAGACAATCTGATCGCCGCGCCATTGCTGTAACCAACAATCAACGGCCGGTAGTACTCGGCTTTTGCTAGCTGGTCGTTTGTCGCCAGATCTGAAGTAGTCGCGTTGTCTGCGATCTGTCCCTTAGCCAGGTTTGCATTCTGCTGACTTAGCATGTTGCGGACGTCTTCGAGACCGAGCCCGGTTGCGTTCAATTGAGTCGGATTAACATCCACGCGCACCGCAGGTAGTGAACTGCCGCCGACAATTACCTGGCCCACGCCTGAACCTGTGAAAGCTTCTGCTGCAGAATGGTCGATGCAGCATCGTACAGTTTGCCTTGATCGTATACATCCGAGGTTAACGCTACGATCATGATTGGTGCGTCAGCCGGATTCACTTTTCGATAAGACGGATTGTTGGGCAGGTTAGCAGGCAGGTAACCGCGCGCAGCATTGATTGCGGCCTGAACGTCTCTGGCAGCGGCGTCAATGTCGCGGCTCAGTTCGAACTGCAACGTAACGCTCGTTGAGCCGAGATAACTCGCAGACGTCATTTCCGTCACGCCGGCGATGTGACCGAGTTGTCGCTCAAGCGGCGTGGCGACTGATGACGCCATGATCTCGGGACTCGCTCCAAGCAAATTTGCCTGGACCGAAATTGTTGGAAAATCGATCTGCGGCAGTGGTGATACCGGCAACAGTCTGAACGCGACCGCACTGGCCAGTGCAATCGCAGCCGTCAGCAACATAGTGGCTACGGGTCGATGAATGAATGGTGACGAAAGACTCATGTCGACTCCGCGGCAACTGTGGTGGGTGTGTCGCGTCTGCCCCGGAAAGAAGAGAGCTTGCGGGCAATTGCGTCAAAGAAGAGATAGATAACAGGGGTTGTGTATAAAGTGAGCAGCTGGCTCAACATCAGTCCACCAACGAGCGTGATGCCGAGCGGGCGTCGGAGCTCCGAACCAGTTCCCGAGCCAAGCGCCAGCGGCAAAGCGCCCAACAGTGCTGCCATCGTCGTCATCATGATCGGACGGAAGCGCAGCAGGCAGGCTTGATAGATCGCTTCCTCCGGGCTTTTGCCATGGTTTCGCTCGGCCTCGAGCGCGAAATCGATCATCATGATGGCGTTCTTCTTCACGATGCCAATCAGGAGAATGATGCCGATGATCGCAACCACGGTGAGTTCTGATCGAAAGATCAATAGTGCGAGAATCGCGCCGACGCCGGCCGAGGGCAATGTAGACAAAATCGTGAGCGGGTGAATATAGCTCTCGTAAAGAACGCCGAGCACGATGTAAACGGTAACGATTGCGGCCAGAATCAACAGCGGTTCGTTCGTCAACGAAGCTTTGAAAGCCTGTGCGGTGCCTTGAAAAGAGGCCTGAATACTAGGTGGCATATTCAGATCCCTTTGCGCTCGTTCGATTGCCGTCGTCGCTTCGCCAAGTGAAGCGCTGCCGGCCAGATTGAAGGAGATGGTAACGACCGGAAACTGGCCCTGATGGTTGACAGACAGCGGCGCGCTTCCTGGTTCAAAATGCGTGAAGGTGCTGAGGGGAACGGCGGTGCCGGTAGCCGAGCGAACGTAAATATCCTGTAACTTTGCCGGATTCTTTTGAAAGTCCGGCATAGTTTCCAGGATCACGTGGTATTGATTTGATTGTGTAAAGAGGGTCGAGATCTGGCGCTGGCCGAAGGCGTCATAGAGTGTTTGGTCGATCTGCTGCGGCGTAATGCCCAATCGCGAAGCAGTAACGCGATCGATGACGAGGGTGCTCTGCGCCCCTCCGGTTTGCTGATCAGTCGCCACGTCCTGCAGTTGCGGCAGCGTTTTCAGCGTGTTCACAAAGCGTGTGGTCCAGGTGTTCAACTCGTCCGCGTTGGGATCTTCAAGACTGTATTGGTACTGCGTGCGGCTCACTCGATCTTCAACAGTCAAATCCTGCACCGGTTGCATGTAGAGTGTGATTCCCTCAACCTGGGCCAATTCTGGCTGCAAGCGATTCATCACCTCTGTAGCGCTGACCTTCCGGTCGGCCAACGGTCTGAGATTGATCAGTATGCGCCCACTATTCAGCGTTGTGTTTGTGCCGTCGACACCGATAAACGACGACAAACTCTCGACTGCCGGATCTTTGAGAACGACTTGTGCAAGAGACTGCTGCTTTTGTGCCATCGCTGGAAAGGAAATTCTCTGCGACGCTTCGGAGATTCCCTGGATTACGCCGGTGTCCTGCACCGGAAAGAATCCCTTGGGCACAATGGCGTAGAGCCAAACTGTCAGCACGAGCGTCGCCGCCGCGACTAGCAAAGTAACTGCGCGATACTTGAGCACCCATCGCAAAGTCTCACCGTAAAAGTCGATGACCTTTTGAAACACGCGTTCCGACGCGCGATAAAATCGTCCCTCCTGAGCTTCGGATTTTTGGTGCAGCAATCTCGAGCACATCATCGGAGTAAGGGTCAATGAGACAAGTGCTGACACCAGGATTGTGACACTCAACGTGATGGCGAACTCGCGGAACAACCGCCCCACAATGTCCCCCATAAACAAGAGCGGAATCAGCACGGCGATTAGTGAAATCGTCAACGACACGATCGTAAATCCAATTTGCTCGGCGCCTTTCAGCGCGGCTTGCAGAGGCTCCTCGCCCTCTTCGAGATAGCGAACGATGTTCTCAATCATCACGATTGCGTCGTCGACTACAAAGCCGGTGGAAATCGTCAAGGCCATTAAAGTCAGGTTGTTCAGGCTGTAACCCACGAGATACATGACGGCCAACGTTCCCACCAGCGAAAGCGGAACGGCTACGCTCGGAATGATCGTCGCCGAAAGATTTCGTAAAAAGAGAAAGATCACCATCACCACGAGTGCCACGGTCAACATAAGCGAGAACTGGACGTCTTTGACTGATGCGCGAATCGTCACCGTTCGGTCCGTCAAGACTGAGAGCTGAACGGTAGACGGCAAGGTGGCCCGGAGTTGTGGCAGGAGCGCCTTGATGCTGTCAACAACCTGGATGATATTTGCGCCTGGTTGACGCTGGATGTTGACGATAACGGCGGGCACATTACTCATCCACGCCGCCTGCTTCACATTTTCAGCACCATCAACAACTGTCGCCACGGCTGATAGCGTCACCGGCGCGCCGTTGCGATACGCAACAATAATCGGCTGATAGTCCTTGCTGGAGAGAATCTGATCGTTGGCGTCGATCTGATACGACTGCCTTGGTCCATCAAAGTTGCCCTTGGCCTGATTAACACTCGTTTGTTGTAGCGCGGTCCGCACATCCTCCAGGCTGATACCGTAGGATGAGAGCGCGGTGGGATTCGTCTGAATGCGTACGGCGGGCTTCTGGCCACCACTAATACTCACCAATCCCACGCCCGACAATTGCGAGATCTTTTGGGCGAGCCGAGTATCGGCCAAATCCTCAACTTGCGTCAGCGGAATCGAGTTGGATGTCAACGCTAACGTCAGAACAGGTGTATCGGCGGGATTGGTTTTGCTGTAAATGGGAGGCGTCGGCAAATCAACCGGAAGTAAGTTTTGCGCTGCATTGATCGCCGCTTGTACTTCCTGCTCGGCCACGTCTATGTTCAGATCGAGCGAAAACTGCAATGTGATAATTGAGCTTCCGCCCGAGCTGGTCGAGGTCATCTGGTTCAGACCTGGCACTTGGCCAAACTGCCTTTCGAGCGGTGCGGTGACCGCCGAGGCCATCACTTCAGGACTAGCGCCAGGATAGAAAGTGATCACCTGGATCGTCGGATAATCGACCTCAGGTAACGCGGAGACAGGGAGTTGCCGGTACGCAACGATCCCGGCGAGCAGAATTGCAGCCATCAACAGAGATGTGGCGACAGGCCGCAGAATGAAGGGACGAGAAGGGCTCACTTGGTCGTCCTCCCGCTGCTATCGCTGTCAGTCGATTTGCGAACGACTACTTTGACTCCTGCCTGTAGTTTGTCGAATCCATCAATCGCGATCGTATCACCGGCCTTTACGCCTTCGACCGCTGCAACGTTGCGGTTGGTTGTGCCGACTGAAACAGTCTGCATAGCAACGGTTTGATCCGTTTTCACCACATACACGAATGAATCCTGTGCGTTGCGTTGGATCGCCGCCGTGGGAACCAGAACCACTTCTTTTTGCGTACTGACCAACAGCCTCGCATTCACAAACTGATTTGGAAAAAGGGCATTGTCGTTATTCGGGAAGGTCGCTTTGAGTTTGATGGTACCGGTGGTTGCATCGATCTCGTTATCAAAGGTAAGCAGGCTGCCCGAGGAAATCTTCTTCTGCTGGGCACGGTCAAACGCGTCTACCGAGAGCCGGTTGCCGCGACGCAATTGCTGCTGAATCTGAGGCAGATAGTCTTCGGCAACGCTGAAGAGCACACTGATCGGTTGCAACTGGGTAATAACCAGCATGCCATTGGTGTCACTGGCATGGACAATGTTACCCGGATCGACCAGGCGCAACCCGACGCGGCCGGAAATTGGCGACGCAATATGACAGTAGGCAAGCTGCACTTTGGCGTTGTCGATCTGCCCCTGATCGTTCTTGACTGTCCCCTCCAGCTGATGAACTGTTGCCACCTGGGTATCGAGTTGCTGTTTAGGTATCGCATTCTTGGTATAAGCCGTTTGGTATCGATTCAGATCGATGTTCGCATTCTCCAGTAGCGCTTTATCGCGCTCATACTGACCTTCAGCTTGCGTCAGCAGCGCCTGAAAGGGTCGTGGATCGATTTCTGCCAATACGTCACCCTCGTGGACCATCTGCCCCTCACGATAGTTGACGTTCATCAGTTGCCCATCGACGCGACTTTTGACTGTCACCGTATAGAGCGGTGTCACTGATCCCAAGGCATTGATGTAAACGCCAATATTTCCCTTCTCCGCAACAGCCGTGGAGATTGAGACGCCGACTTGCGATGGAGGCGGTTTGTCGGTTGCTGCCTTTCCCTTCTCTTGATGTTGGAAAATAAAAAAACCGATAACACCACCAAGCAGAAGCAGAACAAGCAATATCCAACGGCCGCGTCTTCGCGTAGAGCCTCGACTTACAGCCGGAGGCGACGACGCCGTCTCCTCCTCCTCCTGCTGATCGGGTTCAGCCTGTTCCACTATCGGCTCGTCCATGATGCCAATTCCAAGCATGAAGAATGCCATGACAGCGTTCCTCAACCACGAGGCTCACTGCCTGGAATTCAACCTGCCTATGCTAGGGACTGGGGGATACAAAGTTCTTTTCGCCGTTTGCCCGGTTTGTCAGTCAGTTGCGCAACTGCGGCATGCGGTTAGGGTGACGTACGACAGGTGTCCGCTTCAGGCCCACACGCGAATGGCAAACACCGAAATACCCTAGAATGAAAGCTAAACCACCCGGTTGAAACCGGGTGAGAATGAGAGGTAACAGCTTTCTTGAGATGACATCCTAGAGTTTCCAGATACTCTCGATAGAAGATCGATAGCTTTCGTTGGGTAAGGTGTGAAGTATCACGAGGATCAGGCCTGTGGCATCCCGGTTTGACTTGAACAACCCACTTAAATGGAAATGAGGGTGGACCCACCCCCTGCTCTTTGTATGGTCCACCCTCTCCCAAACACAGGGAGTCCCCCTTGCACGATTAACCCTGTGTTCGACTTGAAAATATCCATCTCCGCCTAGCCTTTTCGTCAACCCTGTCATGCTCGTAAGCCTTAATTCACCAGCACGCTGAATTCTTTCAAATTTTTGTTGTTTTATGAGTAAGTTGCGATTGGATCGCTTTTAGAACCACACTTCACGTTAGGTCGTAAAAGCAACATTCACTGCGCTGACGCGGTACGAACATCGGCGCTAAGTCCCATTTCGAGATCCTGAAAGAATTCCTTTTCGCCGCCTTCGAAATGATGACCACTGGCTTTAACCGTGTAGAGGTGCTTTGAACCTGAAGCTGTCTCGAATAATGACTGCGCTTCACGAAGCGGCGAGGTGTCGTCGTCCGTTGCATTGAGAAAGACGATCGGCGGGAGATTACGTTTTTCCAAGTATTGATGTGCATCGAAAACCTTTTCGCGAGGTGTTCTATGAGTAATGTAGATAAGCGCGTCCGTTGGCTTCCACGCCAGTTCGTTGTAGATCGGCAGACTTATCGCGACGACTCGATCAACCCGGTTGTTGAACTCCGGCTGAGACGCAACAAGCACGCTGTAACCGGCGCCTAACGACCAACCTGCCAGGACCAGATGCGCTCTGCTATCGACGCCTGTCTGCGCGGTCGAGAGTCGCGTGATTGCATCATAGTCGTGGGAGAGTTCCTCTGCGAAAACAGGTTTTTGAGAACTCGCAAAGTTCACCAGGTACTCTTTTACGTCGATACCCACAACTGTCATCCCTGTCCCTGCGATGTGGGCCGCGATGTCGGCGCAGAACGGACTCCAACCTCCATCGCCACTGGTGAATAGTACAAGTGGTTGATTTACGGCATGCTCTTGCTGGTAGAGCTGAAGATGGAGAGGTGGTCCATCACGGATCATGGCTTCGAAGGAAGAATGCTTGACTTCATGTGATAGTTCCTCTGGAGTGACATGGTGATAGAACTGGTGATACCACCTAACTGCGTAGGCCGAGGCCGTGCACATTATGAGAACCAGCGCTGCACTAAGTGAAACCCAGCGAAATCTGTTTCCCTGCCTGCCAGTTTTGACTTTGTTCTTACGATCGCTCATTGCCTTGCATTCGCACTTTTAGCAGTCTCGCGCATCCATGGCACCGCGTTGCCCAGTGCAGCATAGAACTCCTCGCGAGCCCCGCTAAACCTGTGATTACTGGCCTTGATGAGGACATACTTTTTCGGATCTCTGGCACTTGCAAACAGAGCTGTGCCAACTTTGAGAGGGCTGGCTGTATCGGTCGTGCTCTGGATCATGACCAGCGGCACAGGCGCGATCAGCGCCAGCACATCTTCGCTGCGAAAGCCATAGCTCGCATTGCCTTCAATGTTCAGGTTCGTGTGATTTCCGCTGACACCGCTGACGAGTTGGTTCTGTTTAGGTAATCCGATTGAGACAATGCCGGCCCAATTGGCACGCGTTTCAACGTCGGAGCCAACTGCAATGGCAAAGCCGGCGCCCAGTGACCAACCGTAGACATACACTGGAGTTCCAGAATTGACTCTCGCGTACGGGCGAAGAGCCTGTGCGATATCAAGATAATCACGAGCTAGTTGCTTGATGGTCAGTGGAGCGTTCACAGAAGAAAACTCTCGCAGGTAAACCTTCGAATCAACTCCTGCCACGGCAAAGCCCATGTGCGCCAATTGTTCTGCGGTGCGTGGCGCAAGTCCCCGCCAACCGCCATCTCCACAAGCGTAGATTGCCGGTAGTGGCGGACCATCGCTGTGAGGACGATAAAAGTGCACTGTGAATTGTTGTTGTCGTACAACTACAGCACGATCTTCCCTGATCACGTCTGGCCACGTCTTTGTATCGTCAGGGTCGTAGTGATCCGGAGGCACAGGCTCTTGAGTTACTGTCCCTGTAGGATTGCCGGGCTTCGCTGGACTAACGTTCTTGCTTTGCCCGCCCAGCATTGCCGTGGCAGCGTGCGTTAGCGCGGCCGCTACTACGACGACGACGAAAGCAATGCTGAACAGAGTCCAACGATGAATGAAGCAGCGTGTTTCCATGTCCTTAGTTTGTCTTGAAAAACTCTTTTCCCAAGGATTCCCTCGAGCGTAATCGCATTACGAACCTGGATAAGTGCGTAGAGCATTCCGATTGATAGCCTTCGTTGATTGAAACAGAAGTAACGCGGCTCCCATGCGTGCGGGTGGTACTTGGCTTTATAGCGGTACAGGAGCTTGAAATCGTAGCTGGCATTGAATCGCTGATAGACGAGTCGCATGAGCCGTGTCAGCAGCGGGTGGTCCAGCAGGTCGGGATCATCCAGCAAGGCCAACGGAGCGAGTCCCATCGATACCATTTCGTAACCTTCGTCGCGCAGTAAACGAAAGATCTCTGTGGTCAGGAGCTCCATTGTCCCGCGCACAGCGTTCGCCCGGCGCCGCGTTACGTCAAGGTAGTAGCCATTCAGGCCATAGATTGGTTCACAAACGATAAAGCCCTCGATCCGTCTCTCGTTCTCTTGTGATCGCGCGATGAAATAGCGCTTTGCCGACGGTCGCTCCAGCCCAAGAGAGCCGAGCAAGAAACCTAACTCGTGGTGGCCTTTACTTTTCAGCCATTCTTGAGAGATCGCGCATAGTTCCTCGTTGAGTGTTTTTGCACCTCTTGCGAACGGGTAATGTTCACTTACAACAACCCCCTCGCGCCTCGCCTTGTTGGTGGCAGCCCGGACCAATTCCATCTGGCCGCCTGCAAGTGTAAAGCGGTCCAGATCGAATACTGCTTCTTTCCCAATCTGCACATCGCCAAAACCCTCCTGTCGAAATGCTTCCAACATTTTTGGAGAGACTTGATAGGCGCCCACCGGCCGCTTCATAGCAGCCACGAAATCGTGGATGAGCTGTCGTGCCTGGCCCGGCCCGCATACCGGATCGCCGGCGATTAGGGCCATCCCGGCGCTCATTTGATAGGCGAGAAATCCGTCAACGCTAGCTGAAGTGAAATAGGATTTGAACCCTTCGAGTAGCACGTATGAAGTTGAGTTTGTGCCATAACGCCGGACCCATGAATCGAGTGTCGTTTGGGCGGGCCTTAGCTGAACCCCGGGTCCGGCGTCACCAGCTGGAACGTAAACGTTGCGAAATGTCGCGGGTGTTTGCATATGGCTCTTCAATCAGCCGCGCATAATGAAGCGCGGCCGAAACTAACATCATCACCAACTTTGCTTGCGAAGAGACTGCGCGTTTGGCACACGGTTGTGGCTCCAGGCTCGATGCCGGTGATGCCTGTGGTGACGATGATGGTATCGTCCCGATCTGTATGCCATCGGGTGCCGTTCACTTGCATTGGCGGAGCCTGATTGCAAACCGAATGCGGCTGCGCCGACTAGCAAGATCGCCCCGAGTAGAAATGAAAGTACTTTTCTCATGCCTATATTTCCTTTCCAAAGATATCGAACACAACTCCTTCGATTGGCAACGTGCATGCCAGTTTTGTCCCTGAGTCTATCCAGGAGATGTTTCGGAAAAAGAGTTCACTTAACTGCGACTGAGGTCAATTCAAGGTTAGGCGAGGTGTGACGTGTTTGTCGGTATGACAAGAATGCCACACCTCGTGAGGTGGTTGGAACGTTTAGTGGTTATGCCGATGGCATCTTTCAGGGTTTGGCGCGGTTCCTACAGCCGACTGTGGACACGATTCTCGCGCGGCATAGTCCTTGCCGATTACTACTACGGGGTTGGTACGTCGCGCAGAAGTTGGCGAACCGTTGTGGAGTTAATCTTAATCAAATACGGGCTATTGGCGGTATTTGTCGCTTCAATGCTTGAGGCAGACGTCGTGCCGGTTTTGGCCGGAGTGGCGGCGCATCACGGATATTTCGACCCCGCTTTCGGGATCGTTGCGGCGAGCACCGGCGCCCTTACGGGTGACTGTTTTTGGTTCTACCTGGGACGCCACAGGGTGATTCAGAACAGCAAGCTGTTTCTTCGCATAAGATCAAAAGCTGAGAGCCTATCCCTACGGGTTGGAAACTGGCAGATACCGGCCTCACACGTGGTCTATGGAACGCGTATGGCAACCATGATCTTTTCAGGTGCGCGAGGATTATCCCTCAGCAGATTTGCGCTAATTGATGGCTTATCTTGTGTCGTACTAACGACCGTTCTGTTTTTCCTGGGCTTCGCGCTCAGCGCCAGCGCCTCAATCGTACTTGTTGACGTCAGGCGAATAGAGGTCGTGCTGCTTGTAACCATTACTCTCTGCGGTTTGATCTTCCATTTCCGCCAAAAGCTCGGACGAAGGAACGTGCAGGGCACTTCAACTGGCGAGCGCAACCTTTAAAAGTGATAATTAACCAGCGTATGCGCACACTTAAACTCCATACCAAAACAACGCTGCTGAGTTCCGCGATTATCATAGCGATGTCGGTGGCGGCGCTTGTGGTCACGAGTGCGGCGATTGCGAACCTGGAGCGGACCGACGACAACGCGCTGGCGGAAATTCAGGCCCGAGACCTCGCGCAGCATATCAGTGACATGGGATCGTCTTACGATTCTGAGACTCTCACGCGCGCCGCAAATCTGATCAAAGGGTCTCGACCGAGTATTGTAAGCGTGCGCATCTGGGCGCTTTCACAAGGAGAGTTTATCGAGAAAGCTTCTGCTTCCGGCAGTGCCCCAGCGGCGCCTGTCCCAGCTGACGCGAGAGAGGCGTTACGCAAGGGTCTTGCCCAAAAGTCGCAAGTGCGAATACAGGTTCGGATCACTCGTTATACCGGGTGTTCGCAGTCACATTTACTGACGGCCGCCCAAGTGGGGCCGTAGAAATTGTCCAGCGCTTGGACAGTATCTGGTCGGTGGCGTTTCATTATGTGAAAAGCGTCGTCTGGATGTCGTTAATTGCAATTGTGCTGATCATGATGGGCACATATTTCTTGTTTCGGCAGCTGGTCTATCAACCAATCGATAAGCTTTTGAATGCTATGGTCAGGGCTAAGACGGGCGATCTGGATGCACAAGTGACTGCGCATGCGACTGACGAGGTTGGCCGGCTCACGGAAGAGTTCAATAGCATGATCGGTCAAATAAGAGAGATGACAAAGGAGCGCGAGGCCCAGCAATGCGTACTTCGTGACCGGTACGCGACGCCACGATGGAGTTAGAAAAACGAAACCAACAACTTCAGGAAACGAATCTGGAACTTTGGCGTACCACCAAACGCATGAACGAATTGGGCCGCCTTGCTGCCGCGGGTCAGACCGCCGCTCATTTTGCGCATGAAGTCGGGACCCCGCTCAACCTGATCAGTGGGCACGTTCAGTTGCTCAAATCCGATCTCGTGCGAGATCCAAGAGATGCCGAGTCGCGCATCAAAACTATTAGTGCACAGATTGAACGTATTGAACGGATTGTTCGCAGGATGCTGGACAAGACCAGATTCGAAACGGAGCTTTCGCCGTTGGATTTGAACGCAGTCCTGCGCAGACTCTGCGACGCCATGTCGCCGGCGTTCGACAAGCGCAACATTCGAGTCGTGGAAGCGCTTGCCGACAACCTTCCACTAATAGCCGGTTCCTCTGACCGGTTGCAACAACTGTTCTTGAACCTCATCAACAACAGCCTCGATGCCATGCCCGAAGGCGGTGAGATCCGCATTCGCACCGATGTTGAGCCCGGCAAAACAAGCAAATTGCAACAGGTTGTGGTTGATTTTACTGATACCGGACTGGGGATGACGCCTGAAGTAATGAGCCACATCTTCGATCCGCTTTACACGACGAAGGATCGAGGTCAAGGAACTGGTCTGGGACTGGTGATCGTTAGTCAAATTATGTCGGAGCACGGAGGAACAGTGGAGGTTAATAGCGAGCTGGGACAGGGCACCCGGTTTCGGCTGGCATTTTCGGCGATCCCAAGTGAACTGACCGGAGTTGTGGATAGCCGAGATGACGAGGTCGAGGTTGGTGTGAGATAGGCACTAATTGATGAAGCACATTCTTGTTGTCGACGATGATCAGGACTCATGCGAACTGCTGCGTGAGATTTTCAGCGTTCAGGGCTGGCAGGTCAACACCGCTCTCGATCCCGCCGCGGCCTTGCGCGTGGCTGAGAAAGAAAAGATCGATCTCGTTGTGAGTGATGTGCACCTTGAGGCAGACCAGTCGGGATTGGATCTATTAAAGGAGTTGCGCTCCCAGTGTCCGGTGATTCTTGTAACTGGCTTTGGAACACTCGACTCGGCCGTCGAGGCTGCCAGGGAAGGAGCGTGGGATTTCATCTCCAAGCCCTTCAAGGTCGAGGAAGTTGTGGCGATTGCTCGTCGAGCTCTTGAACAGGACCAGAAAAGCACGCCTGAAGATCGGAAAGCAGAGCAACTCTCTGCGCCGTACGAACAAGGGGGACTGTTAGGCCGAGCTCCGGTAATGATTGGGCTGTACAAAGAGATCGCGCGCGTTGCGCCCACCCGATCAACAGTTCTAATAGTCGGTGAGTCGGGTACCGGTAAGGAGCTTGTAGCGCAGTCGATCCACCAACACAGCACGCGATCGTCAGGCTCGTTTGTTGCCATAAACTGCGGCGCGCTCACCGAAACGCTGCTGGAGGCAGAACTGTTTGGCCACGTGCGTGGGGCATTCACGGGGGCCGTCGGCGACCGCAAAGGGCTTTGGGAAGAAGCTGCGGGCGGCACGCTCTTTCTGGATGAAGTAGGAGAAACAAGTCCCGCCTTGCAGGTTAAGTTGCTACGGGCTTTGCAGGAGGGGGAGATCCGACGCGTGGGCGCTTCGCGCGCAGTACAGGTGGACGCTCGCGTCCTTGCTGCCACCAACCGGAACCTTGAGCAGGAAGTAAAAGCAGGAACGTTTCGAGAAGATCTCTTTTACCGGCTCAACGTAGTAACTCTGAGAGTGCCAAGCCTCAGTGAGCGACGCACTGATATTCCACTATTAGCCGATCGTTTCTTACGTGTTGTTCTCGCGAGAGACGGACGCAAGCAATTGACATTATCGGACGAGACCGTCCGGACACTGGTTGCCTATCACTGGCCCGGAAACGTGCGCGAGTTGGAGTCGGCTATTGAATATGCCGTACTCCACGCGCGCGGCCACGATGTTGTCCCTGAAGACCTGCCGGCCAAACTTCAGTCTCCGCAGGTGCGAGCTGCTGCCCAGTCGCCGTTGTCCGCTCTCTTCGAGGATCTGCCGCCTCTCGATGAGCTCGAGCGCCGTTATCTGCTCTACATATTGGAAGTCACTGGAGGTAATCGCACACGAGCAGCTGAAACTCTAGGTATCGATCGTCGAACTCTTTATCGGATGATTGAACGTTATGGCATTGACGCCAACGGTGGGTGAATCGACAAGTAATCTATTTCTGTCAACGATGCAAATTACCAGCAAATCGATTCTCCATCACGGGCCCAGGTCGTCTTACCGAGTGTACTATGTGGGCCTGATCGCAGCAGCACTCGTCCTGATCGCAATGCTGGATCGCGCAACGGGTGATGCCGTTCCAGCATCTGTATTATCTTCCAATTATTCTTGCAGCCACGGAGTTCGGGTTTCCTGGTGGATTGATGACTTCGCTCTTCTCAGTGTTGCTGTATCACCTGGCAAATCCCAGGCTCCTCTTTAGTCAAGAGCTTCGTCAGGGAAAGATGCCCATCTTTCACGGGCCGGCGACGAATTATTCCGTTCGGCCGATCAGGCGTTGTACCGAGCCTAAAGAAATGGGTGAAGACAGCGTAAGCACCGGCTGATGATAACCGGTGTGGCTATATGTCCTCCGAGAAGCAAAATGCCACACCGCCTGATCCTCCAGAGCTCAACTGACCTTACGATTGCGCAAGAAATAGACAATTTCAGCAAAGTGCACAAAGGCGGGTGGTGGCAGCCTTTTGTAATCTCAATAGAACGAAGTGCAGTCGTGTCGGCATTCGGATCAAGGGTTCCAAGAGTGACACTGAAGCTGGTCAGGGCAGTAAGGTTGTAGGGTGTTCCTCCATTTAGTGAGGTAAAAGCAATGACTCGTGGGTTAATCCATCCCAACATCGCCCGAGCGCTTTTGTTCTCCTACATAATTCTCACCTTGGGCGATCCAGCTCTGGGCCAGTCGCTGACAGCCGGCACCGTAAGCGGCAGCGTGAATGATCCGAATAACGCCGTCAGAGCCAATTCTCCAATCACTTCAAGCGCGTTGTCGGTATCACGCCAAAGCAATTCCTCAGGTCCGCAAGAATCGCATAAAAGACCGCAAGATACTCAAAGACTTTTAGTGCGCGAGTCCCGCAGCATTGAGTGATGAAGGTGGGATTAGCTGCAGTGCGCGCAAATTCTGGCACGAGTCCCGATGCGTCGCATGGGTACGCTCGGAGAGGTTGCAGCGCTCGTCAGCTTCCTAGCTTCCGAAAAGTGTGGCTTTGTCACCGGGCATGTCATCCATATCGACGGTGGTCTAAGCATCGGAGTGCTGCATGGCGCGATGTAAGAACGTTGGTCCACTCAATGGTAATAGGGGCCTACGAGCTTTCCAGGGGGTGACAAATTCCTTGCAGCTTGGCTTTGCCACCCGATGTGAGGCTGCGGCTTTGCCCTGCCGTCGGCGTTGAATACGACCCGGAAGACTGGCTAGCAAAGATACGCGCCGGGGCACCAGCGTCGGACTTTCTGGTTCGTAATACGGACGAACCGGTGTCACCGATTCGCGGCGCGTTAGCGACAGTTAACCGCATCAGAAAAGAGAGAGCGGACGACTTCGGACACCAGCTTTCAGTTTTTCAATACTTGGTCCAACTCCAATACTTCCAGGATCAATTTTTGCACTGTTGGCACGACCTCTTCCGGCGAACGCCTGGTTCCGGCGAGTGCGTCGAAGGTTTCAAAGGAAGTTAACGTGTGAGCGATTTCAATAATCTCATCAAACGAAAGTGTAGACGGAAGTTCATACTTCTTCTGGAGCCTGCCGACAATTACCCGCAACCCTTCGCGCCGCCGTTCCTGCCGCGCTGCATCTGCTTTCGCCATTTCGGAATCCAGCGTAATCATCGCGTGAAGCCGACGAATAACTATCCGATCAGTGGTCCAAAACCGACCGAAGGCGGTGACGAATTCGTTTAATGCATTGAGCGGATCGTCTTTCCGGAACGCTTCTTTAAGTTCAAACATTCCGCCGCGCCGAGCCAAGTCATCGAACAAGGCTTCCAACAGTCCGAGCTTGTTACCAAACTGGTTATAAACGGTAGCGCGCGCCACATCTGCTTGTTTTGCGACCGCATCCACCGAGAATCCGGCCAAGGCACGGTCTGACAGAATTAGCTCGCGAGCGGCCTTGATGATTTTTGCTCGCGTGTCATCAACGCTCGTTTGCCGCTGCCGAAGCTGGTAACGCCGCGTATTTTTGCAGTTCGAATCTGCTTTTGTGGCCATCAGTCTCTCATTCAGGAGGATACCCTGTTTCCTGAGTTGACTCTTCCTACCACGGAATATATGCTTTCACTAGACAGACTGTCTAATGAAATAGGATCGACGTTGTTTAACCAGGGCCCAAATGGTTGGTGTCAACGGCAATAGGAAGGAAGGTAGAGGTCATGACCAATTCAAATCGCGTGATCGAAAGCGCGGAAAGGTTCAGGGGACCGCACTTGGGGATTTTGGCAATCGTCTTTACGGCGTTGTTTAATGCCGGCCTTTATTTTGTCATATCGTTTTCAGCCAACGCTCCGCACTTTCCTGGTCCATGGGAATCCGCGGAGATCGTCACCGCTTATTTTCAAGGACAACCTCATGCTGTTTTGATGTGCGCGTTTCTCCAGTTTGGTTCGGCGATCCCGCTTGGCCTCTACACCGCGACTATTGTGAGCCGTTTGCGATTCGTGGGCGCAAGAGTCGCCGGCGTGCACATTGCGCTTTTCGGCGGGCTGATGACCACATTCAACTTGGCTTTGTCAGCGCTTGTTCTCTGGGTGATGTCTTATCCCGGCATCGCGCAGGACGGGTCAATCATTCGAACGTTGTACTACATCACATTTGCTCTGGGCGGCGTTGGATATTCAGTGCCTTTAGGCCTTTTGATTGCCGGCATTTCGGTACCGTCTGGATTTATGAAGCTACTCCCGAAATGGCTTGTGGTCTTTGGGCTGCTGATCGGTGTGTGCGGCGAATTGAGTTGGTTCAGCCTGGTATTTCCCAAACTTATCTACCTCATTCCGCTAACAAGATTTCCTGGCTTCATCTGGCTCATCGCTACGGGATTTATGCTTCCAAAAAGAGCCGCATTGAAAGAATCGATTGATTGATAATGGAGTTTGTGGAGAGGAAGTAATGTCAGTTAGAAATTCGGGGGTTCGAAAAGGAAAAAGTAATCCTCTTTCTTTCAATTACAGTTGCTTCCGATCTGCTCTGAGGTGATTGCATCGTACCGATAGACCTACGACGACTGAAAAAATTCTTGCACGAAGTCGTTGATGTACTCAGGCACCGAGTGTTTCTAGGTATGGCACGGGCTAAAGATCGGTGTAGAGCTTGTGCTAGTAGAGGGTGGACCTGGTGGAAGGAGACTATTTACAGAGTGATGGACGGTAAGCACCGTGTCAATATCGCCCTCTCGCATATAGTGCTGGAAAAGGCGGCAGATTTCTTCAGGACTCTTAGCTGGGATTTTAATCCTCTTTTGCCACTGACATCTGCTTAGCCTCTTCGCAGCATGAGTAGCTCAACTGCTCGTCCCAGTTGGTGCCACGGCCCTCGGGAGTGAAGTCGAACAGGTTCCAGAGCGGCTCGATGGTACCGACGTGGCGTGGATCTTGTCCGGGGTCAGTTGGCGCGTAGAGTAGTTCCGAGCCCCAGAAGTGGTGGATCTGCTCACCGTTACGATGAAACACGTTAAGCATCGGCATTTGCGATCCTGCCGCTGTCTCGCCGAGGTAGTCGCGGTTGTAGCTGTTCGAGGCTGAGGACAAGAGGCGCAGCCTGCGCCAGCCGCGCTCTTTAGCGAAGGTGAGGATGCGAGCCAGCGGGGCCTTCGCGACGACGGCCAGATTGATGCGCTGTGAGACGTGCTCTGCGGCACCGTCAAGCTGGTCGAGCAGGGCCGTGCACGAGGGACATGGGCCTTCCGTCAGCGGGAGCTGCGCCGTTTGGCCAGCCTCCGGTCCCGGCCGTCCGTCTCCCGGCGAGCGTGGGAACATGAAGTTGTAGATCACTACCGAATCCCTGCCGGGCTCAAACAGCTCAGATAATTTCACGTCGGTCGAGGTGCCGTCGGGTCCGGCTCCCTGGAAGACATAATCCTCCTGGATCGCTCCGCCGAGCGGAAGCTGGCGCCGCGCGGCCGCCACCGCCTCGGTGGCGCGGCGCAGCTCGATCTCCTGTTCAAGCAGCCGGTCGCGAGCCTCTCTGTATTCCGCTGACTCATGTGGAAACCTGATACTCATCGTTTCTCCTCTCCAAAAAAGTAAAGTCGACTCTTTCTTAGGGTTGTCGTTCGGTGAACCCAAAATCGACAACAGCGTTTCCTCATTGCTTCT
>JBKOYD010000087.1:0-49543 GCA_046725195.1 Acidobacteriota bacterium | reverse complement strand
CAGGTGGGTCTCGGTGCTAACCTCACCCACTGGGTTACTACGACGAGTTTCTGCTTGCGCCTTCCCCTCGTCACGGGCTTTGCTTGGCGCGACACCTCGCGGTAGCGGGTGGGTCCACTCGCAAACGCACGACCTTATTGTCAACAGATGACCCACCCGCTACCGCGAGGTGGTACTGACCTCGTTGTCATGTGCGTCGTGGATCCGCACGACTTAGGCCATGAACCGTTTCGGTTGCCGAACGTCAATCGATAATTCGGCCCGCGAACCTGGCTGGTCCACTTGATGCGTCATTCCGCTTCAGCAGGGGACCCTAATATGAGCCTCGATCACCGGGCTAAAGAGGCGGTGAGAATGAGAGGCTGAACCTATTATTTTTTGTGCAGCCTCTCGTCGGCTTCTCTCTAGAAGAAGATCCTCAATCCAAATTGGATGTAGCGCGGGTTGTTTACCGCGAACAAGGTTCCGAAGTTTGTGTCGTATGCCTGACGCAAACGGTAAAGCTTGATTCCTTCCAGCGTTCTGATGTCGAAGGAATTCGGGTTCCTTGTCGCAAAGCCCTCAGGAATCCTGATGCTGAAGAAATTCAGCGGCAATGGTCCTGAGTCCAGACCAGTTGCCGGAGGCAACCGACTATTGTTTAGTAGCCCGTTTACTTGCGCCAACGTTGCGGCTTGACCGGGATTCGCTGCATTCCATGCATTAATGTCCGGCTGAGCAAGCAACGCTTCGTTGGGTACTCCACCGAACCCTGGTGGGGTGTTGCCTGTATTGTTGAATCGGAAGTTGGGGTGATTGAAGGCATTAATGAAATCCACCCTGAAGTTGATTCGTCGTTTGCTGTCGTTACTGAATGGAAACGGGAAGTCCTTTTGAATCGAAAAATCAAAATACTCCTGCATTGGAGCGCGCAGGTCCAACGTTCTCGCAGCGTTACCCAACGATCCTTTAGGAGGTCGTATGAACGCCGCCGGGTTGAGATAGGGTTCGCAGGCCGCGCCGATAGAGCAGGCACCCGAGTAGCGCGGGTTCTTAAGCGGCACTCCGGGCACGATGTCGAGCCTGATGGCCCGGTTGGTCCCACCAAGTCGGTTTGTATCGGTGATGATTGGTACCGCTGGATAGCCACCCTGCAAGCGGAGCAAGCCCGAAAAGCTCCATCCCCCAACCACAGCGTCAACTAAAGCCGGAGCGTTGGAAAGGAGTGAACGCCCCTTACCGATTGGTACGTCGTAAATGAATGTTGACGTGAAGTTGTGCTTGATGTCGAACGTCGAGATCGAGCGATCGTTATTCCTTGAAACGCCATAAGATACCTGTTGCCCCAGAGTAGTTGGCGTAGTCAAAGTTCTCGTGTCGGGACTGGAATCTGAGGCGTCGTCAATTGATTTCCCATAAGTATAGTTCGCGGTGAAGGTAAAGCCTCTGCCCACCCTACGACGCACGTCGACGTAGGCAGCGTGTCGAATGCTGTTCGCCGAAGGATCAAAGAAGCGCAAGAGATTGTTGAAACCAAAGTAGGGACTAATCACGCTATTACGTGGAATCGTTACCACAGCACCTAAAAGGTTTCGACGCCCCAAGGGGTCAGCGAATGCCGTTTCGGCGTTCAAATTCTGCCCTTCAAGGAACTCCACAAAGTCGATGCTCTTCGGGTTGATGTTTACGAACGGCATGTACAGGTGGGTGCCCTTGTTGCCAACATAGGCAAATTCGACTACGAGGTTCTTCATAGGTTCGAAAGCAACCGACATGTTCCAATTTTGGCTGTAGGGGACCTTCCCAGTTCCTTCAGTGCCGCTCGCAAATCCTGGCGTACCCAAACTGTTCAGAAAGACAAATCCTTCGGCGTTTGTGCCCAGCACCGAATCAATAGACGACCCGGAGATGAAGGGTGTATTACCGCTCAACCGCACTGGTTGAGTGGGGTCAGCAGTACCTCCAGCAGTGGAACCATTTGCCAGAGTTGATACCCCCGTGAAAGAGCCAAAGTCAGGACTGGGAAGTCGGTTGTTCCCGGTAAGCGTCGCGTGCGAAATACCGTACCCGCCGCGCACGACCATTGATCGCGCTTCAGCCCAACCAAACTTGGGACTCCAGGCAAAACCGAAGCGAGGCTCGAACCCCATGTAATCGACTGGAGTAAGGTACCGCGACCGCCCGCCTCGCCCTACAAAAGCAAACGGCGGAATCTGAATTGTTGTCGGCACAATACTCGGAACTGGAGTATTCGGAGGTGGAGTTGGAGTGGCTGGGACTAGTCCAAGACCAACGGCAGTTGCCAACCGCTGCGCCTGAGTGAGCGCTACAGTTTGGGCCAGATCGGGACGGAACGTGCCCTGGAGGTCATTCTTCTCGAGTCGCGGATATTGCAGTGAATACCGCAGTCCAAGGTTCAAACTTAAATTGGGTTTTATTTTCCAGTCATTCTGCACAAAGGCAGCGCCACTCTTCCAACGATAGTCGTAGTTCAGCAATAGCGGCCTCACCTGGACCACGTTGGGTACGCCCATCAGTAAACTTGCGAGATTGGCACCGCCATTGGACGCAGTCGCAGTCCTATTGTTACTGGTGTTTACGGTCCGAAATTCCCACCTTCCTCCAGAGGCACCAAAAAATGGAATGACATTGAGTCTCGCGTAGTTTAGATCGACGCCAAACCTCCAGCTCATGTTTCCTCTGGTCCAATAGACAACGTCGTTGATGTCGAATCGCTCTTCGACGTTGAAGTTGTTTGTTGAACCTGATGATCCAATATCGGCAAACGCGTTAGTCAGTTGGTCCTGGCTAATCTGAAAAAGTGGCATGCCTCCTGACGTCAGACTTGGCAGTCCAAGTTCATTGGCGAGATTTCGACCTCCCTGAATGGAAAACTCCGGTGAAAAGTCCTCACTGAATACTCCTCGCGTATAGTTTAGGCGCAGGTCGTTGACCAGCGTCGGAGTGAAGAGATGGTTGTCGGATAGCAGGAATTGTTTGGCATCACTATAAGCGGCAGAATTGCCATTTATGTCGCTACCAAATCCCCTGACACCTACTGCCGGAGTCTTCGAATAACGGAAGTTGATCTTGTTGTTATTTGTGATGCTGTGATCGAGTCGCAGTGTGTAGCGCGTCTCGTCCTGTTGCACAAAGCGGTGAACGATGTAGTTTCTTATGAGGCCGGTGCCATCAAGAAAATAGTCGCTACTGGGCGGGGGCATGAACTGCAGAATCTTCGGAGCCACTGGGTCCAGGAAGGCCGAGGGTATAACATTCAGAGCGAGGTTTGGCAACCCATTGACTTCCGGAGTACACATCGGTGCGCCGTTAACTATAGTTGCCCGCGGATCTCCGAACTGACAAAACTGATAACTGGTAGTCGGCGTCCTTCCGGGAATATTCACCAGCACAATCGGCACGAGACGTCCATTAATCAGTTGGAACTGCTGGTAGATATTTGGGTTTTGAACGACGACAGCATTGAACTGCGCTGCCACGTTTGGCGGAAGCAAACCACTGCTCGTTCTAACGAGGTTCCGGAAGTCTCCGGCGCGCTCCGCTGCGGTTGGTAACAACGTCGTGACATCGAGAAAGTCTCGCAACCAACGTGGTTCATAGGCGAAGAAGAAGAAGGTTCGGTTATGACCGTCGTAGAGTGCCTTACCACCTTCACCGAATCTGGGAAGATAGACAGGCCCACCAACTGTCACCGACACCTGGTTATAACGTCGATTGTTCGGTGTGCGTGGGCCAGTACCAATGGTGTAGGGAATTGCATTGGTAACTGGATTACGATGGTACCAAAGTGCGACACCGTTGAAGTCATTGGTTCCTGACTTTGTTGTCGCGTTGATAATTCCACCAGCCGTGTTGCCGTATTCAGCAGAGTAGGCGGAAGTCTGAACGGTAAACTCCTGGACCGTTTCAGGCGTGAAGCTCACGACCGCCCGTGCGATTCCAACACCGGTGTTGTTAACACCATCTGCAAGAATTGCGGTGCTGCCCGAGCGACCGCCATTCACATTCAGGTTAAAGCCGGGAACAGGTTGACCGGCAGTGACTTCCGGATCTTCGCTGCCCGCATCGCCGGTTACGTTCGGAGCTGTGACAGCGAGATCCAGCACACTCCTATTGTTCAAGGGCAAGTCTCGAAGCTGACGTTCGGAAACTGTCTGCGTCGTAGTAGCCGAGTCAGTGTTGATAAGCGGGGCATCAGAGCTGATAGTCACCGTCTCGCCCACCGCTCCAGTTTCAAGTGTAACGTTGACGGTCGTGACTGTGGCCGTATCAACTTTTACCTTTTCCATGATCGCTTTCTTGAAACCGGTTGCCTCCACTCTGATGCTGTAAGTGACGGGCTCGAGCGATCGCACGGCGTATGTGCCCGACTCCGAAGTGGTCAGGGTTGTAATTTTTTGAGTACCTAGATCCGTGATGATCACAGTTGCGCCAGGTACGACCGCACCATTCTGATCAAAAACGGTTCCACTAATGCCACCTTGGTTGCTTTGGGCCCAAATCGCTGTGGAGCAGATCAGGATGACTACGACAGTTTGAACTAGTCGCATATCGATGACTCCTTTCAAGTTTCGAAACAGGCAAAGAGGGACTGGGAACTGGCTAATTAAGAACTAACTAAACATCTAAAAGAGGGAATCATTGTTCAACGCTGAAAGCGTTCGCTAATTCGAGCCCAGGGTTTGCTTTGAAACCCTGGGATAAAAGTTCAATTTGCTTAGTCGCAACTCTGAAGGAGTTGCGATGGCGTTGCGATTAGCGAGCCGCGACGCAACTCCTTCAGAGTTGCGTCTTCGAGGAATCGAGATGCCTGGTCCCAGGGTTTCAAAGCAAACCCTGGGCTGGAATGGGCGAACGCTTTCAGCGTTAGGGTTTTGGGCTGCAGGATCAGCATCTCGAACAAAAGTATTCTCAATAAGCGGTTGCACTTCACACTTGAATCCACCTTTGTAAATGATTGCTTTCCTTCGACCAACTACACCAACTCAATATCAAGCCGCGTCACTGACGCGGGAGCGAACTTGTGGACGAGCGCATTCCCAGTGAGAGCCACCGCTATCGCCTTAGGAGTGACGCGATTCGGGTCGGCGAAACTGTTGTGCTCGTGGATATCATTGGCAGTGAGAATCGTTCCCTTGACTGATCTAATTGACGCACCGCGCACAGCGATTTCCGTTTCGCGCGTCGCCTTCAAGTCTGGATTTGTCACGGTCAACACCAGTCGCTTTCCATCGAGCGATGCCGAGCCATTCAACCCTCGAATAGTTGCCGGTTGTCCGTTTCGCGTGTAGTTCGGACGGGGAGACAAAAAGACCGTTCTTACTGAAGTCTTGCCCTGATGCACCGAGTACATGTCAAACACGTGATAGGTCGGCGTCAGCACAAGCTTGTCCTCATGCGCGAGAAAGAGCGACTGCAGACAGTTGACGAGTTGGGCGACAGCGGCCATCGCAACTTTTTCAGCGTGACGATGAAAAGTATCTAACGTCAGCCCCGCAAGAACAGCGTCACGTATTGTCGACTGTTGACCCAACAAGTGCGTGTTGTCGACCTCACTGCCGGGTTTGAACCATGTGCCCCATTCATCGACTACCAACTTCACGCGATGTGCACGATCGATTTCTCCCATCACATTCCAATGGTCGGAGATCATCGTGTCGATGCGGTCGGCTTCGCGCAGCATCTCGTACCATTCCTCATCCGAGTATTTGACGGCATCACCTTTTCCTTGAAACCAATCAGAAGTACGCCCACTACTTACATTCCACGAGTAGTGATGCATGGCCCAACCCCACATCGAGCCGAGCGCCCGACGCTCATTCATTTTTGTAAAGAACCGGCGAGTCCATTCCAGGTCGCTCCCGTTTGGACCGGCGCCTATAAATGCGAGGTCAACACCATACCGGGGAACCCACGCGGTAAAACGTCGATACTCAGCTGCGTACTCTTCGGGAGTGAAGTTGCCACCGCAACCCCACGATTCATTGCCAATACCCCAAAACCGAACCTTTGCCGGATCGCGTTCACCCTTCACTGCACGTACGTCTGCAAGCGTTGTTGTTCCTGCTGGTGAATTGCAATACTCGACCCACTCGTAAAAGTCGTTCGCCGACAAACTACGGAGGTTAGCGGCGAGATACGGTTGAGCACCACTCAACTTGCAGAAACGCAAAAAGTCGTCAGTGCCAAACTGGTTTGTTTCATATTTCCACGGTCCGTCTGGCGCACCCTTGGGCCATTCGGGGGCGTCGCGCCAGAAGTTGGTAGTACGCGGACGCTTGTCTTTCGGACCGACACCGTCACGCCAGTTGTAGCTATCGGCAAAACAACCACCGGGCCAACGAATCACACCCGGCTTGATCTTCTGTAGTGCGTCGACTAGTGCCTTACGTATGCCGGCAACATTGGGAATCTTCGAGTTCTCGCCAACCCAGATTCCGTCGTAGATCACCCCTCCAAGGTGTTCAGTGAAGTGACCGTAGATTTCGGGAGCAATAGTTCCGATAGGCTCACCGGTTAGGATCTCGATCCTGGAGTCAGATCCCTGGGCGCTCGGCATCAAAGACAATAGCTTTTGTCCGACTGTTGAGTGCCGCGTAGCGATCAGCGCAGCGCAGGAAGTGGCCGTCCCAAGAACGAATTCACGTCGTTTCATTTCAGTTATTTTCCTTCAGGAAATTCCAACTGCCGAGAACGGTAAATTCAATAAGTTGGGAAGGGGCAAGTGGCCACAGCAATCAAAACAGGTCGGGAAGGGGCAACATCAAGTACCTCCCAAGAATAGGACAGTTGGGAAGGAGCCAAGCGACAAGATCAGGTGCCTCTCTAGAATAGGACAGTTGGGAAGGGGCAAGCGGCAAGATCAAGCACCACACAATAGAAATACCGAGTGCGCCCCCGCTGGTACAGTTCAAGCCTCTTACATCTATTCAAAATTGAAACACTGCTTGGATCCCTGGTCGCTCTAACTTGTCTGATGTTGATCAGCGGGGCGCGCTCGGTGACTCTTTGGTGAGATCCTTTTGATTGCCGCTTGCCCTTCCCAACTGTCCAATTCTAGTGAGGTACTTGATGTTGCCGCTTGCCCCCTTCCCAACTGTCCAATTCTAGTGAGGTACTTGATGTTGCCGCTTGCCCCTTCCCAACCTGTCTATTTGCCTCTTGCCTCCTTCCCAACTTGCTCCATTTCATAGAATGTCCTGTCTCACCTCTTGCCATCGGTTGGACCGGGAAACTTGTCCGTTCGAAAGGGCCCTGCAGGCAATCCAGTTTCGTTGGTCAGATTCGGGTTCTTAGGATTGTTATTGAATGCGTATCTCACTGCGATTGGTTTTGGGACGGCCGGCGACCAGACCTCGACGCGGTTCTTCGCTACCACTTTTGCGTCGGCCCAAAACCACTTCGCGTCTTCGCCAGCGATGGCGAATTCCTCCAGTTTGTTACCAGATCGAATCTTCAACCCACGCCCAGCGTCATCGAATGTCAACACAATCTTTGAGCCTTCAATCTTAGCGCTTCGAAAGCTTGGTCCAGACTTTACCAGCGGACGGCCGTAAACATCAGCCAAAGCCCAAAGCGCCATTCGCTTGCCGACGTCCAATTTATTTTTCGGATGTATGTCGCGAGCTTCGCCAATATCAATGGTGACAATCAAACCCATCCTCGGCAGACTCCGCGCGGTTAGTCGTTGCGCTTCTCGAATATGACTCCACGCTTCATCTGCAGGTTCATCCTTCGAGCTTCGATAGTTTGGCAATTGCACGATGCCGAAAGGAAAATCACCTTCCCCCCAGCGTTCACGCCAGGCCTTGATCATTGTTGGCAGGAGGATGCCGTATTGTTGAGCTCGCGCTTCGTTCGACTCACCCTGATACCAAACCGCGCCACGAATCTTGAAGGGGATCAGAGGCGCGATCATTCCGTCGTAAATCGACGCTGCAATGCGATAGTCTCGCAGGGCGTCAGGGACTGGAGGGGAAGGTTGCGGTGTTGCTCCGGTTGCCTTTGCTTTGTCTGCGTCCTCACGCCATTTCTTTATGGCCTCGTCATACTGGATCCTCACGCGCGGTCGTTCCTCGTCCCAAATCTTTGTTCGCTCAATGGTCGGTTTCAAATCGGGGGAAGCGAGGAGATACTCAACAGGCGTCCATGCCTCAGCCTGCGAGCCTCCATAAGAAGAGTTGATCATTCCAATTGGGACGTTCAGCTCTTGCTGCAGCTCAACCGCGAAGTAATATCCTGCGGCAGAAAAATCTTTGACTGACTCGGACGTGCATGATTGCCAAACGCCTAGCGGCGGCGGGGCACGTTTGAATGCAACCTGTCGACTCACATTGAAGAGACGAATTAGCGGGTGATTTGCCGCAGCGATTGCTTGGTCACCGTTCGCGGTCTCACTTAACAATCGTTGCATGTTTGACTGGCCTGCTACCAACCAAACCTCACCCACCAGAATGTCCTTTAACTCGATCTTGTTCCCGCCTTCAACAGTCAGTATTCCGGAGGTAACGTTTACTTTCAGCGGACTTAACCTGACAAGCCATTTGCCGTCTTTGTCCGCTGTCGTATTCACCTTCTGACCTGCGAACTGCACGGTAACAGCTTCGCCGGGTTCAGCCCTTCCCCAGATTGGAATTGTCTGTTGGCGCTGGAGCACCATGCCGCTGTTGATCACGTCTGGCAAGTGGACATCCGCACTTGCAGAGACCGCGAATGTCAAAAGCGACATGAGTAGAACTGTGTGCTTCATGTCAGTGCTATTGCTGTAATTGATTAGACGTACTGCTTTGGCGACAGCGGGGGCAAGCCCACCTTCCTAACTTGCAAATTGAATTACAGATCTTACTTACATTTGTAGGTTAGGAAGGTGGGCTTGCCCCCGCTCGTTCTCCTCCCCGAACTCTACTTCTTTCAGCTACCTATGGGCTTCACATCTTCCAGCATCGGACTTGGCGGCAAACTGAAACTCTCCAACGAGTCCGGATGAGCCGGATCGAATGCAGGAATGCCCCCGATCAAAAATCTGGCAAGCTCAAGCTTTGCCGTCTTGATCCCTTCCACCACGCATTTCGCCAACTCGTAACTTCCGTAGTTATTGTGGTGCGTACCATCTCCATCTTTGAAGGCTAGCTTAGATTTCTCAGGCCCAAGGGCCTCGTAAAAAATCGTGCTCATCAGGTGCAAATCGATCAGTGGCACCTTTTCTTCCCTGGCAACTTGGCGAACTGCTTCAGGATAGTCACCATGTGAATTCGTAATCCTGCCAGATGAATCGAAAGTGCGCCGTTGCACGGGTGTAACCAGCACGGGATTTCCACCGCGGTCACGAGCCGCCACAACGAACTTCTTCAAGTCATCCTTGTAAGACGTAAACGCGCCTATACCTTCACCCTTTTCTTTCTCGTCGTTATGACCATACTGAATGATTAAATAGTCGCCGGCCTTAAAAGTGCTCAACACCTTGTCCAAACGACGCGCGGCCAACGAACTTCGCAGCGATTCGCCCGACTCAGCATGGTTCGCAATGACGACGTTGGGCTTAAAGAAACGAGTTAGCATCTGCCCCCAGCTTGCATACGGCTCGCTGGGTTGATCGCAAACAGTTGAGTCCCCGAGTAGATACACAGTAGGCAGATCGCCAGCTCTTATGATCTCAATGGCGTTGACGACCGGATGAGAATTGTTGAATTCCAGTGTCAGCTTTTCATCCCATGCCCATGCTTCTGTCGTCCGCTCGCGATCCTTGAGTTTTACTTCGCCGCCTCCTGCGATTGACGGAGTGCGAATGTTTACATTGAAGGTCCGCGTAACGAATTGGCCGGGCGCCGTTTGGACTTTCTCCAACATCAGCCGCCGCAGTTCTGCTTTGACTGTCGTAATGGTCTCGCTTTCCGCATCGCCTAAAGTCAGCGTCACACGGTAATTTCCTTCCGGCAATGAGACCGAGAAATAGAAGGGCCTGTCGCTCGTGCAAAAATCGCTGCGCAATTCGTTGACTCCCTTGCGATCCGTGCAAGTAATCGCGGCACCCGGCTCAAAACCGTAACCCTGTTCTTTGTTGTAAAAAGTCGTAGCAAGCACCTGCTGATAGCCCGAGGCAACCTTGCCGCCACCAAAGTCAAACTTGCGCACGATGTGATTCTCCGCGGGAACTCCGACGACAGTGAATTCGCGATTCTCAACGCTGATCAGTACGACGACACCAAGAATCAGAATCCGCAAATTACGCAGAATGCACAGATTTGCAAAGACACTCTTCAACCTCATAGTCGATTGCTATTTCAAAATTGAGAATCTGCGTAATCGGCGTAATCTGTGGATAATCAGTTCTTGCTTACCTTGGCCTTCTCGACTTCCACAGCAAAAACATAGGTTGGCCCAAGGATGTTTGAACGAAATACAATCCACTTCTGATCAGGAGTAAAGGTCACGTTCGGCTCAAGCGAGTAGTTGTGTTTTGCCAGGTTCACCAACTTCTCAGCCTTGAAGTATCCGGGTTTAATAAGGTCTTTCAAGTTAGGCAATACACCATCCGTGCGATCCGGCAGCATTTCAGGCCGGAATAAATAGATCCACTGACCGTTGCCCGGGGCGGCGACGCTGTTTGGACCGCCACCGTCACCAGCAAAAAGCGTCCCATCCGGCGATACGTTAAAGTGCACTGACCATTCGCTTCGTTCGAGGTGGTACCAGATCCTCTCACCGGTCGAGACGTTATAACCCGCTAGCCAGAAGACCTGACTCCTGGGAGTTTGCAGGTCGTACCAGATCATCTTTCCGTCGCCGCTGAAGAATTCGTGGCCTTCGATTTCCATGTTCATCGTGCGACGGTGAATCTGAGTTAACGCTGTTCCATCGGTGCGAATGGTCCAGGTTCTATCCACTTTGTGCCAGGGCCCTTCGTGACACAACATTAATAGCGACGGGTCGGTCGGCGAAAACTGGATGTGGTTGTACCAGTCAGTACCACGGAGAAGTGTTTTTACCTCGCCGGTTTTTGTGTCGATCGTAATCAGACGGAGTGGCCGCCTCTCGGCTAGGCGACGCTCCATCATCTCGCCTTTCCCTGGGTAGTTATCGCCGCGCGGCGCACCCGGTGCGGTACCTGCCGCGGATCGGTTCTCCGGCGGTGGTCCTTCATCAATGATTCCAGCAAGCAGAGTCTCATCTGCGTTAACGCTCGAGACGGATCCGCGCGGTGGCAGCTTCACGACCTCTCGGGTTGCTTTTGTGTTGAGGTCGGTCGCGTAAACAACTCCACTTTTAGCGTAGTAGACATTCCCGGTCTTCTTCCCGGTGACGATAACATTGACTCGTCCCTCAACAACCTTCTCAACAGCCCGCGTCTTCAGATTGACGGTTGAAAGACCTGTTGGCGACATGACGATTAACTTTTCACCGTCAGGCGTATAGGCGTTCTGGTGAAAGTACAGGCTTGCACTGCCAGGTTCTTCCGTTAGTCGGATTACTCGATGACCCGTATCGGGATCGATCCATTCCTTTGGCGGCGCCGACTGTTGAGCCATGACAGAGACTGAGTAGATTGTCGACAGCGCGAACAAATAAATGAGCCTCATCTTCAACTCCTCCTTGCCCTAATTGTTATCCGCAGATTACTCAGATTTCTCAGACTTTTATGCAAATCAGTTAGGTTTGCAGTAGTTCGCGACAGGTCTGAGCTGGCGTCAGACGACCAACCTTTCTAAAAAAACAATCCGTGTAATCGGCGTAATCTGCGGATGGATCACTGCTGGCTATTGCGTTGTATAGCCACCATCGACCATAAGGTGTGTGCCTGTAATGAACGAAGCCTCGTCCGAGGCAAGAAACAGAATCGGGTATGCCACCTCGCGCGGATCCCCAACACGATTGAGCAAATGTTTCGGGGCCTCAGCCGCAATGAACTCTTCCTTCGTCATGCCAACACGGGCCATGTGCTCTTCGGAAGCGCGCGTCAAGATAGTGCCAGGACAAACGCAATTGACTCTTATATTGAACGGCGCCAGGTCCATTGCCATGTTCCGCGTCATCTGCAGGATCGCACCCTTAGTTGAGCTGTACGTGATAAACGAGGGCTGCGCGACAAAACTGGAGATCGAGCCGAGATTGACAATCGAACCTCCGCCCGCCTGTTTCATGTATTCAGAAGCAAACTTGCTCATTAACGCCGTGCCCATAATGTTGACGCTGAGCATTCGCTGCCAGTCGGCGACACTCGCTTCGAGTCCTTTCAGGATAAACACCGCGCCGTTGTTCACGAGAATATTGAGCTCGCCAAAAGCCTTTACAGCTTCGTCGCACACGCGTTTACAGTGATCTTCATTCGAGATGTCGGTCTGCACGAAGATCGCTTCTCCCCCACTGGCTTGGATCTGTGCTGCCCATTCTTCTCCCGGCGCATTCGGATCGGCGATCACCACTTTGGCGCCTTCTTCCGCAAACACCTCCGCCGTGGCCTGTCCGATTCCAGCGGACCCACCAGTCACGATCGCCACCTTACCCTGCAATCGATTTGACATTTAAAACCCCGGGAGTTGTGTTTGTTTTGGGCTAGGGTCTTGGGCCTTTGATCTTTGGTCTTTGGTCTTTGGTCCTTCGAAAATTAAGCAAATAAAAGACGAAACGGCGTCAAAGACCTAAAACCAAAGACCAAAGACCTCATTCTCAATCCAGGTGAAACACTTCCTCGAGATCAGATGCGACTGGACTGTCGTCGTCATTGGTCAACATTAGATCCTTCATATGAGCCCACCAGCGACGACAAACATCCGTGCTTGCAATGCTTTTCCACATTTCTTCGGATTCAATTTCCACGTACGCGAAGAGCCGGCGATTACTACCGCGGTCTAGAAAGATGGAATAGTTGTGCACGCCATGTTTCTTAAGTACTTCCTGGAGTTCGGGCCAGATAGGTTTGTGCCGCTTCTCATATTCGACCCAGGTGCCGGGTTTTAGGGTCATTGAGAACGATTTGCGGATCATTGTTTGTTTGGTCTTTGGCTTTGGGCCTTTGGCCTTCGCTTTTTTGAGCTCGCGCTGAATGGGTACGGTAAAAACAACGGTAAGAACCAGGAGCAAAGGCCAAAGACCGAAGACCAAGGCTCAACCAATCTTCCCTTCACTAAATCTCTTCAACACGTCTGGCTCATACAGGGGAATGAAAATATCCGTCTCACGCTTCATGCGCTTCGTGGTGATGTAATACTCCTCAAGACTCTCCTGTATGCCGAGTGGCTCACCTTCTTCAATGTTGCCGTACTTGAAAACACAATCAGAAACGCCTACACGCCCTTTTTTAGTCTCGATCACATAACACATCGAAGAACGATGGTGGACACCAGCCCAGAAACATCTAAGCCCGGGCATGATCTCATCTTCGTCATTCAACAAACGAAGGCGGTTATGACCTTCAAACATCAAGTAGCGTAGCGTCTCATTGGACAGTCGAAACTCACGTGGCACGTGCATCGGAAACTTTTCGGCGTGAAAGTCCTCGATCCAGCCGCGTTTTGAAATACAAACTTCGGCATTCTTGAAGAGCTGAATATTCGCCGTCGCATAAATTTGAATTGGGGTGATTAGAACGTAATCGATATCGTCAGGTTTGAGTCCGAGACTCGCCAAAGCGGACACAGGCCGTTCATTTTCCTGGCGCACCAATTTGCCGCGCTCACCGAAGCCACTACTCCAACGCTCATTCAATAGCGTTAGATCGTCAGGTGGGCCAGTGTTGATAATTGCCGTTTTGCCATTACCACGGATGACAACCATCCAGAAATAGAGTTGGATCCAGTCGTTCCAGTGACTCATCCAATAGACTTCCGGACCCATGACATCACATTGGCCCATCTTTAAGAGTTTCAGGTCGAAGGTCATTTGCTTATTATCGAATTAGAATTTGGAACGAAAAGAAATCATCTGTCATTGTTCATTTGAAATTTTTCATTTGTCATTTTTGAAGGTGGTCTTCAGTCTTTGGTCTTTGGTCTTAGCAGGGACTGACCATTGATGGAGTCTTCGCTAAAGTTGAAAGGAAGACCTAAGACGCAAGACCAAAGGCCATCTTCAAAAATGACAAATGAAAAATTTCAAATGTCATATGGAAAATGATGTCTTTTCGTCCGTTCAATCCTCCACCATTAATACGTGGCGCGGCCGCCCGTCATATCAAACGTAAACCCCGTAGTGAATCCGGTGCCAGGCGAGACGATGAACGCAGCCATGTGCGCGATCTCATCCAGTGTACCGCACCGCTTCATTGGAATTTTGTCGGTCATGTACTTCACTTGCGCTTCCGGCAACGCATCAACCATGGGCGTTTGAATTACTGCCGGCGCGAGTGCGTTAATGGTGATCCCTGTTTCCGCGTACTCCTTACCCTGAACTTTCGTCATACCGATAACAGCAGCTTTTGACGCCGAATAAGCGAGCATTCCAGCGTTCCCCTCCTTGCCGGCGATTGAAGCGATATGAAGGATGCGACCGTAGTTCTGTTTCAGCATCCACGGCAAGACTGCCCGCGCGGTAAAGAACGACGCCATGAAGTTCACTTCGAATACGAAACGCAGGTCATCAGTCTCGACCTCACCGCTCTTCAGATTCGTCTTACCTGTAACGCCCGCAGAGTTGACCAACACGTCGACTCTGCCAAAACGCTCACCAATTTCCGATACGATGCTGTTCACCTGAGTCTCATTTGTCAGGTCGATCGGAAAGGCGAAGCCATTTGGTCCAACGTCACGTACTGCCGCCTGCAACGCGGTTTCATTCAGATCCAACAGCGCCACTCTCGCGCCATCTCGCCCGAGTTTCTTCGCGATTGCGAGACCCAACCCGGACGCCGCACCCGTAACGACCGCTACTTGTTCATCAAATTCATTTGTCATACGGAAAACTCTATTAAATGATCCTCTCTCGAGTGCGGGGACTCGTCACCGCTTTGTCAAACAGGCACCTACCAATTGTGAGAACATTGGTCATATATCATTTGCCATTTCTCATTTGTCATTGATGAGACTTTGGTCTTAGGTCTTCGAAGGGCCATCGAGAGGATATTCCAAAGGTTAAAGACCTAAGTCCAAAGACCTTTCAGCCAAATGACAAATGAGCAATGGCAAATGATATATGACCAATGATTTCTTATTTGTCTTCGCGAAAACTGTCCTTCAACAAGTCTAACCACTTCCCTGTACCACCACCTCACCCACTTTCACCCCGCTGCCTTCATAGGGTCTGATCAACTCCAGTTGATCATTCAACTCCACCCCCCAACCGGGCGCGTCGGTGAGTTCCACATATCCGTCCTTCGGTAGAGGCTCATTCGTAAAGAGTTCCCCGAAGAGTGGAACGAGCTCATCCGCCTTCGGACTCATCACTAGAAACTCTGCAATTGGACAATTCGTGAATGCATATTGCATGTGGTACGAAAACACGCTTGAACCGTGCGGTATTACAGGAATGTCATAAGCTGCCGCCATCGCGACGATGCGACGAGCCTCCGTTAGCCCACCGACCCAATTGATGTCGGGCTGCAGGATGTCGGCACACTTACGGGCGATCAATTCTCGAAAACCGTACCGCGTATATTCGTGTTCGCCCGTCGTCACAAGGCACGTACCGGTCAACGCGGCCTTGAGCGCCGCATACCCGTCGTAGTCGTCCGGTGGCAGGCATTCTTCAATCCAGTGCAGATCGTACGGCGCTAACTCCTTTGCCAGTTGAATGGCGTACGAAACTGTCAGTGCCATGTAACAGTCAAGACGTAAAGGGAAATCGGGTCCTACCTGAGCGCGAGCGTCAGCCATCACGGCGATATTCTTTTTTAGTCCCTCGCTTCCATCGGCTGGTCCATAGCGACAAGGGATCTTTGCTCCATTGAAGCCCCATTGTTGAGCGATATCCGGTCTCGAGGTTGTGGCGTAAACGGGCAGTCGCTCTTTTGTCTTCCCGCCGATCAAAGCATAGACAGGTTCCCCGCGAAGCTTGCCCAAGCAATCCCAGATAGCGAGATCAACCGCGCTTAGAGCCTGGACAGTGATTCCTTTCCGTCCATACGGCATCGTTGCACGCCACATTTGATCCCAGATGAGTTCCACATTCCGCGGATCTTGCCCTTCAACAAATCGGCCCAAATGCTTTTCGATGATGTAGCACGCCGGTTCGCCTCCGATACTGCAGCCGACACCGATCGTTCCGTCAGTAAGCTCGACCTGCACGACAACTGTTCCGAGAGCATTGATACCCCAACTCGTTCTTTGCGCCTTATACTCTTCGTAGACTGACATCGGATTTGCGATTGGGAGATCGATGATCCAATGACTGCCCTTTTGGTTGTGGTAGTCGGCGCCCATCTCGTTTGGCGCGATCACATACGCTCGCACTTCTCGGATCTTCGCTTGCTTCATAACCTACTCCTGGAGCCATCCACAGATTACGCAGATTTCACCGATTAGAAAAAAAGGCGGCAGGACCAGGAAGCAGCTCGCCTTGCGGCCGCCGTTGCCAGCTGCCCACCAGTCTTCCTGCCTCTTTCTAATCTTGTAATCTGTGTAATCTGTGGATGTCATCGCCTCAGAAATTGAACCGATCAATATTTTCTTTGTTGAAGATAAACGGCGCGCCAAGTCGTACTTCGTCGTCAACTACCTCGATCTTGCCTAATCTTCCCGCGTTTATCTCATGGTCACCGCGCTTCAGTTGGCCCAAACTGAGTGCGTGCGCGGCATAGACCGTCAGATAGCCCAGGTCAGCCGTGTTCCATAGAACAACACTTTCAACGACGCCCGACTTTACGTATGGCTTGTTCATGTTCGGCAAAGACAAACCTGTTACTTTCACGTCCGTCCTGCCCGCCTGTTTCACTGCTTCCGCTGCTCCGGGAACCGCTGGGGCTGCAATCCCCATAATCACTTTCACATGCGGATAGACCTTCAAAACTGTTTGAGTTTCGGAGAAAGCGCGGTCACGATCACCTTCACTGGGCTGAATCGTAACGAGCTTTAGATCAGGGTACTTCTCGGACAAGCGCGCGCGAATGTTCTTAATCCACTCGTTCTGGTTGGCAGCGCTCAACGACGCTGTGATAACGGCAAACTCACCCTTGTTGTCCATGATCCGGGCGGTTTCATCCGTCAGCGTGTAACCAATTCCTTGCGGCGTCGCTTGATTGATTAAGAAGTCGCGAGCGTTCTTTTCAGCGTCGGCATCCCAGGTAATAACTTTGATGCCCTTGTCACGAGCCTTACGCAATACCGTTGAGATTCCCGCCTGGTTTTCCACGCTAACCGCAATGACGTCCACACCCTTTGTGATCCAGGCCTCGACGACTTCATTCTGTTTTGCCGGATCGAGATCGGTCGGTCCATCCCACAATAGATCAACTCCCAACTCCTTCGCAGCTTCCTCAGCTCCCTGGCGACAACTAACAAAATAGGGGTCGCCCTTTGCCTTTGGCATCATGGCAACCTGTATCTTGCGATCGCTTTTAGTCGGAGAAAGGGTACCGGACTGTCCCTGCGCCAGATCTCGTTTGACCGACCGCACGAGCAACCAATTGCTGCCTGCAACAAACAAGGCGGCAACCAAGATTACTGCGCTTAAGACCGCCACCTGCGAATTCTTCACATCGATCTCCTCAGCAGCACTTTCAATTTGGCGACTTGTTCGGCCCAGCGAAGAGAAGCGGTTGAGAACAATCGTTACCAACAAAAGCACGCCGGTAAGTATTCCGGCGAGTTCGGCCGGTTGTCGGCTCAAACGCAATCCGTTTTGCAAAACCACAATCGCAAACAGCCCTAGTACCGTTCCCAGGACAGTACCGCGTCCACCGAATATAGACGCACCACCAAGAACAACGGCGGTGATTGCCATCAACTCGAAGCCTGTACCCGCGTCCGACTTTGCTTGACCAAGATGCGCTACGTAAATGACCGCCGAAACACTCGCTGCCAGGCCTGACAGCAAGTAAACAAGAAATAGTTTTCGATTAACATTGATGCCTGCGTATCGCGCACCTTCTGCCGAATGTCCGATAGCATAAAGACTTCGGCCAAATGCCGTGCGGTGCAACCACCAGGCAAACCCGACGATTGCTACAACCAGGACCAGCAACTGAGTCGGAATTACTCCTCCTACGTAGCCCTGGCCAAGGAAAAGAAAGCTTGGTGAAAAACCTGAGTAGTTCTCAATGCCTCGCGTGAGTCCTTCCGCGATTCCGCGAAAAAGCGAGAACGTTCCTAGCGTTACGATCAGTGGCGGCAGCCCAAGACGTGTTATCAAAACACCGTTGAGTCCACCGCCAACAAGGCCGAGCTGCAGGGCAGCAGCCGCCGCTAAAGCCATCGGCAGTTGTGCATCACGCCATAACAATCCGAGCACTACGGCCGAGAGGCCCATCATCGACCCTACGGAAAGGTCGATGCCTCCCGTAATGATCACCGGCGTTAGTGCCAGTGCGAGCAGCCCCACCTCAACGCTAAGACGACTGATTTCAAAAGCATTCGACCTTGTAAAAAAGTTGTCGCCAATCAAACTGAAGACAGCGCACTCGAACAACAGGACGAGTAGCAGCACCCATTCGTGATTAGGAAAAAGTCGCGCGCGCCACGGTGCCACCACTTGCAGTTCAGGAACCGTGGAATGCGGCATGATTGAATTCACTGCTGAGTCTCAGTCTGCAATCGAAGATCTCCATGTCCCGTTCGCGTGATTCGCCCGAGTGCTACATCTGATACGACGGCAGCGAGAATGATTGCACCTTGAATCGCTTTTTCCCAAAACGGATTAATCCCAACAAACGTCAGTGCAGTACCAATCGTGCCCAATAGCGCGACGCCAATTAGCGTGCCTAAGATTCTGCCTCTTCCGCCATTAATGGCGGTGCCACCAACAACCACTGCCGCAATTGCTTTCAACTCCAATCCGATCCCGGCATTGCTCGGCACAATCGAGAAGCGAATTGCATTTAAGACCGCGGCCAACCCCACGAGAGCGCCCATCAGCACAAACGTGGTGAATAAGACGCGTTGGGGATTGATCCCAGTCAATCGGGCCGCTTCCGCATCAGAACCGACTGCGTAAACGGATCGTCCGGCTGCAAGATTCTGCAGCGCCCAACCAAAAGCCACCAGTGAAATCAACGCCGTCGTGATAACAATTAACTGTCCCCACGTTTGACCCAGTCCAAACCATTGAAAGTTACCGGGCAGGTTTTGGATCCACTCTCCTTCAGTGGCCCAACGCAATCCATCGCGCCAGATCACCATTAGGGCGAGCGTGGCCACGATTGAAGGGATACGCAAAAACGATATCAATGCACTCCCAACGGAACCTATTATCGCGCCGACGATCATCATGGTTGGTAACAAGAATATCGGAGCCACGCCAGCCGTTGCCAACCAGCCCGCAACCCAGGTGCACACAGCGAACTGAGATCCAACCGAGATGTCGATCTCACCCGTCAGGATTACTACTGTCATACCAACGGCAACAATTAGAACTGCCGAATTGTTCATCGCCAGATCGCGCAGATTCGTCGTCTGGAGAAATGATGGCGCAGCAAAACCAACGAGGCCAACAAGTATGAAGTAAGCTAAAGCTACTGAGGCTTCGCGCTTGTAACGACCAAGTATCCACAAATTTCGCCGATTACGGAGATTGTCGTGAAAGGATGGTTGGACCATAATGACCGTACGTCTCCGTTCTGTTTCCTATCTGCGTAGTCTGCGTAATCTGTGGATGAATTTCATACCACTTTTTGGTCGTGGCCCAACGCGAGCGACATGATGATTTGTTGCGTAGCGTCGGCGCGCGGAACAATTCCGACTATCGTGCCACTCCGCATCACAACAACTCGATCACTCATCCCAAGTATCTCCGGCAGCTCGGAGGAAATCATAAGTATCGCTGTTCCCTGTGCGGCAAGCTCACCCATTAACGTGTGTATTTCCGCTTTAGCGCCCACGTCTATGCCTTGTGTTGGTTCGTCCAGAATGAGCACCGTTGGCTTCGTCTCGAGCCACCGGCTTAGCGCAACCTTCTGCTGATTTCCTCCAGAAAGAGTAGTCACCGGCGAAAAAATTGCCGGCGTCTTGATCGAAAAGCGACGCACGTAGTTAGCAGCAATCTTTCTTTCTTTCTGAAAATCAAACGAGAAGGTAGACGAAATTTTTTTCAGTGATGCCAATGTCACGTTCGCATCGATTGGCATCTCGAGCACGACGCCATGACGACGTCTGTCCTCGGGCAAGTAAGCGATTCCCAGCTCAATGGCGTGCCCAGGTTCTGCAATCTTCGCCGACCGATTATGCAGGACAATTTCGCCGGTATCGGCTGGATCCAACCCGAAAATGGTTCGGGCGAGCTCTGTGCGACCCGCTCCGACCAACCCAGCAAGTCCAACAATCTCACCAGCCCGCAAGGTAAGGTTTACTCCGTTCACTCCGTTGGCGCGACAGCCGAGATTACGCAACTCGAGTACAACGTCACCTTGTTCGACGTGTCTCTTGGGGAAAACCGCTGACAACTCGCGGCCGACCATTAACCTGATCAGCTCGTTGCGGTCGATCGCCTTCATGTCTTCGGTACCGACCACTAAACCATCACGCAAGACAGTGACACGGTCCGCAATAATTGATAGTTCTTCGAGCCGATGCGAAATGTAAATTATGCCGACACCTGATTCGCGAAGCCCGTTAATTACGCGATATAGATTCTGCGTCTCTTCTTCTGCGAGCGAAGCAGTTGGCTCGTCCATGATTAGGACTCGAGCGTTTGCTCCCAGCGCACGCGCAATTTCGATCAGCTGTTGTTCGGGCATTGTGAGGTGGCCCACTTCCCTTTCAGGATCAATGCTTGCGCCAATCTGTAGCAGCAACAATGCTGCTCGCTCCCGCCGCTTTTTCCAATCGATCCTGCGCCAGGGATTCGCACCCTCGAGCCCAAGTGAGATGTTTTCGGCAACTGTCAGCTCGGGGAAAAGCGCAGGCTGTTGATAGATTGCAGCGATCCCAATCGCTTTGGCGTAAGCTGGAGAATGATCCAGAATCGGTTTGCCATCGAGCTGAATCTCACCGCTGTCGGCTGTGACTGCACCAGTTATGATTTTGATAAGTGTCGACTTGCCGGCGCCGTTCTCACCTATTAGCGCGTGCACTTCACCTTCTCGTAGTTCAAACGAGACGCCGCGAAGCGCGTCGACGCCCTCGTACGACTTAAAGATGTCAGTCGCGCGAAGAACTGTCTTGTGGGTGGAGCTGTCCAAATCAAACATTCGCATCCCAGTGACACTAAAACGACAGATCAATATCATTGGTCATATATCATTTGACATTTGTCATTTGCCATTTTCGCGCCGTGAACTATAGCGAGCTTGGGGATGTGGTCTTACGCGGCATGAAGCCCAGGTTCTCAAAATGGCAAATGAGAAATGTCAAATGATATATGACCAATGATTCGGCTTTGCGTCCGCACGTTTAGCTCTCTTTCGGAAACAACAGAACCACCATGTCGTCCTTCCAACTAACGAGGGAGGCTCTAAACATTTCTCGCAACTCAATTGCGCTCTTTAGTGGCATTGCTTCCACGATTTTCGCGTGCATACACGCACTATCAACATAGGACGCCTGCTGCCGGCTAGTCTTCATTAGAAAGAACGCGAAGAGTGGCACGACCAGTCGCTCAAGAGCGTCCGCCAGGTAAGGATTACCGGAAAGACTCCAAATCTTTCGGTGAAATGCGAGATCACCTTCATAGAACTGCGGCAAGTCAAGAACCTTCGCCGCTTCTTCCATTTTGCGGATCGTTTGCCTTAGATACTCGACGTCCGCCTCGGTCGTGTTCTCCTTGGCCCATTCGATTGCAAGCGCCTCCATCTCTACTCGCAACGCAAAGATGCGCCGGACATCGACCGGAGAGAGTTTGGTAATAGTTGTTCCCTTGTAAGGAGTTCTCTGTACGAATCCCTGATGTTCGAGTTCAATCAGGGCCTCACGGATTAATGGCACTCCAGCCCCGAGTTGTTGGGCAATCTTACTTTCAACAATCGATGCGCCAGGCTCAATAGTGCCGGACAGAATCGCGTCTTTCATTGCTTTGACGACCTGATCTCGTTTCGAGATCGGCTGAATCAGTTCCAGCATATGCCGGTCCTCCGGGCCGATAAGCAAGTCGAGTCTATTTCTTAATGTAACGTTTGGAGAGTAAAACTTCCTGACGATGTTCAGGACAAGCCAGGTTTAGAATGGTGTGGTTGATTGTTACTAAAAAATCGGAAGTCCGCCCTTTAAATCTACCTGTTAATGGTGGCTCGCTAATGTACTCAACGATGTGCTCCTTCACCAGACCCCAGAACTGGCGTGGAGAGATCCACACACTACCTTCGTAGCAGAGAATTTTCGCTGAGTGTTTACTGGACCCAGGCAGACTGCCACCTCCAATTTCGCCCTAAATGGGAATCTCCTTGCCGGAGCAGCTTGTCTTGTTGGACGGAGTGCAGTATAGCGCAATATTCTAGGATTACAAGATCATAATATGATCTTTAATTGTGAGTTCTCTCCTTATTCTTAATATTTCGAGGCACCTTTCAAAGCGGACGGGTTGGGAAGGTGGATAAGATTTTTGATCAATGAGCCTTTGAGGCGCCCTTCTAAGCGGACAGTCGGGAAGGTGGGCAAGCGCAGCGCGCCCCCGCCCCAGCTTTAGCGTCAAATCCTTCCTCTTTCCACCTAAGTAACTTAACTGAGATTTTCAGGTAGCATGGGATGTAGGACAATGACGCTAAAGCTGGAGCGGGGGCGCGCTGCGCTTGCCCACCTTCCCAACTTGTCCGCTTTGTAGGATCTCTTTTTTGACTCGGCTTTCGGGAAATGGATGAATCGCGCTGACCCGATAATTTGTTCTGCGTGTCTCCCGATAATTTGTTCGACGGCGAGATTAATTGAATTGAAAGACTTCCGCTACAAACCCTTTCATGAGCTGGCAGGTCCGGGAATACTTAACTTCGTTCCTTTTTCAGCGGAAGCATTTCCCGTCAATATTGCCACTGCCGACGTCATCGCTTTCTCGCCACCACATCGCACAGGGCTGCCGGTCCTAATTGCAGAACAGAATTCTGCGATTTCGTTCTGGTAAGAAATCCCTTTATTAACAATGCTGTCGCCAAGATTTACGGTGCGGGCAGTTGAGTCGACAGGTTGACTCGCCGAAGAATCTGCCACCGGCCCCGACGTTTGCCTTGTTACTTCGACCCTTGTTTGTGATCCGCCTTCACCTTCGTTGAACAAGTAAGCTTCAAGTTCACGAGTCATGATCAGTGTTCCCTTGGTACCCATGAACATCTCGTAGTTTTCGTCGAACGCGTTGGACTGAATTGAAGAGAAGGTCGCCGTGCGGTCGCCGGGATAATTGAATGTCGCGTAGACGTGGTCGTAGACCTCCCGCCCATCTTTATAACGATACGTCCCACCAGTTACATAAACCGCTTCCGGTGCGGAATCAAAGAACCAACTCGCCGCCGTGATCTGATGACTCCCTAATTCACAAAGCAATCCTTCCGAGTATTTTCTGTACATTCTCCAGTTCAGCAAATGCTCCCAATCCGGGTAGCCCCACTTGCTTGGATCGAAGTTTTGCGCCGGTGGGTCTTCATTCCTTCGCCAGGTTGAATTCCTGTGCCAGGCCAGGCGCGCGTGGTAGACCTCGCCCAAAAGTCCCTGTTTGATAATGTTCGAATACGCGGCCTGATAGATCGGGTTGTAGTAGCGTTGATAACCGATTTCGAGAATTCGGTTGTTTTTGCGTGCAGCGTCGATCATTTGCTGACACTCCGCGGTGGTCTTCGCCATCATCTTTTCGCATAGCACATGCTTACCCGCGTTCAGTGCGCCAATCGCAATTGTTGCGTGAATCCACAGCGGCGTCGCAATATGCACAGCTTCAAGATCTTCCTTCTGTAACATCTCCTGCCAGTCGTCATACTCATTGGGCTTGGGCCAACCCTTCTTTACCATCATCTCAACCATGGCAGCCCGACGTTTGGGATTGATGTCGCAAAGCGCCTTCAGATCACAAAACTCTTTCTGATATTGACTGAGCAATCCCTTCCCCATGTCGCCCGTTCCGACGAGAGCAATCTTTACGGGTCCGCCGCGTACTGGGCCACGCGTAAGCGCCGTACCACCAAGTGCAACCAGTGCCGGCACTCCCGCGACTGCCTTCAAGAAATTTCTCCGGCCGACTGTCTTTTGTTCTTCGGTTAAGTTCATTGGTGACTAACTCCTTCGGTATTGATCGAGGAATTCACGTCAAACTGCCCGGGAAGATCAACTCTTATCCACCGCAGACCTGGCCACTCCTGGTACTGGCGCCAACTCATCACTCTTAGTGATCAAATTCTCTTTAGAATTTCGCCGGTTCAACAGCAAGTCCAGTCCTGCAATCCTTCCGGTATCGAATGTCAACAAGACAATAACTGCAACGGCTTCAATTAGGGTCTTATTCACAATCAGGTAAGTTCCTTCGGCGTTGGGCTGCGGCACACCCATCAACGGAACGTAGAGGAGATAGAAAAGACTTAAGAAAAAGAGCGCCGCCCAGGCGCCGAGTTTGGTGAACAATCCCAGTAACAGGCTCAATCCAATCAGCAATAGAGCCACTTTGACTGTCCGATCGATCCACGGAGTCCATCCGGAATTGACCATTCGCTGAAACAAACCAGCCAAAGGACCTGACGCGCCTTTCAGATATCCTGCGGACGTCCAACGCACAAGCGGGCCACCCGACGGACTCCAGGCCGGAGAAGTGATCTTGTAGTACGCCTCATACAGGAAATGCCAGCCGATAAGTGTCCGCAGAATAATCAAACTGATTTGCTGCAGGGACGTCAGGTGCTGGGCCATTTTCTCAGTCATTTAGTTTTGTCCGATATGCTTTAGCTTGTCGTGGTCTTCACATGAAAAGCTTTTCAGTAATCCTCCGAACAACCTTAGCAGCATCGTCTCGAGCAAATGCAGTTAACCGGACATTTTAGAAGTCTGATGGACCATCGCATTGGCTGTTGTGGCCAATAATAATCGGTGTCTTCGAGTTATTCTCGAGCATTATCACTAAAACCTCAGGATGCACTGAACAATAACGCTCAGCAAGTTCACGTCCACCAACATAGAAGGCAGTGGCCAGGGCATCACTGACGGCTGCTGACTGCGCAACTACGGTCACACTTGTAACCGAATCAGCTGGAAAACCCGTGCGCGGATCGATAATGTGGCCAAAACGCCTCCCCTCGTGCTCAAAAAACTGTTCTTCACTGCCACTCGTCGACATACTGCAGTCGCGAAGTCGTAATACGCCCAAACGTCTGAGCCTCGACCGCGGATGACGCAACCCCACGGTCCATCCCTCGCCACGTTCACCTGCGCCGACTGCGCGCATGCTGCTGGCGCCCGCATTCAACAGAGCCGACTCAATCTGGCTTTCAATAAGAGCCGCGATTCGATCGAGTGCATATCCCTTCCCAATGCTGCCGAGGTTGATCTCAACTCCGGGTTCTGAGAAGCGGATCCTATGTGCATCCGAATCCAGCAGCACTTTATTGAAGCCGACATAGTTGCGCGCTTTCTCAATCTCTTGGAGGTTAGGCAGTCGGCCTTGCCGCCTCAAGAAACCCCAGCACCTCGTCAATGGAGTGGAAGTGACATCAAAAGCGCCCTCTGTTTCCCGGTGAAGCTCTTGACAGAGAAGGAGCAGATCAAACAGCGACGACTCCACGGTAACCACTTCTGTTGCCGCGTTCCTGTTGATGTAACTGATTTCACTGCTTTCACGAAAGACCGTGAGTTGCGCTTCGAGCCTATCGATCTCGTCGAGTGCTTCAGTGGCAACGACAACGCCGAATTGCTGTGACATCGGCATCGTCACTTCGAAGCGACACGCCATCGCCGAGCGGTTAACGTGCAGCCAGCACTGATCAGCCGTGGGCGGCCTTCCTTGCCGGACAAGATTTAGAAAGCTGCGTCTGTCGTGTCGCATTTGCGATGTCCGATATGCCTAATATGTCCGATATGCGTCTGTCTTGTCGTTTCCTTACCTGAATAGCTCTTTGCAATTCAGCCTGGATCACATCGACAAACTAAAGTCTATCGGACATTGGATTCAGCGCGGCGAGTGGCCTTTATTTGTTTCAACTTAACTCCCAGCTCTGATTGTTTGTAATACTGGTCCAACGGATAACAACCCGAAGGCAAACCGTTTCGCGGCGCTGTCGTGCAATCGCTGAACGTTCGGCAGATACGTTTGTGCTGTAACACGCGACCGCTCAGGATGTCGAGCGGCAAATCAGGATACGCAAGGACCATCCGTCCGAGGCCAACAGAGTCGACCCACTTCTGTCGCACTGCCGACTGAGCAACAAAAGGAAGAAACTCCTGCAAGTACGTGTAAGCAGTTCCAACTACCAGCAGCTCTGGAAACTTACTCTTTAGCAGTCGCGTTGCTTCCATCTGTCGCGCCACGCCGATCAAGGGATCCTCCGGCGGTTCATAACCATCAGAAGGCGGATATAGTGCCGGCCGTTGAATATGTGGGTTGTAGTAAGGGCTGCCGGCCGTGATGTTCACCAGCTTAATGTCGAGATCTCCAAGGAGAGACAAAAAGCGGCAAGGCTCAGTGAGATCATAGTTCTCCGGCCTCTCCGAATCGACACCGAAACCCCAACGATAAGGCAACCAGTTTTCATATTGATCCGGTATACCAGGACCCATCCTGCCCGGCAAACTGCGCTCCGGATCGGGACGAAATGAGATCAAGTCAAAAGCTGACAGCCGAACTCCAACCTGCAAACCGGGCGCAACCGCTCGAACCCCTGCCGTCACTTCGCGCAAGAATCGGGTGCGGTTTTCAAAACTGCCGCCGAATGCACCCTCCCGCGTGTGTGAGCTTAGAAACTCATGCCCGAGATACCCGTGGCAGTGTTTGATATCAATGAAATCGTAGCCGATTTCATGCGCGACTTTTGCCGCCTGCAGAAAGTCGTCAATAATCTGACGAATCTCACCATCAGTCAGAACTGGATAACTAGCATCAACTCCAACACGAGCGTCCAACGTCGGATGATGGTAAAGAATTCGCGGCTCCGGGCGTGTGGTTTCGTTTGGTCGACTGAAGCGACCGGAGTGAGTTAACTGCAAACCCACCATGAGATCTGCTGTCGTATCGCAAACCTCGGCGTGCGCGCGCAGCAACGCGTCTCGCAACTCTGCAAGTCCATTCTTGTTGTCGTCACTCATCAAAAGCTGGTTTGGGTTAGCACGACCATCGTGTCGCACAGCGACGGCCTCGCCGCCCCAAATCAGCTTCGCACCGCTGAATCCGAAATTACGCCAACGCCTGAATGTCGCTTCGCTGGGTTTGCCGGTGAGAGTTCCGTCCCAACCTTCCATTGGATGGATGCAGAAGCGGTTTCCAATCTTCCTCCCGTTGACCTCCAATGGCTGAGCAAGCGGAGAGTCGTCACCGGTTTGAAGCTCGAGGTCACACGGAATCGAGAGTCCCAGACTTGCAAGATGTGCCTTGAAGTCTGCGACAGTTCGCATGCCACCGATAGCTGGATAAGAACGCATTTGCCAGATGTCCGATATGCTTTAGCTTGTCGCTGTCTCGCACAACACGCCACGTACAAAACTTCTGTTACTCGAAACTAGCCCTTTACTCATCTCACGACAAACTAAAGTTTATCGGACATTAAGCGTCGGGCTCGTTGCAACGCTTCAACGAAGAAGAATTCGCCCCACATTACAGACTCGTTCACGCCGAGACCTTTGTGAATGTGATACACACCACCACGTAGAATCCCTTCCCAACCATCATTGCCTTCACCAAGGTAGTTGGTTGCTAGAGAATCAACCGTCCGCAACGCCAGATCCAAATAAGCCTTGCGCCTCGCCGCCGTCTGAGAAAACTCCGCAAGATTGAACAATCCAACAGCTGCGATTGCGGATGCGCTTGTGTCAACTTGTGAACGGCTGATTGGTCCTTCCAACGGCGCATCGAAGTCCCATGGCGCGACTCCATCTTCCGTAACGTGCGAGAGCCACCAATCGGCATTTTGCTGTGCCACTTCCAGATGGATTGGCTGTCGTGTCAGCTGATAACAAGTACCAAATCCATAAAGCGACCACGCCAGGCCACGTGACCAGCACGAGTCGCCACGATAACCCTGCTGTGTAGCTTGACGCAAAAACTCACCGGTTTCGAGATCGAAGATCCCTTCGTGAGACGTGCTGCCATCACCTCGCACTAACGTCCTTCGCGTGGTGACACAGTGTTGCTGAGCAAGCTTGAACAGGGCGGTATCTTTTGTTTCAAGCGCAGCATAGAAGATGATCCCAACATTCATCATAATGTCGATGAAGTTGGAATCGGGCCCGTGGAAGGAACGCAGGCAGCCGGCATGTTCGTTGAAGCGAAGGGCCAGTGTTCTGCCTGCGTGGATCACGACGTCTTTAAGTGATTGATCCGGCTTGCCATCGCGCACCGTCGCTTCGTACCAACGCTTGTAAGTTCCGTGATAGAAGATAAAGCCGAGGTCATGAACATCACGATCGTCCTTGCGAGCCTCAAGAGCTGCAGAATACTTCTCAGCGAGTTCACGCCATTTGGGATCGTTTGTCTCCTCATAAAAAATCCACATCATCCCGGGAAGAAAACCGTCACACCAGCGGGTCCATGCAGGTTTCTGGTGACGCCACCTGCCAGCGTCTGTGTAAAGAGGATAGAAGTTCGGATCACGATCAACGAGCGCCGCCACTTGCCGTTGGGCGAATGCGAACGCACGTTCGATCGGTATTGCTCTTGCTTGACTGTCGGTCATCTCTAAATCTAAATAAAGGCCAGCACCAAACTAGCGAATGCAGTTTCACAATCGCCGCAGGTGGAAGCCGCCGTCGACGTTAATTACATCACCGGTTGAAAACGCCAGGCCGCCTGATGCAATTGCCGCTACGGCTCGCCCTACGTCCTGAGAAGTGCCCCAACGTTTGATTGGCGTCAGGCCTTCATCAATCATCCGATCATATTTCTCTTTAACGCCGGCAGTCATGTCGGTGGCAATGATGCCGGGCCGAACTTCGTAAACGTTTATACCTTCAACCGCCAAACGCACGGCGTACAGTTTCGTCATCATCGAAAGGCCGGCCTTCGAAACGCAATAATCGGCTCGCTCAGGTGATGCTGCGTAGGCAGACACAGAAGTGATGTTGATTATGGCTGGCATGTAGTCGGCAATCTGGCCGGAGGTTTTCTGTTCAATCATCCATTTGGCTGCACCTTGACAAAGAAAATATGGTCCTTTCAGATTGACCTTTATCAATCGATCGAAACTCTCTTCGCCTGCCTCCAGTAAGTCGACACGCTTGCTTGGCGAGATCCCTGCGTTGTTGATCAGTAGATCCAGTCGTCCAAACTTCGCCCTAGTTGCTGATAGCAGTTTTACATGGTCTGCAAGCTCCCCGACATCAGCAGGGCAAATCGCTATTTGGACACCATCGCCCCCGGCGGCTTGTGCTTCGGCACGAGCTTCTTCAGCCGCCACCTTATTAGAAACGTAATTGATCATTACGTTACAGCCGATTCGTGCCAGCTCGATAGCGATGGCGCGCCCGATGCCACGGGAAGCACCGGTTACCAGTGCAACACGGCGGGTGCTGTTTGATGAAGTAGTCAGGCTTGGCAAGATAAGTCGAAATACCTCCCAAAATGATGGGTATTCAAGTCTGTCTCACACTCGGACTCCGCGGCAACAACGAAACCGCAATGGCGCCCATCAAAGCAAGGCCAACCAATACTGTAAACCCAAGCGCATAGGTCGTCGTGTGGTCACGTATATAGCCTACAAGCATCGGTACTGTTGCTTCAGCCACTCCGTCAGCAGTTAACACTACACCCATCAACCGCCCCATTACTTTCACGCCAAAAAGCTCGGCGGCCATGAGCGGTATGATCATGTAGTCACCACCAAGCCCGACGCCGAAGATAATGGCGAACAAATATATGGCACCCGGTGACGACGCAAAAAACAATAACGGAATCGAGCCTGCGACTAAGAGATAAATGAGAAGCATCACATACTTCTTGGGAAACCGATCTGCTAACCAGCCCATCAACAACCGCCCGACAAGACTGAAAGCGAGCACGAGCGAAGCCACACGCGCAGCCTGAACTTGCGCGTAGTGCTGATCGAGGCTGAGGAAAAGCTTCAGATGTTGGTTTGTACCGCCAACCGCACCGATTGAGCACATGCTGCCAATCGCCAGCAAGTAAAATGATCTACTTTTTAAGGCCCAACCAAACGGCGCTGTTGTTTTGGAGGTCGCGGTAGTTAATGCTGACTCTGCATTCGGAGATTCCTTGACGAAATAGGCCAACGGGAAGGCAGTCAGAATAATTAATACACCCAATGCCTGGAGAGCGTTGTGCCAACCAAATCTCTGAACCAACCAAACTGAAAGCAAAGGGACGAGGGCGCCTCCAATCCCGATTCCAAGATAGGCAAACCCCATAGCTTTGCCGCGCGACTTATCAAACCAGCGAGTCAACAGTACTTGATTGGGCAGCGGTCCGGCACAAACGTAACCCAGGGCATTAAAGAGATAGAAAAAATAGAACAGCGAAAGTACGCTCACGTTGCCTAAGCCGATCAGTGCGACTGCTGCCATCAAGATGCCGGCCAACATCAACCGTCGTGGACCAAAGCGGTCAACAATCCATCCAGCAAAAAAACCAAAGAGTGGTCCGACCACCAACTTGCTGAGCGCGTTACCCGAAGTAACCTGCGCGCGTGACCAACCAAACTCCTTAACCATGTAGTCGTAATAAAAGGGCAGTCCATAGAGAGCGATTCCAACGATTGCAAACAACGCAAAAAAGGAAGTCGCAGCTACTTGAATCTGCCCACGCCGCAAGCGCGGATCCGCCTTCGCATCCGTCAGGACGGGCTCTCGGACTGTATTGTCCATTGATATCGATTCCTCGTGGCAGGCCCCGACCGAGACCCTTGCAATGCTGCTTTGGACTTACCTTTGAGTGCGGGAGATTAAGGCGCGTCTGACCAATCAGTCAAGGATTAGCATCGCTGGGGAAGTGGGGTCAGTTTGAAATACCACCAACCGCAGTTGCTGGATTATTCAGACCCACCTATAGCAAAAGGATCACAGCTGGTGTCCAAATCCCACCGTCCACAGGTTGGTGGTATTTTCAAACTGACCCGCTACCTGTACAGCGAAGTATCTTTTCGAAAGTGCCGGAATGTGCTAAGAAGTGTGATCCCTAATCGGCTAAATGAGCATATGAGACGGAGGTCAATTCAGTTTTGATCTTCGTACTGCCGCTGAGATCGTTAGATGAACCTACTCGGAATAGACGTTGGGACGGGAGGATCCCGAGCGGTTCTGATCGACACCGCCGGGCGCATAGTTGCTGCAGCTACCGTCGAGCACGAACCATTTGCTTCACCCCAAACCGGATGGGCGGAACAAGATCCGCGCGACTGGTGGCGCGCGTCTGTCGCAGCAATCCGTTCAGTAATTTCCAGCGACAACGTTAACGCAGAAGAGATCGGCGCGATCGGACTTTCTGGTCAGATGCATGGCTCCGTCTTATTAGATGAGAGTGGCGAAGTCCTGCGTCCAGCGATTATCTGGTGTGACCAACGAAGTGACGCGCAGTGTCAAAAGCTAACACGCGATATTGGCGCGACCCGCTTGATCGAGCTGACCTGCAACCCAGCGCTAACAGGTTTCACGTTACCAAAGATGTTATGGGTACGCGATCACCAACCCGAACTCTGGCAACGAGTGGATTGCGTTCTACTCCCGAAGGACTATGTTCGCTATAGGTTGAGTGGTGATAAAGCAACGGACGTGGCCGACGCTTCGGGCACACTCCTTCTAAATGTCGCGGCGCGCAAATGGTCGGACGAGATGCTGGCCGCCACAAACATTAGCGTGAATCTTTTGCCTCGTGTCTATGAATCACAAGAGATCACAGGTTCGGTGTCACAAGCAGCAGCAGCGGAGACAGGTTTGCGCCCAGGTACTCCGATAGTTGGAGGCGCCGGCGATCAGGCGGCAGGTGCAGTCGGCGTTGGTATTGTAAGACCGGGGACGGTCAGTGCGACTATCGGAACATCCGGAGTTGTTTTTGCTGCGACGAACGCACCATCGCTTGATCCGCATGGTCGCATACATACATTCTGTCACGCAGTCCCGGGTCGTTGGCATGTGATGGGCGTGACTCAAGGCGCAGGTCTTTCGTTGCGTTGGTTCAGGGATCAATTTGGAGTGCGTTCGCACAGTGGCGATCCATATGACAGCTTGACTGCCGAAGCTACGAGTGTTCCCGCCGGATCGAATGATTTACTTTGGGCGCCCTATTTAATGGGCGAACGTACGCCACACCTCGATCCGAATGCGCGCGCTGCACTGGTAGGTCTAACGGCAAGTCACACACGCGCTCACATCATTCGAGCAATCATGGAAGGCGTGGCTTTCAGTCTTCGAGACTCCTTTGAGATCTTCAAGGAGATGAACGTGCCCGTCGAAACTATCAGACTGGGTGGCGGCGGAGCGCGCTCGGAATTGTGGCGCCAAATTCAAGCTGATATCTATGGACGCGAAGTGGAAACTGTCGAGGCTGAAGAAGGAGCAGCTTATGGCGTGGCCTTGCTAGCGGGCGTCGCAGCCGGAGCCTGGTCCTCCGTTGATGCGGCGTGCGATGACGTGGTCCGTACTCGCGCTCGCGTGAAACCAGACCCGAGCGCCGTGGACCTTCTGGATCGACAATACAAATCCTTTCGGGCGCTTTACCCTGCGCTGAAGGAAATACTGAGCACTTGACTGTTTTCCTCGGCTATACGACATTCGGCAGTAGGTTCTGTCTTAATGAAATACGCTGAAAGCGTTGGCCAATGTCAGCCCAGGGTTGCTGCAACCCTGGGGACAAGCGCCCTGAAAGCCATTGTAACGCTGAAAGCGTTGGCTAGGTTTTAAGGCGACTTCGCGAACTCCTTCAGAGTTTCGCGAACAATCTTGGTGAGATTTGCGAGCCCAGGGCAACAACCCTGGGCTGAAATTAGCGAACGCCTTCAGCGTAATTCATACGGTGACAAACACGACAACCTAAAGTCTAAAGGACATCAAAACAAACTACCGAGGAACCCAATGCGACCAGAACAATCCATACGACTAATTTCAAGTGTTCTTTGCGCGCTACTGTGCGCCGTGATTCTAACTGGGTGCCAACCTGCGCCATCAACTGGAACGAACAGCAGCAACTCCGCGGCACCGGGAACGAAGCATAAGCTTGCCTTTGTCACCAATAACGCTTCAGATTTCTGGACTATTGCTCGCAAGGGAACGGAAAAGGCAGCGGCCGACATTCCGGGTATTGAAGTAGAGTTCAGGATCAATTCGGATGGCACCGCTGCTGAACAACAGCGTGTCGTGGATGACCTTCTGGCGAAGCGCATCAATGGGATCGCAATTAGCCCCGTTGATCCGGCGAACCAGTCGCCGATGCTCAACCGAGCCGCCAGCCAGGCCCTGGTCGTCACACAGGACAGCGACGCGCCGAATAGCAATCGCGCATGTTACATCGGTACTGACAACGTAGGAGCCGGACGGCAAGCCGGAGAGTTAGTGAAGGAAGCTCTGCCTCAAGGCGGCAAGATCATGATCTTCGTCGGCGTGCTCGATGCCGCCAATGCTCAGCAACGTTATCAGGGTTTGAAGGAAGCGCTCGCTGGTTCCAATATTCAGATTGTAGATGTTCGTACTGACAACACCGACCGTGTCCGAGCGAAATCAAACGCGTCCGACACCCTCGTGAATAATCCCGATATCGCCGGCCTGGTTGGGCTGTGGTCCTACAATGGGCCCGCAATACTCAGTGCAGTCAGGGAAGCAAACAAAGTAGACAAGGTGAAGATCATCGCCTTTGATGAAGAAGATGAGACGCTAAGTGGAATAAAGGACGGTGCTATCTTCGCCACAGTCGTGCAACAGCCATTTGAGTTCGGTTTTAGGTCGATGGAGTTGATGGCAAAGGTCCTGAATGGGGACCGTTCGGTAATTCCACCGAGTAAGCAGATTTTTGTGCCGACAATCGCAATTAAGAAGGCCGACGTCGAAGAATTCACGAAGAAGATCAACAGTCTTCGCGGACGCGGTTGAGCGCGGGAAGTATGCTGAAAGCGTTGGCTAATTCAGCTCGCGTTGACTACAAGATGGCAACTCCAATCTCGATCCACACCGTTCGCGAAACTCGAAAGAATTCGCGATGACGGACAGTCGCCAGCTGGTCTGCTAAGTACCCAGGTTGGCCAACTCTGGGTACAATAGCAACGCTTTCAAAGGTATCCTTCGTCTTTAAGTCTCCAAGTATCAGTGCCGCCTGTCCGAGTAGTGGGTGGAACTGCCTATTTAACAGTGGAAGTAAAGGCCCCATTCCTGGAAATGGAGGGAATCGGAAAACGGTTCCCCGGCGTAGTCGCGCTTGACCAGGTAAGTCTAAGTGTCGGCACCGGTGAGATTGTCGCGTTGATCGGTGAGAACGGCGCAGGTAAATCGACGCTGATGAAAATTCTCGGCGGCGCAGTTTCGCGTGATGCCGGCACGATTAAGATCAACGGAGAGCCGGTGGAGATTCGTTCGCCACGTGAAGCCGGCGCACTCGGTATTGAATTTATCCATCAGGAACTTAGCGTGTTGGATAACCTGGATGTGGCGGCCAATATTTTTCTTCGGCGCGAACCAACCAAAGGCGGCTTCCTGAAACTCGTGGATCGTAAGCGAATTCACAAGGACGCGGACTTGCTGCTCCGCAAGCTAGGGCTCGATGTCTCAAGTCGCACTTCACTAGGTCAACTTTCGCTGGCCCAACAGCAACTTGTAGAGATCGCCAGGGCACTCTCCGCAGGCGCACGATTGATCATTATGGACGAGCCGACTTCGAGCTTGACGCTTACTGAAACCCGCCGTTTGCTCGAAATCGTCAAAGATTTAAAAGCCCACAAAGTCAGCATCATTTACATCTCGCATAGGATGCACGAGGTGGAAGAGATTGCTGATCGTGCCGTAGTTTTGCGTGACGGACGAAATGCCGGAGAAATTCAGAAGAGCGACATCACGCATGATCGTATGGTGCGAATGATGGTTGGCAGGGATCTCAAAGAGTTTTTCAAAGGTGCACCGCAGAATGGGAGAACAAAAGGTGCTGGCGACGGTTTTGAAGTTCGGCGACTGCGGACGCTTCGATACCCAAACCACACGGTCTCGTTCCACGTCGCTGCCGGTGAAGTACTTGGGCTGGCCGGATTGGTTGGCGCTGGACGCTCAGAAGTGGCACGCGCCATCTTCGGGGTTGATGAGTCTATAGAAACGAGTGTCAGTCTCAACGGCCAGACTTTGCGAATTGAAGATCCACAGGACGCCATCACTCACGGAATCTATCTGGTGCCAGAGGATCGTCGTCTGTGTGGCCTGATAGTCGATTTCAATGTGCGAGAAAATATTTCGCTACCAAACCTCGACACATACTCGTCGATGAAGATCATCAACAGGGCCAAGGAAGCGAAAGCTGCGGCCGAAGCATGCAAGTCGATTAATATCAAAACCCCTTCAGCTGAAATGCGGGCCGCAAATCTAAGCGGCGGTAATCAGCAGAAGGTGGTACTCGCAAAGTGGCTAACCTTTTCACCGAGAGTTCTAATTTTTGACGAGCCCACGCGAGGAATCGACGTCGGCGCCAAAGCCGAGATTTATGAACTTATCCGTAAACTCGCTGCAAAAGGTGTGTCAGTGGTGGTGATCAGTAGTGAGATGGAAGAAGTGCTCGGGATCAGCGACCGCATAGCGGTGATGCACGAAGGACGACTAACAGGAATCCTGAATCGTGCAGATTTTAGCGAAGAGGCCGTTATGCGCCTGGCCACAGGCACCGAAGGGTAATCGGCTATGAAAAAAGAGCTCGGCATCTTCGTACTGTTGGTGATGCTCTGCATCATTGTTTCCGCCATCAATCCAAATTTTCTTCTGGCGATCAATCTGCAGAATCTCGCGAGGCAGATAGGCGCTTTTGGAATCTTCAGCATCGGTCTTGGTTTGGTCATTATCACCGGAGGCATCGAACTCTCCGTCGGATCGATGATGGCGCTGCTCGGCGTGATGATGTCCATGATGCTTACGGAATGGGGTTTTGGTATCGCCGGCGCCGTGCTTGCTTGCGTCGGCATAGCCATGGTGCTGACGCTTGGGCACGGACTGCTGATCACACACCTCAATCTGCAGCCGTTCATCGTGACGCTTTGCGGTCTGCTTTTCTATCGAGGGCTTGCGCGCTTCATTACTAAGGACGAAACCAAAGGCTTCGGCACTGTGGCCGGACTTGATTTTCTGCGCTTTCTCGCAAACGGAAACCTTTTCGGCATTCCAATGCCGTTTGTGCTACTCATAATTATAAGTCTGATAACCTGGATGGTCCTGCACCGATCGGTCTATGGTCGATATCTCTTCGCAACTGGACGCAACGCGGAAGCAGCACGCTATGCCGGGATCAATACCAATCGTATTGTCACCCTGACGTACGTCATCGCCGGTGCGCTCACCGCCATTTCGGGAATCATTTTCGCTTTTTACACAAATTCAGTCTCGCCTGCTAACCATGGAAATGCTTATGAACTCTATGGCATCGCCGCAGCTGTTTTAGGTGGCTGTTCGCTTCGCGGCGGTGAAGGCTCGGTGATCGGTATCCTGATCGGGACTGCCCTCCTCCAAGTCCTCAGAAATCTCGTCAACCTGCTTGGTATTCCAAGTTCCCTCGATTTCGCAGTGATGGGTGCGGTGATCTTGATCGGCGTAATGGCGGACCAGATTTTCACCGAGCGTCGGAATCGTCGTCAGGTCGCATTGATGCGCGAATCAGTTGTCAATGACGCGAGTGCGGGCAAGTAGTCTCTCAACCGAGTAATTGAACGACCAACCGGAAACAAGGGAACGGGTATGGAAGAGGATTGCAAAGTCGCTGAGCGGCTTTCGCCTCAGCACCATCCTTTAAAACTAGAATCACACTAACTATCCATGAACTCTGCGTTGCCGAATGATCCAGACACTTTGCTTGAGCCACTCAAGCGCCTCCATGCGACTATTCGAAAGACAGTTGTGGAAGCCTGCGAACGTTCTGCAATTGAAGCAATGTCGGAAATCGCTAAGGAGGAAGAGGGCGATACGATATATGCGGTAGACCGCATAAGCGAAGAGTTATTGGTCGAATTCTTCGAACATGAGATCGCTAACATTGCACCAGTTATATTGATCGCTGAAGGGCTGCAGGGCGGTCGTTTGACGCTTCCTCGGGGTACAAAAGAACAAGACGCGCATTGGCGGATCATCGTCGATCCGATCGATGGAACGCGCGGGCTGATGTATCAAAAACGAAGCGCGTGGATTCTCACGGGAGTGGCACTAAATCATGGGCCACAAACGTCGCTCAGGAATATCCGTTTCGCTATCCAGACTGAGATTCCGCTAGTTAAGCAACACCTATCTGACTGCATATGGGCTGCGCAAGGAGGCGGAATCAACGCTGAAAGATTCAATCGCATCAGTGGTGAAACCGTGGGAATTACGTTGCAGCCATCGCGCGCGAAAACTATTGCCCATGGGTACGCTCAAATTGCGCGTTTCTTTCCAGGAGCACGCGACGAACTGGCAAAGATTGATGAAGAAATCGTGCTAGACGCGCTCGGACCAGTGCAATATGGCAAGGCCCACTGTTTTGAAGATCAATATGCCTCCTCCGGCGGACAGCTTTACGAGTTGATGAGCGGACGCGATCGTTTCACGGCTGACTTGCGTCCACTAATGGAGAGCATACTAGCGGGCCGCGGCGCGACAATGGGTATTTGTTGTCATCCGTACGACCTGTGCACCGAACTCATTGCACGCGAGGCAGGGGTGATCGTCACGGACATCGACGGGCAACTGCTTGATGCCGAACTGTCGGTTGAACCACGAGTCACATGGGTCGGTTACGCCAATGCAGACATCCAGGCACAGATTCAGCCCCTGTTGCGCTCCGCACTCGAGCGGCGCGGACTTTTGTAGGGGTGGCACTCCGTGGCCACGCGTCGTTACGAAGCAAGTACCAAAAGAAGAAGATGCACATTCGCCTATCCATTATCGGGATCTGTAATCAACCGAGGGGTGGCCACAGAGTGCCACCCCTACAATCATGAGCATGAGCACTTACGACATCGTAGCTGGTTCAACCCGAGGTCTTACCAACACCGAAGACTTCCTTGAGTTGCTCGACTCGTTGCCGGATACGTACCGTGATTTTTTCAGTGGATCTGATGAACTCATCATTACTCGGGCTCCAGGGCGACTAGATGTGATGGGTGGTATCGCCGATTACTCCGGCTCTCTTGTCTTGCAACTTCCGATAGCTGACGCCGCACACGTTGCGCTCCAAAAGAACTCCGCGAAAACGATCCGGTTGGTGAGTTTACCGACCTCGACTTCAACCACTCCCCGTTTTTTCGAGATGGACCTCGAACACTTTCTTTCGCCCGAAGGTCCTATTGACTACTCCAGTGCGTGTTTGAGATTCGGTGTCAATGATACTGATCATTGGGCGGCCTACGTTGCAGGTGCTTTTCTTGTGTTGATGCGTGAGAAAGGGCTCCAATTCATTAAGGGCGCAAACATAGTGATTAGGTCGAACGTTCCGGAAGGCAAGGGAGTTAGTTCATCCGCCGCACTTGAGGTTGCAGCGATGCAGGCAGTTGTAACAGCGTTCGACATAGAGATCAGTGGACAAGAATTAGCTCTCCTTTGCCAGAAGGTTGAAAACCTTGTCGCAGGTGCACCTTGCGGAGTGATGGATCAGATGACCGCGGCATGTGGTGAATCGGGCCAGTTGTTGGAGTTGCTTTGCCAGCCCTGCGATCTTAAGGGAACTGTGGCCGTGCCCGATGAGCTAAAGCTCTGGGGCCTCGACTCGGGCGTGCGTCATTCGGTAGGCGGCTCAGACTACGGTACAGTTCGCACTGCAGCTTTCATGGGCCTACGCATTATTTCTGAGATGGCAGGACTGGCCATAACCAAAGATCCTGGCACTGGTAAGGTCAGAATTGCCGACTCGAAGTGGAACGGCTATCTTGCCAACCTAACACCTGAAGAGTTTGAGCGAAGTTATGCGCCTTCGATTCCGGAGCGTCTGATGGGTGGAGAGTTCCTTGAGCGTTATGAAGGAATCACAGACGACGTGACATCGGTGCGACCCGACGTTGAGTATCCGGTCCGTCAAGCTACCTCACACCCAATCTACGAACATCGGCGTGTCAAAACCTTTGCAACTATTCTGAAAAAATGGAATGGAGCGGAGCAGGCGAAGGAGCTGGGCAAGTTGATGCTGGAATCGCACCAAAGTTATTCCAACTGCGGGTTAGGCTCAGACAAGACAGATTTAATTGTCGCGCTCGTGCGGGACTCTCTCAATGATGAGCTTTACGGCGCCAGAATTACGGGAGGCGGAAGCGGAGGCACAGTGGCGGTACTTGGCAGTCGCGCAGCAAACGACGTGATTGAAAACATCGCACGGCGTTTTGAGGAATCGACCGGCTACCAACCCCTTGTCATTTCCGGTTCTTCGCCGGGAGCAAGCACCTTCAATCATTTGAAATTGACCAAGAAGACCTCAACGGAAAATGCACGTTCGATCTAACTTCACTGACGGAGAAGCTTATGACTGTAACTGTTAATCCTTCGAAGCTGTTGTGGTGTGTCCTGGTGCTGTTTGTGACTTCGATATTCGTCCACGGTCAAGCCAAACCGACGAAAGAAACCTTTGGGAAAACTGCCGAAGGTGAAAGCGTCGACATATACACTCTTACCAATCGCAACGGTATGGAAGCAAAGATCACGAACTACGGCGGAATCGTGGTTGCTCTTAAAGTGCCAGACCGCAATCGCAAGTTCGACGATGTCGTGCTGGGGTTTAATGACCTCGACAGCTATCTCAAACCTCATCCGTACTTCGGTGCACTTATTGGACGTTACGGCAATCGCATCGCCAAGGGACGGTTCACGCTGAACGGCGTCGAGTACAAACTCGCCGTCAACAATGGTGAGAATCACTTGCACGGCGGCATCAAAGGGTTCGATAAGGTCGTTTGGACCGCCAGAGAGATGCGCACGAAAAACGGTCCGGCGCTGTCATTGACGTATTTAAGCAAGGACGGCGAAGAGGGATATCCGGGAAATCTCACGGTCAACGTGGTCTACACCATTACAAACAACAACGAACTCAAGATCGACTACAAGGCGTCCAGCGATAAAGATACCGTCACGAATCTGACACATCACTCTTATTTCAATCTCGCCGGCGAGGGGAATGGAGATATTCTCAACCATCGACTCATCCTCAACGCAAACCGGTTTACACCAACCGATGCCGGCTCGATTCCAACTGGTGAGCTCAGAAGTGTCGCCGGGACGCCTTTCGATTTCCTGACCGCCAATACAATTGGCGCGCGAATTAATCAGGAGAACGAGCAATTAAAATTCGGCAGCGGGTACGATCACAATTTCGTAGTGAATGGTCGCGCGGGTACTCTTCGTCAGGCAGCGACAGTTTATGAACCAACGAGCGGTCGCGTAATGGAGGTCTGGACCACTGAACCCGGCATTCAGTTCTACACGGGAAATTTTTTGGATGGGACGCTGACGGGCAAGGCCGGGAAAGCATATGCGAAACGGACGGGCTTCTGCCTCGAAACTCAGCATTACCCGGATTCGCCAAACAAACCAAAGTTTCCAACCACTACGTTGAGAAAAGGTGTCGTCTACCGTTCCACAACGATCTATAGATTTTCGAGTCGGAAGAGTTAGGCCTTTTCACAGGGGGCGTCGCAGAGGGATACATTCTTTGAAAGAGCGATCCCATCGGCTTTTGTGCCCCTGACATTTCAACTTTTACCTAGTCACTTCCTTATAAACGCCGTGACATCATCAGCTTTATGCCGCGTGGAGATTCAATTTCGGCCTTCGTAGGGCGCCAGAGGTTGAAGTTCAAAAACCACACGGCATAAAGCCGGTGGTGTGAGGGAGGTTTGGGCTAGACCGCATCTAGGTGAAAGTTGAAGCACCACGCGGCGTAAAGCCGGTGGTGTCACGATGTTCAGAAGAAAGCGTGACTAGGTAGAAGTTGAGGCTCCACGCGGCATAAAGCCGCTGGTATCTGGTTTTCCCATTGGCGATAATTTTTATGTTTGATTTTTTTGTTGACTCTCTCTAAGACCCGTGGTATTAGTTCGCGCCACGAACAAAGTCGCCAAGGTAAGTATTTCCCATCCAGGGTTGAAGCAGCTTAGGCTTTAAAACCACTTCAGGTTTCAATGCGGAAGATCGATCTGACAAATTTTCAGGTCGCAACCAGCGAGACGGCTCGTCATATTAACCGTCGTATCGTGCTTAATCTGATTCGCAGTCATCAGCCAATCTCCCGCGCCGATCTCGCACGACACTCAGGTCTTCAACGCAGCACAGTCTCCGTAATTACCGAACAATTGATCGAAGAGCGATGGGTTACCGAAGGAGCAAACGGTCACGTACCAAGAGGACGTAGGCCGCGCTTCCTACACCTGAATAAAGAACGAGTCGGCATCATCGGCGTCAATATTCGTCCAGCAATGACCACATTGGCACTAGCAGATCTCGACGGCCATTTCGTTGCCCAGGAATCACTGCCGACGGCTCCAAATCCTGAACAGTTCATCGTTGAGCTAGTACCACGACTCAAAAATTTGATGAAAATTCGGCCAGAACTCACGTGCGAGGGCATCGGTGTCAGTTTGCCTGGGCGCGTGGACCTGGCTTCGCAGCGCCTGGTTTTTGCTCCGAATCTCGATTGGAGAGCCTTCGACTTAAAGACCCCGCTCGAGGAAGCGACGGGTCTGCCGGTTGAATTAGAAAACGCTGCTAACGCGTGCGCACTCTCTGAAATCTGGTTTGGTCGTTCGGAAGGTGCGCAGGATCTGGTCGCGCTTACTGTCGCAGAAGGAATAGGAACTGGACTGGTTCTTAATCACCAACTTGTTCGTGGATCGACGGGCGTTGCCGGGGAGTTTGGCCACACGACTGTCGTTGAGAATGGACTCGAATGCCGTTGTGGCAACCGTGGCTGTTGGGAAGTGTATGCCTCCAATCTCGCTGCTGTGCGCTACTACACAGGTTCAAAACCGACAGCTCAAACGGTGAGTTTCGATGATGTGTTGAGGCTTGCCAGCCAGGGAGATGCGAAGGCCGTCGAAGCCATCAAAAAGATGGCTCATTATCTAGGGGTCGGCATCGCGATGTTGATTACCGGACTTGCCCCGGACAGGCTCCTCGTTATAGGCGAAATCACCCGACTCTGGAATCTGGTGGGGCCAATCATCACGAAAACCGTGTCAGAACGTTCGTTAACTCATGCAAACACGCGAATTGTGCCGACAGACCCAACGTCGCATCCACGACTCCTGGGGACGATAGCTCTGGTCTTGCAACAGCATTTTGGCGCCCCATCCGTGGCTTGACATAGTCGTCTTTATTTTGTTGTTGTCCCGAATTTAATAGATAGAAGGTTCAGCTATTCGTTCAAGCTGACAACCGACGAACTGCAATTCTAGGTCAAGCATTATGGTCACCGCAGGAAATGTGACGGCTTCCCGGTAGTCGCCATCTACGCGTGGGCCAGGCAAATTATCTTTCTAAAATAAAGGAGATAACACAATGTTCCGTCCAAACACCGCATCTCCATCCAGAGCCCAGCACTTTATCAGCCGACGGCTTTTAATGATGATGCTTCTGATTTTGGCCCTGCCGTTCGTCGTTTACGGCCAGGTGCTCTATGGCTCGTTGACGGGAAACGTAACCGATCAGAAGGGCGCCAACGTGCCGGGCGTTAAAATTGAAGCGCGTAATGTCGGCACCGGTGCAACCAGGGAAACAACCACTGACGGAAACGGCGGCTACCAGCTATCGAGCCTCCAGCCAGGCACTTACAGCGTGACCTTTACGTTCTCGTCTTTCAAGACGCTGATTCAGGAAAATGTGAAGGTCGATGCGAATGCAATCCGCAGACTCGACGCCGAGTTACAGGTTGCAGATGTCAAGGAGACGGTGGTGGTTACACAGGAGGTCGCCCCGCTCCAAACTGACCGGGCCGACGTAAATACTCAACTGCAAGCCACCCAACTCGCTGACCTTCCAATAAGCACTGCTGGATCGGGTCGAAATTTCCAGGGACTCTACAGGGTCGTTCCAGGCTTCAGTGCGGTAACCGAGGGAGTGAGTTCGGACGGTGGTAATCCGCAACGGTCCATGACCGGCAATGTCAATGGAAACTCAATGCAGGCCAACCTGACGCGCATTGATGGAGCGTCGAACGCCTATATCTGGTTACCCTTCAATACCGCCTACATACCCCCGACGGAATCGATCGAGTCGGTCAGTATCGTCACGAATTCGTATGACGCTGAACAGGGCAATGCAAACGGGGCTGCCGTCAACGTGGTTACCAAGTCAGGCACGAATGACTTTCACGGAAGCGCCTTCGAGTTTCACACCGACAACGCACTTAAGGCATTCAACAGATTTAACCCGGTGGGCCAGCGCAAACCCAAGTACATTCTCAATCAATTTGGCGGAGCGGTCGGCGGGCCGATCTACCTGCCAAGATTTGGCGAAGGCGGACCGAGCGTCTGGAGTGGTAAGAACAAGCTGTTCTTCTTTACGGACCTGGAATATACGAAGCGACGTCAGTTTGCCACACGTACAGTGAGCGCCATTAATCCCGCAGGGATTTTCGATGCCGCGGGCAACGCCAACCTGTCATCAGTTATACCTGCGGGAACAAATTGTAATGTAACGCGAGTGGCGGGATGTGTTTTCGACCCGAATACAGGGAACGCTGACGGTACGGGCCGATTGGCTTTTCCGGGCAATATCATTCCCGCCAATAGAATCGATCCGGCTTCGAGGTTAATGCTAAGCCGCATTAGACAAGGTGGCTTCATTAACAACCAAGGCGTAACTGCCACTAACAACTACATCAGCGCAGGCTCCGCGTCGCTCGGTCGCACCACCGGCGACGTCAAGATCAACTATGTGGCAAATGAGAAGCTCACGCTGTTCGGTCGATACAGTCGTTCGGAAACCCTGCTGTTCGACCCGCCGACGTTGGGCGACGCCATGGGCGGTGCAACGGGAGGAGGTCAGGTAGGTGAAGCGCCCTCAACGATCCAGAGCGCCGGTCTCGGAGGTTCTTACACCGTGTCTTCAACCATAGTGATTGACGCGAACTTTGGCTACACGAGGCAAAGACTTGGCGCAGTACATCAACCCGACATTAGTCTGGGTAATTTCGGCCTTACGGCGTTAGCGATTCCGGGCACTAACGGCGATGACCCTTTAGCCGGGGGCACGCCGGCCTTCATATTCCCAGCTGGCACTTGGAATGGCATCGGTAATGTTGATACTGGTAACCCATTCCTATTCCGTGACAACCAATATGTAGGTAACGTTAACGCAAGTTGGACCAAGGGTGCTCATAGCATCAGGTTTGGGATGGAGTACGGTAACGCGCAGTTGAACCACTTCCAGCCGCAGGGCGGAGCTTTCGGAACACCCCGCGGCTCCTTCAATTTTGCCGGAAGCGTGACCGCTCTTAACGGTGGACCGGCAGCGAACAAGGCCAACTCCTTAGCTCAATATCTTCTGGGCGTGCCCGATCGCGTAGGCAAAGTCATTCAGAACAGCAATCCGAACGCGCTGCGCTGGCATACGTGGTCAGCCTATGCGCGCGACAGCTGGCAGGTGAATCCAAACCTGACTCTAAACTATGGCGCACGCTGGGAGTACTATCCATTTCCCACCACCGATCACGGCGGCGTAAAGCTTTTTAATCCCGCGACCGGCAATGTACTCATTGGCGGAAACGGCAGCACCCCCATTGACCTCGGTGTTGACGTTGGATGGGGACAAATCGTTCCACGTGTGGGACTTGCCTACCGGTGGGGATCGAAAACGGTCATCCGCGCTGGTTACGGCATGAGCACGGACAGCAACAACTGGCGATTCTTCCGAAACAATTGGCCGCTCGTATCAAACGCTGATCTCCGGGGCGCTTCGGATTTTGTCCCGGCGGCGAGTCTACACCCTCTGACACTGGCACCCTATCCAGGTCTCGGCGTCGGAATTCCGGCCGCTGTCGTACCGGATTTGAGTTCGGGTAACGTCCCCCTTCCCAACAATACCGGTATTGGCGGCGCCACGATTCCATTTGATTTCAATCGCGGCTATACCCACTCGTATAACCTGACGTTCCAACGCGAGTTGCCCTGGGGGTTTGTGGGCGAAGCGGCCTACGTTGGCAACCGGGCTATACGTTTTCTTACCAACGAGAACATCAACGCGGCTCCTGTGGGTGGTGGCAATGCCGGACGCCCGTTGCGTGTTCAGTTTGGTAAGGATTGGGGAGATGTGGGATGCCTGTGCCCTGACACAAACTCCTATTATGACGCGCTGCAATCCAAGCTCACGCGTCGATTGAGTGACGGCTTTTCAATGGGCGTCGCTTACACCTTCTCCAAGTCAATAAACTCAATTGACAACGAGGAGGTGAGTGGCACATTTGGCGTCAACGGCGGTTTCCTGTTTTGGCCGCACCCATCAGTTAAGAATCGAAACAAAGCGCTCGCCAGCTATGACCGCACGCACAACCTTTCGGTCTACGGTTCATACGAGTTACCGTTCGGACCAAGAAAACGTTGGGCCCAGAGCGGGATAGTGGGCGCCATAGTCCGCGGATGGCAACTGAACTGGCTGATGCAAACCTTCAGTGGGAGCATGATTACGCTCTTTGGTGGGGGGACCCAGGTGAACGCTCCTGGAAATCAGCAAACACCAGATCAGATTGCACCGCTGCGTATCATCGGCGGTGTTGGACCACTTCCCGGACAGCCAGGTTGCGCTCCAACCGATCTGTCATGTCATTACTTCGACCCGTCGTCCTTCCGCGCCGTACCGGGAAATGAAATACGCTTCGGCACCACTGGCCGAAATATCATCCGGGGGCCGGGTTTCTTCAACCTGGATGGCAGCATCTTTCGAAACTTCAACATCACCGAGACGGTGAAGTTTCAGTTCCGCATGGAGATGTTTGGCGTGACCAACACGCCTCATCTTAACAATCCGGGCACCGACGTCACCAATACCGCAACCTTCGGGGTTATCACGTCGACGTTGAATCTCGCCGGGCGCGGGACGGGAACCGGCGGGGAACGGCAGGTCTGGTTCGGAGCGAAGGTGATCTTTTGATCGAAAATCGAGGACAGGTTCCGCGCCGCAAGCGTTGAATCATCCGATTTTTTGCCATCTAAGAGTCAAATCTGATTCCGCTAATTTGGCGTTACTGCGATGGACCAGGCATTAGATCAACAGGCTCCGGATTGCGCTTCTCCTCCTAATAACAATCCCCTATAGTGTGTGGCCCGAATTCTGGGCCACACACTTCCTGAATCCGTTGAAACGTTCCTTTAATCTGTAGTGGCGCTGAATCACCGGGCTAAAGAGATTGTGTGAAAAGTCTTAAAGATGCCACCGGCTTGTCCGGTGGAGTCTCACCATGGCAGCTACTGGAACGAACAGAAGAAAATTTTCTGGATGCCACGGGCTTGCCTGTGGAGATTCACGTTTGCTGCTATTGGTCACCCTCAGAAGCAGATAGCAGAGAACGTGAGACTCCACCGCGCGAGGCGGTGGCATCTTATGAAGTTGGCCGTTGCTTTTTCTAGCAGCAAACGTGAACCTCCCCCGGGCAAGGCGGGGGCATCTGTCAGCAGTTTTCACACAATCTCTGAAGCCCGGTGTGAATGAGAATGGAACTTTCATACTTATGATGCAAGGCCAATCTAAGGAGCACAATGCCTCACGGCCATAAGCGAAACAGCATATTGTTGTCCGTCTGTTTTGCCGTCGCTGTACAGTGGTTCTTCACAGGCGCGACCGCGAAAGCCGACGACGGATATCGCTTGTGGCTGCGTTACGATCTATTGCCGAACCTAGTAATAGATAATCTTCGGCCCCGCATAACTTCGCTGGTTGTTGAAGGCAACTCCGGCACCCTCCAGACCGTTCGGGCCGAACTGACAAATGGGCTAACGGGTTTATTGGGTAGCGCACCAGTACTTGGCACAACAATCGATCGCGATGGCGTACTCATTGTTGGAACGCCCAGCAGCTCGCCTGTGATCGCCAGCCTTCGTTGGGAACAGCAACTAGCCGATCTGGGACCAGAAGGTTTTCGCATCCGCTCCGTCAAAATCGGCTCACATTCAGCAATCGCGATCGCTTCGATCGGCGAGAGGGGAGCACTTTACGGCACGTTTCACTTTCTGCGCCTGATGCAAACACTTCAACCCGTTGACAATCTCAATGTCAATGAAAAGCCACGCTTGCGCCTGCGTGTGCTGGATCATTGGGACAACCTCGACGGGAGCATCGAGCGCGGATACGCAGGGCACTCCTTATGGGACTGGACTGCCCTGCCCGACAAAGTAGATTCGCGGCTGCGCGACTATGCACGCGCGAATGCCTCGATTGGCATTAATGGCTCGGTCCTTAACAATGTAAACGCGAATTCCCAAATCCTGACCGCCGAGTATCTGAAGAAAGTCGCTCGAATCGCTGACGTTTTTCGACCCTACGGCTTACACGTCTATCTTTCGGCTCGCTTCTCGGCACCAATGGAACTCGGTGGATTGAAGACAGCCGATCCTCTCGACCTTGGAGTAGCGAGTTGGTGGAAAGAAAAGGCTGATGAAATCTACCGGCTCATTCCAGACTTCGGGGGATTTGTAGTCAAGGCTAATAGTGAAGGACAGCCGGGCCCACGCACTTACAATCGGACTCACGCCGACGGCGCGAACATGCTGGCTGCTGCTGTCGCGCCGCATGGTGGAGTCGTCATGTGGCGTGCGTTCGTTTACGACATGAAGCCCGGCTACGATCGAGCTGGGGCTGCGTATGAGAACCTGCATCCGTTTGACGGCAAGTTTGCCAAAAACGTCTTGCTACAAGTGAAGAATGGTCCTATTGATTTTCAACCTCGAGAACCTTTTCATCCGCTGTTCGGAGCGATGCCACGAACGCAAGTCATCCCCGAGTTGCAAATTACTCAGGAGTATCTCGGCTTTTCAAACCATCTGGTGTTTCTGGCCCAAATGTGGCGGGAATTTCTGGATTCAGATACTTACGCCAAAGGTCGCGGCTCCCTGGTGACGAAAGTAATTGACGGAAGTCTGTATGGTCAGCACCTGACGGGCATAGCTGGCGTGGCCAATACTGGATCAGACCGGAATTGGACTGGACACCAGTTCCTTCAGGCAAACTGGTACGCTTTTGGTCGTCTTGCATGGAAACCGGATCTTACTTCTCGAACAATCGCCCGCGAGTGGATCGGCATGACACTGACGAACGATCCCGCGCCTTTGGAAACTATTACTCGCATTATGCTGGAGTCTCACGAGGCGCTCGTCGACTATATGACTCCGCTGGGTTTGCACCATATTATGTGGGGAAAGCACCACTATGGGCCGGCTCCATGGTGGAGTACTGAACCGCGAGAGGATTGGAATCCTGTCTATTTCCATCGCGCCGATGACCGCGGCATTGGCTTCGACCGCACGCCGACTGGCAGCAACACAGTCAGCCAGTATCATGCTCCGGTGCGCAGGCTTTTCTCGAACGTGAACACGTGTCCCGAAGAATTTCTGCTATGGTTTCATCACGTTCCGTGGGACCATCGAATGCGTTCCGGACAAACATTGTGGAATGAGCTGGGATTGCATTACCAACGTGGCGTCGATTGGGTACGATCGACGCGAAAGAAATGGGACGCACTTGCCGGAGTGATCGACGCACAAAGACATGGCGAGGTAGCGAAGAAACTTGCGATCCAGGAGCGCGACGCGGTCTGGTGGCGTGACTCAGTTCTGCTGTACTTTCAGACGTTCGCCAAAAGGCCTCTGCCACCTGCCGTTGAGCAGCCGGCTCATACGCTTGAGGAGTATAAGGCGAAGAGTCTGACATGGTAAGAGGCGTCAATTGGTGCGACCAAATCATTTGCCGTATATCATTTGACATTTTTCATTTGTCATTTTGAAGGAGGGGTCTTAGGTCCTGGGTCTTTGTTGAAAGGTCGCGAAGATGGGATCAAAAGTTCCTGGCCAATGACCAAAGGCCCAAGGCCGTCTTTCAAAATGACAAATGAGAAATGTCAAATGATATATGACAAATGATTGGGTTTTCTGAGTTCAAGAACAGATGAAAATCGTAGACATACGACCCACCACTGTCACTGTCCCATTGGAGGCTCCGCTGCGGCACGCAAACGGCTGCCACTGGGGTCGGTTCGTTAGGACTATCGTCGAGGTTGAAACGGACGACGGCCTAATTGG
>JBKOYD010000006.1:0-22605 GCA_046725195.1 Acidobacteriota bacterium | reverse complement strand
GCCGGATCCTCCAGGCTTTGGCTTTTGGACAAATCAAATCACCAGCTGCGGCACGAATCCGCAGTGTATCGAAGTCAGAAGGATCAATGTGTCCGCGTCCAGCTTCCTGTCGATAGAGTTTCAGGAGACGGGATTTTTGGTCTATCGCATGTACAAGAGCAGCTTTGGGAATCTACCGGGTGCACCAGTGCCGGTGGACTTCACGAACTTTCTGCGAGACACGCAACAGATTGGGAAGAACGTGCAGGTGGGGGCCTCTGGCTGGGAGGCGCAACTGGAGGCGAACAAGCAGGCGTACGCGCTGGCGTTTGTGCAGCGGCCGCAATTTCTGTCGGCGTTTCCCAATGTGCTGACGGCGGCTCAATTCGTGAATCAGCTTGATGTAAACGCCGGCGGCGTACTCTCCTCTGCGGAAAGAAGCACCCTCGAAACTGTGTTAGGTGGTACGCCGTCAGATCTAGCTAAACGAGCTTCGGTGTTGCGTTCGGTGGCTGAGGATCAGACTCTGAGAGATGCGGAGTTCAACAAGGCGTTTGTGTTGATGCAGTACTTCGGCTACCTGCGGCGCAATCCGAATGACGCGCCGGATTCAAATTTTGCCGGCTTCGATTTCTGGCTGAACAAGTTGGTTCAGTTTAACGGGAACTTCATCAATGCCGAGATGGTCAAGGGCTTCATTACCTCCATTGAATATCGACAGCGGTTCGGACCCTAATGTCCGGTTGTAGGGGTGGCACTCCGTGGCCACCCTCGGTACATCTCAGGCACCGCAGGTGAATAAGCGAGCCTGCCTGTCTCCTGGCGACGAATTTCTTACGCGACAAAGGCTGGCCACGGAGTGCCACCCCTACAATGCCGCGCGAACTTTTCACCGTAACCAGAGGCCGAAGTTGGTCGGAAATGTCCGGAGGTTGTGATGAAGGAGATGCAAACTTGCTACTCGTTGAGATGTGGATACGTAACTGACGTAGAAGGAACCAAGTGTCCTAAGTGTGGCGGACGGCTTCGCTCGGCGCGATTTATTCGCCGGCTTGGATGGATTCAATTGATGATTGGCGCCTTCCTCGTAATCATGATGGGCATCATAACTTTTAACGTTGCGCCCATCATGCTGCATCCCCGCAAAATCGATCGCGCTACTTCATTCACAGGGTCGCGGGAACAAGCTCAACTCATCCTGGGCTTTTTCGTGTTGGTAATAGTCTTCGGCCTTGGCGCGATATTGAATGGTTTCTGGCAAGTAAAAACTGGCAAGCGCAACAAATGGGTTGCCATCGTAATGCTGGCGCTGGTTGTGCTGCTTGTAATCGCGGGCTGGGTATTAAGAGGAACTCTGGGCGACTGAAGGAGGTTAACATCTAGTTCCTTAAACTTACTTCTTTGAGCAGCGTGTTCCCTGGATCAATCTCAATCCCCATCACCTTTTCTTTCATCTTAATGACTTCGGAAGTGTCCTTTCCCGTAGGAACCACGCTGACATCTCGCGTGCCGCTTGCAGTGACTATTTTGATCTGGAGCGGATCCAAAAAAGCATTGCCGGTCTGAAGTTGCTTCAAAGCTAACCTAAGGTCTCCTCGCTTCTTTTTCCAGTCCCATGATAATTCGTACTTCGGATGCCCGCTGTCATAAACCCAACGCATGAAGAACATTTGCAAGTTCTTGCCTGACGCTTTCTCGAGAGCGTCGCGCAAATCTTCCGTAGTGGCGTTGGAGTCTTTGTGTTTCAGGTAATAGTTTCGGATTCCGCGGAAGAAGGTCTCGTCGCCTAGCCGAGATCGCAGCATGTGTAAAACCCATGCGCCTTTTTCGTAGTTGTTAGCGTTGAGAAGTTTGAATAGATCTTCGGTGTCGCGGTCAAAAATGGGAGTACGGTTCTTCTTTTCATAAGCAAAAGCAGTTTCAGCAGCCTGCTTCATATATGCCTGGAAGGCTTCTTCTCCTTCAGATCGTTGAATAAATAGACCTGCAAAGTAAGTCGCGAAGCCCTCGCTTAACCAAAGATCGGCCCACGTCGATTCAGTAACTGAATCACCGAACCACTGGTGTGCAATTTCGTGAGCTACGAGCATGACAGTACCGCTTGGAACGCCGAACGACTTGCTGATCTTCGTGGAAGTTGTTTGATTAAACAGCGTGTTCGTAAACACGATAGCACTAGAGTTCTCCATGCCGCCAAATTTCGTCGCACCGATGATCAGCGCGAGTTTCTCGTAAGGATAGGCAGCGACAGTATCATTGAAAAACTGTAATGCGGGCATCGCAGAAGCGAAACCCTTCTGTGCGTACGGAACATCAGATTGAGCTACGTAGAAAGCGAGCGGCGTTAGTGCAGGTTGCGTTGGTTCAAGCCGGGCAAACTGGCCGACACCTATTATCATGCAGTAGGGAGGAATCGGCACTCTTTCACTAAAGGTCCACGTCCGGCTTCCGTTGGAGCTGGTTTCGACGTGTTCGAGTTTGCCGTTGGCAACAACTTCGTCCCTTGCCGCGGCGGTAATGTTGAACGTGACAGTTGCCTTAGCCGAAGGATGATCCAGGCTTGGAATCCAATGATGTACTCGATTAGGCCAATTGTCTCCAACTGCTGACGGCTTGCCATCCTTGTCGGTCGTAAGGATCAATCCGTCTTTCGGCTTGCCGTGATAATCGACAACGATTGACAATCTCGTGCCGGCATTTACAGATTCCGGCAACCTAACTTCGAGCTTTCCGTTTCTGTGATCGAACAGCGTTGGCCTCGAGTTCAGGGTTACGGCATCTATTTTCATATCGCCAAAGTCCAGATCGATCACAGAAGTTGTCTTCACCGCCACGATTTCGATGCGAGTGCTCGCCGAGGCAATTTCAGTCAACTGATCGTTGAGTGTAACGTTAACGAGGTAATGTGTTGGTCTCCACGTGTCGACATTACGTTCAACGCGAACGGCGAGCGCAGATAACGGAGAGGAAAGAAGAGCGAGGAGAAGTGGTGTTAGGAAGAGTAAGAATACTTGGCCGGTAGATTTTTTATAGGCAGATTGGTTTGTCATCAACCAGTGACGTACCTCCGGTTATCGAATTCCCAACATCTGAAGAGCGGAGCGGTCAGACACGGCCCTTTCAGAGTCGAGCCATTTACGGTATTCGCTTAGTTCGTCTTCAACCACGGGACGATTGCCGAGTTTCGCAGCCGGAGTCCTTTCGAACGCTCGGTTTGTAAGTGCCATATGGGGTTTTCGAACCGGCATAGGGTCAGGCCTCCCCAACGCGTTCTCAGCCGTCTCGACGTCCGGAAAGAATTGGTCATAGGCCAGTAAATGCCACACGGTTGAGGGACCTTCGCCATCAACCGCGAGGACGCGTAGTAATCCGTAGCCACTCTCGAGTTGGAATATCAGATCATCGCCGGGCTGAAAGGCATGTGCCATTTTAGAACTCAACAATCAATTGAACTGAACCGGCTTCAGGAGAGCAGGTTAGCACAATACGTGACGGCTTTGGCCGTTTCAACTTTAGATTGCCAAACGAAAATCGCCCCTCTAGAATCAGGCAATTCGCGATGAGTCAGCCCGAAAAAAACAAAGACTACTACCGCATTCTGGACGTCGATAAGGATGCTTCTCAAGCCGAGATCGATCGCCAGTATAAGCGGCAGGCGACTAAGAATCATCCGGATCTGGGTGGTAGCGAGGAACGAATGAAGTCGTTGAATGAGGCGTACGGGGTGCTTAAAGATCAAGCATCCCGGACTTCGTACGACTCCACGAGACGACAAACTTCTGCGAATCCCAGCTTTGTTCCGGCCTCAGCTCCTACTGCTCGCGACATTGGAGTTTTTGGTCACTGCTTAAGTGCCTTGCTCTGCTTGAGCGCCGGCATGTTCCTGCTTCTTCTTGTTCGCTTTCAATGGTTTTGGTTTCTTTGGCCCCTGGCAATCCTCGCGCTGTTTGTTATCGGTCTCGGCGTTCTGATGGCACGTAGCGCAATGGTCGCAGTTAACGCTTCGCTTCCTGCTACCAATAGGTTGAGAAGACACACCGTGCTTCAGGAACTTGCCTTTTGGGTTGCGATTATCACTGGCGGATACGGTCTGTATTTGCTGATGGCATCGTATTGAGGTGATCGAAGGATGCTTAAGGGACTCGATCTTCTTTTTCTCGAAGTTAACAGTCTTGAAGAATCTCTGGCGTTCTACGAGGGAGTGCTCGGCCTTGAGGTGGAATCTATTAACACAAAGTCCGAACCTCCGACGGCAACGCTGCGAGCTGGCGCTTTGAAAATGACGTTGGCCCAACATCTGGAAACCATGCTTAGAAGAGGTCGTGGAGTTCACTTCTTCATTGGCGTTGAGGACGTCGATTTGCTCTATGAAAAACTGTTGGGAAAGGGAGCAGATATCCAACCGCCATCGGATGAAGGGTGGGGTGGTCGTTTTGTCACTGTTGAGGATCCGGATAAGTACCGCTTCTTCTTTGTGACATGGTCCAACACTTCACGAAAAGAAAGTGCCATCGCGCTTGCAAATGAAACGGGGTGACAATGCCTCTACAGCATATAGAAAATCTTTTTCGCCGCTTCAAAGGAGAGGTGGTAGACGTTAAGACAATCTCAGGCGGAATCTATCAAGGTCGTATAGTCGAGGTCACCAACGACTATGTTTGCCTCAACGAAACGTCCGGCGCAGAAGCGTCACAAGTGTTTCTGTTCTTTAACGCCATCGAATCCATGACCTCCAACGCTTCGTCGAACTGAAATTATTCAAGGGTTATGCAGTACGTAGAAAATCCTCCTAATCCGTGGTTAACACATTCTGTCGAATGGATCGGTGAACCGCCAGAAGTAAAGCTCGAAGTATTTGAAGAGACCGAAACCCGCAATATCATCACCCACAACGATAGTCCCGACGTCGGTTTTGACTACACAGTAAATTGTTATCGCGGTTGTATTCACGGTTGCACGTACTGCTTCAGTCGGCCTACGCATGAATACCTGGGATACGGAGCAGGAACCGACTTCGAGCGTAAGATTGTCGTGAAAGTGAAAGCGCCGGAACTGCTGCGAAAAGAGTTGATGAAGCCTTCCTGGAAAGGCGACGAGATTGTTTTCTCGTTCACCTCAGATCCTTATGTTCCGCTGGAAGCTAATTACAGATTAACGCGACGTTGTTTGGAGATCTGTTCGGAGTTTCGCAACCCTATCGGTGTCATTACGAAGTCGGCGATGATCCGTAGAGACATCGACGTTCTTCAGGAGCTTTCTCGTAACGCCAGTTTGAGTGTTTTTCTTACGATCCCTTTCACTGACGTCGATACGGCAAGGGCGGTGGAACCGTTCGCACCTTTGCCTGAAGCCAGATTCCACGCGATGGAAGCTCTCGCTTCCGCGGGCATTAAAGTCGGTATCGGCATCGCGCCAGTTATCCCTGGTCTGTCCAGCGACATCCCAAACCTTTTGAAACGCGCCAAAGAAGCCGGAGCACAGTACGCGTTTATTAACATGTTGCGTTTACCCGGGAGCGTCGCGCCTTATTTCGAAGAGAGGTTACGTGAAAAGCTCCCGACCAAGGCGGACCGAGTTATGAGCAGAATTCGCGAAGCGCGCGAGGGAAAACTCAATTCGAGCGTTTTCGGCGAGCGAATGCGGGGTAAGGGGCAATACTGGCTGGCGACCGAACGTCTTTTCAAGATTCATTGTGAACGCCTGGGATTCAATAAAGAACGCAGTCACAAAACGGCCGCCAACACGACCTTTCGAAGACCTTCGGCTCAACCCTCCCTTTTTGGATAGAGACACCGCAACCACCTTTCTCTATAATACGCGCGCACCACAGCCAGAAAATCAGGAGGCAAATGCGATGCTGATCAGGGACGTGATTCGCAACCGTGAGCCTTACTCCACAAAGGCGTCTGCCACCGTGCAAGAGGCTGCGGAGTTCATGGCTGCACGAAACATAGGCGCGGTTTGCGTAGTTGACGATACCGGTAAGTTGCTTGGGGTCTTCTCCGAGCGTGACGTTCTAAAACGCATTGTGGTTGCACGACGCGACCCGCACGAAGTCAAGGTCGGCGAAGTAACCAGCGAATTGCGCGCTGTGATTCAGTGTGACGAAACTCCTCATCAGGCGCTCGAACGGATGGAGTTGATTGGCACTCGACATCTGCCTGTTGTAGACGGCGAGCGTTGGGTAGGAATGCTTTCGATTCGCGATCTGCTGCGCGTAGAACTGGGTGAGCAAGGCGACGAGCTTAAACTGCTCCATGAATACATTCAGCACTAAGCCCCCCGGGAAGTAAATTTTAACCAGACTAGGGAGACAAGCCTAAGCATTAAAGCTTTGGATTGTATTCCTGTGTGAGCTCACAAATGAGATCCACATCGTATTCATTAGTTGCATTGTTGATAACGTTGAATATTGCCTGTAGTCAACCGCCCACTGGTCAGGGAGCAGGTGAAGTTCGGACGTCCGGTCAAACTCAAACAAGATTCAAAGTCGAAAAAGTGGTCGGTGGTTTACAGGTACCCTGGTCGATTGTATGGACGCCTGATGGTCGCATGATTTTCACTGAACGGATTGGGCGTGTGCGAGTCATTGAGAACGGCACGTTGAGACCGAAACCTCTCTTCGTTGTTCCCGAGGTTGAGTCGTCCGGTGAAACCGGTTTAATGAGCGTCGCTTTACATCCTCAGTTTAGTGACAACCATTTCCTTTATCTTTCCTATGCTTACTCCAGCGGCGGCACACGTGTTCGAGTAGTGAGATTTAGGGAAACAACCGACGGTCTGGTTGATCGAAAAGTAATTATCGAGAACATCCCGGCGGCCCAGTTTCATGCGGGCTGTCGTCTGCGGTTTGGTCCAGATGGCAAGCTTTACATCACCACGGGAGACGCAACTAACCGCGAGCTGGCTCAGAAGCTGGATTCAATCGCGGGAAAGACACTGCGACTAAACGACGACGGCACCATTCCGCCGGACAATCCTTTTGTCGGCCAACAAAACGCAAGACCGGAAATCTGGTCTTACGGCCATCGCAACTCTCAGGGAATGGACTGGCAGCCGGGAACTAATCTCATGTTCCAAACAGAACACGGACCAAGCGGATTTGATGGGCCAGAGGGAGGCGACGAGGTCAACATAGTCGAAAAGGGAAAGAATTACGGTTGGCCGCTCATTCATCACACTGCCACACGGGCCGGTCTCGAGTCACCACTGCTGGAATACACACCGGCGTGCGCCCCAGCAAGTGGTCTCTTCTATCGTGGTTCAGCATTTTCGCGCTTCAAGGGAAACTTTTTCTTCGGCTGCTTACGAGGTCAGATGATCATTCGCGTTGTACTAGATGGACGACGCGTTGTGGGTCAGGAAAATTTCCTTGATGGTTACGGTCGCATTCGTGATGTAGCCGAAGGACCGGATGGGTTCTTGTACTTTTCTACTTCCAACCGTGACGGAAGAGGCACCCCGACTAGTGATGATGATCGGATTATTCGTTTAGTGCCGATAGCGCAATAGAATGACCACGTTCAATCCCCGAGCGGGTCGAACCAAATCATTTTCCATATGACATTTGAAATTTTTCATTTGTCATTCTTGGAGATGGTCTTGGGCCTTTGGGCCTTTGGTTTTTGGCCTTAGGTCTTGGCTCTTGGGTCTTAGCAGGCCATTGATGGAGTCTCCCCTAGAGTTGAAAGGGAAGACCTAAGACCCAAGACCGAAGGCCCAAGGCCCAAGGCCCAAGGCCATCTTCAAAAATGACAAATGAAAAATGTCAAATGATATATGACAAATGATTACGCCTTCTGCGCGAGAATGGCTGTCTTGCTCCAGCCGATTGCTTGAGGCGGTGGAAAGCGGTACTGATGGACGATGCGGAAGTGTCGTTCAGTCGTACCTATTACTTCTCGTGGTGGGTGACTCTTGAAGCGGAACAAGATTTCTAGAAAAACGCCGGCAATACCAGGGTGAACTGGAAAGTGAAGCAGGTGCCCTCCTGGAGAAATCACTCGAGCAAGCTCCGCAAGCCCATCCGCAAGAGGTACATATTCAAGGGCTCCTGATGTAACCACCAGATCGAGTGAGTCATCAGCAAACGGTAAAGACAGGAGGTTTCCTTGAGCAAACGTGACGTCGCGTTTTCTGCCGGGGCTGTAATACAGAGACTTGCGAGCGGCCGCCACGGAAGTCGACGAAAGATCGAGTGCCGTGATCTCTACAGGAAATCGAATCGCGCGTAACAACGCCAGCGTGAGTAAACCAGTACCACAACCAGCATCTAAAATCCGCGCGCCTCGAGAGACCGGAAGGGGGTGAGTAGCGAAGTACTGGTCCAGAGAGCGGCCATAACCATTCAGCTTGAAGGTCAGGTCATAGAACCGAGCGATCCGGTCGTAATAAGATCCGGCGCGAGCCTTAGTTTTGGTTGCAGTTAGGGCATACTCCATGAGCTCTCTTAGGCCTCACTTAGTGATTTACGATAGAAATGTCCGGTATTCATCGCCGAATTGGCGCGCAATTGTAGCCTCCCGGCAGATATTACTCAACCGAAAACGCTAACGGTGGATAGTGAGCTTTTGGCCCGCAAGAAGCTGTGCGACATGCCGTTCTTTAGTTGTTGCATCTCTCCGAGGGAGGAGTTTCATGAGACCAAATCGCCTAATAATCACCAGTGCCGCCACTCTTTTGACAATTCTGACAGCTGTTTCAGCGTTTCAGCTTCTGGGTGCAAACACTGCCACGGCCCAGGACTCTCAGACGGAACGTATAGTCCCGGGGAAGCGTTTGCCTTTTCCCGGTTTTCAGCTCGATGTCCTGGTAGACGGAAGGCCTTTGGCTGAGTACTACGCAAGAGGTAGGACCTACGTGGAGGCTCTGCACGGCGCCGAGTATGAACTCAGGCTGAGAAACTTAACGCCTGACCGTGTGGCAGTGGCGCTTTCCGTCGATGGACTGAATACCATTGATGCGCGTCACACTTCGGCGTGGAACGCGAGCAAATGGGTTATCGAACCCTACCAAACAATAACGATTAGTGGCTGGCAAATGAGTTCTGAGCGAGCCCGGCGCTTCTATTTTACGAACGAACGAGATTCCTACGGTGCGAAGCTAGGCCAGACGGGAAACTTCGGTGTGATCACCGCCGTGTTTTTTAGAGAACAGCGTCGCGTAGTGTCGATTACGCCGCGTCCCCCCTACCGTGACGACAGACAGAGCGAGGAGCGCTCCTCTGATCGGCCGGCTAAGTCGCAGGCTGGTGAGGCGAATCGCGACAAGAGCAGCATTCTTTCGCCAATGCCCAACGACGAATATGCCGCCACTGGAATTGGACGTTCAGTTCGAAACGATGTCCGCTGGATTGATATGGATCTGGATTCGCGCGCGGCGGCAGAAGTCACAATAAGGTATGAATACTATTCAGCTTTGCTGCGGTTAGGTGTGATTCCTCGCCAGTCGCGGGAATCTTATCCTTTGCAGCGGCGCGAAGACTCGAGGGGCTTTAGTCCAGAGCCGTGAGTTATCGTCTGATTAGATCGATGGTGTAAAGCTGACGATAGACGCGGTAGTTTGACATTACCTTCTGAACGTAAGCCTTCGTTTCCTCAAATCCGACTTCCGAAGTGAAGACTCCCGAGTCTCTCCGTTTGGACCGATCTAACCAACGCGCGACATTGTCCTCGCCGCCATTATATGAGGCGGCGACAGGCTCGAGCATTTGCGGAAAGAGTTTTGTAAGGTATTCGAGATACTCAGCGCCGAGGACGATAGAAGTGTCTGGTTGGTACAGTTGGTTCTCGCGCAAGGAATTCAAGCCAGCGCCCGGTCCATATTTTTGCGCCGCGTCCATCGTAAGTTGCAATAGACCACGAGCGCCTGCCGGCGATTTGGCAAACGGCTTAAAAACACTTTCCTGCCTGATCAAAGCGAGAATAAACCGAGGATCGAGCTTTCGAGCTTTTGCCGCAGCGATTATTGTCTGGCGATAAGGAGCCGGGTAAGAATCCGACACAGCCGCGATCGCAGCGTTCACGCGATTCTCACGCTCGGCAATTACTCCAGCTCGAGATGCCCCCGCCAGTGGAGTCATACGCTGGGTAGCAAGCCAACCCCAGTAGGATTCAATCCCATCGGGAACCATAATGTAAGCCGCGAACGCTTCATCTTTTCGACCCGCTTGTTCCAAGCTAAAGGCTTTGAGATACGTTACTTCAGACGACGTTGCGAGAACCGCCTTAGTGAAAGCTCTCTTCGACAACTGATCTGCCAGTAATGCGGCTTCGGACCAATCTCCTTCCGCAATGTGAAGTCGTAACGATGCGAAGATCGCATTGGTCTCTATCGCCGTGCCCGCGAATCGTTGCCTCGTGCGCGTGACCCAGGCTAAAGCCTCTTGTGGCTTGTTAGCTTCGCGAAGCGTATCGATCACGTTTAGGTGAGCCGTGTCGATACGTTCTCCGTTGGGGAAACGTTGCACGTATTCCGCGTATCGAGCTGCCGACTCTTCAAATCTTCCCATGCGAAGTAGAGAGGCAGCGCTAAAATTCAACGCTTCACGCCCCTCCTTAGTTGAGCCGTAAGTCTGCGCCAGTTGGTTGAAAACAGCGTATCCCTCTTCGTAGTTCTTTGCGAGGAAGTAGGATCGACCTATGCCCAGCAACGCCTCAGGGACTCGTGGATCCTCTGGGTAATAGTCGATGAGCGCTTGCCAGTGCGCGCGCGCTTCCGCAAACGCTCGGTTGCTCATGTAAACCGCGGCGCGGCGCAAGTGCTCAGTCTGGCTGAGCTTGGGGAGATTTCCTTTCGTGTCTCGAGCCGAAGCATCGCTCCGTCGTACCGTAGCAAGCGCAGTTTCGCCTGCTGACTGCATACCGTGTGCGACACGCGATCGTTCGTGTGCAACTGCGGTGACTGCAACAACCAGACAGAGAAAAAGGGCCGAAAATCGCTTTAACACTGACTTAACTTCTCCGGTTCATTATTGTCTTAAATCTTCGATGATTTCGAAGCTGGATTGGATTTCCACAGTTGGTCTTAACGTTGCCGCAACGCTGCAGTATTTGCTTTCTGAAAGTTCAATTGCTTGTGCCGCCGCAGTCGCTGAAATCGCAGTTCCAGTCAGGACGTGATGAACCTTCATCGACTTGTAGCTTCTCGGATATTCTTCGCGTCGTTCACCGGAAACCTCCACTGTGTACTTCGTCACGCGTTGCCGCTTCTTCGTAAGGATGTTGATTACATCCACTGCGGTACAGGATCCCAGAGCAATGAGCAGAAGTTCAACAGGCGAAGGTGCGCTGGAACGTTCGTTATCGGTATCGAGGGTAATGGCATGACCGGATGGAGTGGTTCCTATAAATAGATCGTCTCCGGCAAATCGTACTATTGCTTTGATGCTCTTAGATGACATCAGCAGTTCCCACACAAAGAATAGCATAGCGCGGAAACACTTTGCAGAAAGGTACTAAAACAGAAGTCAACGTGAGGACAGTCAATCGCAGGATACGACTGACATGTTAGACCATTACAACAAATAAGATGTTGAAGCGCGTACACTGGATTGTGTTATGATTCGAGCACCTCAAAAGGCTTGCCGCCTCACAACGGAAAAAGTTTCAAAGGTTACGTCTCAGTTTCGTCTTTCGCCCAGGGAGACGCCTTTGGTGAGTAGAGTGGGAGGACCATCATGGCTGAGATCCTGGTCGTCGATGATGACGATGTGATCCGTGACACGCTTTGCGAACTGCTCTCCCAGGATTATTTCTGTCAGACTGCCGACACTGCTGAGAAGGCGCTTGCGCGATTGAAGACAGGGTCCTTCGATGTGGTGTTGACGGACATTTCGATGCCTGGCTTGAGCGGGCTGGAACTACTAAATCGAATCCTGAGACAGTACCCAACCACGCCCGTCATAATTATTTCCGGAATAAGTGATCAGGAGCAGGCACAAGGCCTCATCAGGCTTGGTGCATTTGATTACCTGCTGAAACCTTTTCGTCTGGAAGTAGTTGAGAATAGCGTGAGGCGAGCTATTGAATACCGCCGTGGAATAGTTGGTAACAGCAGCTCCTCAGACCGACAGATCAATAGCACTGACACAGAAGATTGAATCTGCGGTTCAGGCGGCTGCTGTCGAAAAAGAGGTCTGTCTCATATTGCCGCGAAGCCGGCAAATATCTCGCACCAATTCGCCGATTCGGTCCGCGGTGAAAGGTTTGGCTATGACCCAGTCGACGCCTGCGGCCTTCTGTTCGTTTGAGCCGACAGCCTCTCCCCATCCGGTAATGACCGCTATCGGGATCATTTCGCTTTGTTGGCGAATTGCCTGGGCGAGTTCCCAACCGCTCATGCCGGGCATGCCGACGTCGGTAAATACGCCGTCAAAGGGAATTTCTCTGAAGAGTTCCAGCGCCTCGCTGCCGCTCTTTGCGAGGTAAATGTCGCAGCCTTCACCTTCGAGAATCTCTCGAAGTAGATCTCGCACGAAGTCTTCATCGTCCACCACGAGTAGTCTGGTCTGCGACGGTTCCTGCAATCGTGCTGAGGAGGATGTTGGTGCCGATGTTGGAGTGGTCGTCTCGGTGACACTGTTTTCTGCGATGCTGGCTACTGGAAGTGTTATTCGAAACTTTGTTCCAACACCGTATTGTGAATCGACTTCAATGTTGCCGCCGTGGCGTCGGATTATGCCGAAGCTCACTGCCAGGCCAAGACCAAGGCCCGCCTTACCCTTGGTAGTAAAGAACGGATCGAAAATTCGTGAACGGACCTCGGGATACATTCCCACACCCGTGTCGGCAACTGTAATGACGACTGATTCGCCAACGGTTTGAGTTGAAAGAGAGAGCGTTCCACCTTCCGGCATAGCGTCGACGGCATTGAAGACCATGTTTACCAGGACCTCTCGCAACTCGGAGTCGTCTCCCATGACCATTGCTTTTGAGCGAATCTGAAGGTCGAGTGTGATATGGATGTTTGAGGCTTCCGCACAGTTTTTCCACCGCGGTCTGGTGATCTCACTCGCATCTGTCAGGATTTGATCCACCGAAACAAGTTCAAAATCGTGATCGCGTCTTTGCCGAGCGAAGTCCTGTATTCGCTTCACCGTCTTGGCACCGTCTTCGGCCGTCTTGATAATGATGTCGAGACCTCTTCTGATCTTCTCAGGGTCATGAGTGCGCTGCAGAAGCTGCGCTCGCCCGAGAATGCCAGCGAGAGTATTGTTGAAATCGTGGGCTACTCCCGACGCTAGTTCGCCTAGTGCCGAGAGTTTTTCCATTTGAGAAAACTGCTCTCGAATACGTTCTTGCTCAGCGATGTAGTGGGACAATTCCTTGACGTGCTTCTCAGCTTGATCTGCCTGAGCGGCGGAAGTCTCAACGTTCTTCAGGTACGTACGATAAGTAAAAAATACGATTGCGATGATCGGAAGAGTTATTACGATGGAATAGAATCCGATAAAGTGAATGAGTCCTGCTATGACGGCTGCTGCGGAGGCCCCGGCAAAATAGGTAATCGAAGTCCAAAGATAATTGTTGCGCCAAGTCTGCCATATTGGTTGGCCTGTCTTTAGGGCTGCTCCAATAGCAACGATGCCTGAATTTGCCACATAGTGCGTGAGCGCCATAGTGCAGACGGCGGCAACAAAGGTCGCGGATATGGGTTTGGTTGCTAAGGTGACGATATTGCCGAAGGAAGTGTTGATTACGCTGCTCGTAATTAGAAAGGAAACAGCGGTGCAGCCCCAGTTGAACGCAACAGTTCCAAGTTTACGACTGAATTTCAACGACGACAAAAAGGCTTCCAGCGCTCCAACAATTACAGCGGCAGATCCTCCGTAAAGAAGCAGTACCAGGAACACAAAGGTATCGGATACAGAGATCTGAGAAGTGAAACGCGGAATTGGAACCGTTATCTGAGACGTCAACAGCAAAGCTATTCCGAGCAGAATGGCAAGACGAGAATTAAATTGGCTGAGGTCGAGTTGAGTAAGAGAATAGAGAAACGCCAGGCTACCAGTTCCCGCAATTATCCAGAGGAATGGGCCGAAGAGTCCATTTCTAATGGTGCGAGGCGTATCTGACATTTAGTTAAATGTGTAAGCCAGGGTGAGGTCCAGTTTGTCTTTTATCAAGACAGATCGGGGCTCGACTAATTAGCACATAGTTCCTTTTGAGGAAGGAAGATCGTTTCATACGTTGCGCGGAAGCGAAAGCCACACCTTGCGTAAAAACTCTGTGTGCGTTTGTTCGTCTCGTTTACAAGCAGACAAATCGACTGGGCGTTTTGAAGTAGGCGCTGACTTAGCTCTGACATGCAGCGAACGCCGATTCCAGAATTGCGCCGGTCGGGTCGTGTCCAGATGCCCTCGAGATACATAACGTCCGACGTCCTGGAAATAATATCGGCCTTGAAGAGTAGAGAACCGTTCTCGACTACCACCCAGGTTCTGCCTTGTTGAATGCGACGCATGCAGCGGTTGCGAAAACCCTCAGGATCCACTTCCAACGGATTGACTCCGCTCTCTTCGAACGCCATCTCTGCCTGAATGGGCATCACCAGTTCCAACTCGGCTGCTGTTGCGAGCCTTAATTCTGAAATCGGCTGGCACACTTCAACGGGCCATCGCAATTCAAACAACAACTCGCGGCAAGCCAAACGACGGTCATGCCCGCCCCCTGAGTAATGCATCCAGAAGTCCGCAACTCTTTCCTGTTCGCCCATGATCATGTGGGTGTACGGACATTCCTTTGCCACCTGAGCGAGAGCGACGAGTGCGCGGTCGGAAACTGTCTCCATGAGAGTGGCGTGGCCTATCAGGGCTACGCCTTCGAGCTGACCATTCTTATCGCGACATCCGTAGAACCTACCCCGGTTAAGTGGGCTAACAAGACCATTGTCGCTTATCAAGCTCATCATTGCGACCGTATGTATGGGGCGTTGCGACAAGAACTCAAGAACTTCGGCTGCGTGATTGTTCGTCAGCAGCTCGACTTCCACCGAGCTCACGATTGGCGAGAAGCTAAGAACGAATTCATTTACTCTGGCTGTTGTGCTTAGTTGCAACATGGTCTCTACCTTTGGTTAGCAGTTGGGGTCTTTGGGTGGATTTAGTACTGCTTAGAAACCCGGATAGTCCGTTTCATCATCGGGAACAATTCCCATTTCCTGTGTAGCATCGCCACTCGTCAGGGCGTTGAAGGCTTGTAGTATGGCATCACCTAGAAGCACGCCATCGCCGAGCAATATGCCGTCACCGAGAAGCACGCCGTCGCCCAGGAGCACACCATCACCAAGTAGCACACCATCACCTAGCAACACACCAGTTGGACAGAAATATGCGCCGTTAGCCATCGTCGTGCCGTTACTGAGCAATATGCTATCGCCTAACAGAACACCGTCACCCAGGAGAACGCTATCGCCTAACAGAACACCGTCACCCAGGAGAACGCCATCGCCGAACAGGACGCCGTCGCCCAACAACACGCCATTGCCATAGATCCCGTGGTACTGCGTGATTAACGCCGTGCCGGTTCCATAGGTTGGACCAAGAATCAATCCTTCCGACCATGAGAAGGTCGAAATGCCCGTAGAAGTAGTGATGCTCGTTTGGGGCGTCGGAGGGGGGCCCGTCAGTAATGGCGCTCCAGGTGGTGTTGAGCTGTTCAGATCCGTGCGAACGAGTTTACCTAGACGAATTGCTCCGTCGATATTGAGTTCGCCGGCACCCTGCTCCAGCATGTTGTAATTAGGAAGCTGCTGAGCCGTATACATCAGCAAAGTTTTAATAAGGTTGGGGGTAAGAGAGGGATTAGCTTCAAATAACAGAGCTGCCGCACCGGCTACTAGTGGAGAGGCCATCGAGGTACCACTGAGTCGCATCTGCTTGCGATTTGCAAGAACGCTGACCCCTGCATCCAGCAAGGGATTTTGTTCCAGGAGATAGTTGTCAGGGGCTTGTGCAAACACAGTCTTGTTACCGGGAGCAGATATTTCCGGCTTAATGATATTGTCGCAGTGAGCGACCCCGTTTGAATCTGTCCAGGCACTCCGCGTCGGTCCACGGGAGCTAAAGGTAGCAATAGTGTCGTCTTCTCTCGTATCCGTGCCGTGCGTGTCGACTGCCCCAACGGTGATTGCAGACGGTTCATTGCCAGGCGAATGAATTTGGCCATAGATTTTTTGGCCGGCACTATTCTTTCCGTTGTTTCCGGCGGCGGCGGCAACTACGATTCCGCGATCGACTAGTGCTCGTACAGCAATGCAGAGCGGATCATTCTGATAGGAATTGACTGCGGGCATGCCCAGGCTCAAGTTTACGACGCGAACGTTGTACATCGCAGCATAGTCCATCAACCAATTGAGCGCACCGAGCACGCTTGATACAGAGCCGACACCGATTGAATTCAGGACTCGCAGATTGATTATTTTGGCTCGTGGGGCGATGCCAATGTACTCACCTTTTGAAACAACTCCGCTTCCAGCAGCTGCGGCCGCTACGTGGGTACCGTGTCCGTACGGATCGTCAGTTCGGCCTTCACCAGTAAAATCTTGATTGACAAGGATTCGCGATTGGCCGGTCTGCGCGTCGGTAAATGATGTATGCGCGCCGTAGATTCCCGAGTCGACTATAGCGATTCCAACGCCGCTCCCATCAAGGCCGCCATCCGCGCTCATCGAGCGAACGTTGTCAGCTCCGGAGGTGTGGGCAACATGGCCACCGAGAGTTCTTACTTCACTGTCGACGGAAATAAAGGCAACTTCGGGAAAATTTGAGAGCGCCTCAACCACGTTGGCAGGCAGTTCCACCGCAAACGAATTGAAGTTAGCGAATTGCTTTTTAATCTTGACGCCGTTCGTGTTCAATAGGGCATTTAGGGGACCACTCATTTTTCCATTGAGCTGAAGGATCACTTTGACGACGCTCTCGCCGGTCTTGTTCTTGAGTAGACCGCTAAGGTCGGATGCGACCTTATTGTGTTTGCCGATTTTGCCATCCAGCGATTTCTTCGGAGCGGCGGCCGCAACTCTAGTCAGCACATTGCTTCCAAACATCGTTGGACCTAACGAAAGACTCGTTAGTAGTGCCAGGGCAAGGGAGCGTTTTGTCTTCTTCATCGGGTTCACGTTAGTCTCCGTACTCAAGGTCTAATGCCGACCACACACGGCGCTGGGCACGTTCCTTTTTGCAGGGGGTGTGCCAAAAGCAGACAAGGACCTTAGGTCTATGCGACGCAATAACTTAAGTAACATTTGGTCGCTTTGGTGAATTACGGCCTTTGACCGATCTGCGCAAAATGATTGGCTGAGCATTCACTTTGATAGAATCGGCCAATGTCGTTGCCGGAAGAGGTCGAGGCGTATAGGGACCAGGCGTGGAGGCGGGACCCAGAAAACCGGGTCGAGGATGTCTACGCAGCCGAACGGTTCATCGAAGAGGTGGGTTTTTGCGATGCTCTGACTGACTCGCGGCGGCTGGGTCCGTCTTTATATATAGCGGTTTGCGGCCGACGCGATGCCCACATGCCGCGGAATGTCCAAAAGGACCCGGAAAGTAGTCTGGCTTGGACCATCAAGGACGAGTTGATGCGCCGCGGAAAGTGTTTCTACAGCAAGCTCCTGCGCGGACGTTCAACCTTCGTAGCGCCGCGTCTCATCCCTTTCTTCAATGCCTTATGGGGAATACCTCAAGCAATGGAGAAGAAGATCCTGTCAAACGATGCTCAAATAATACTCAAGATCATGCGACATGAGTGGGAGATGGCGACGCGAGATCTACGCTACGCGAGTGGAATCACAGAGCGGGCGCGGTTCGATAAAGCACTGATTCAACTCCAGAAAACATTGAAAGTTATTCCAAGTGATGTCCTTTATCAGCCAACATTCACGTATGTGTGGTCTGTCCCCGAAGCCCGTTTTCCGGATCAAATGAAGCCTAGCGTGAGAAGGGAAGTGGCGTTAAAGGAGATTGCGCGTGCTTATCTCATAGGAGCTGGAATGACTATGCGGGGAGAACTGGCCAGGGTCACCGGGTTAAGCTCGCCTGATGCCGGGCTAGGCAACTGGGCGCTTGTCGATGAGGGGTTTGCACAAAGACTTGGGCCAGGCATTTATCGCCTCACAAGTCTCGCAAACAGTTAGTCCAGCCCCGCTTCGATCGCTTTATTTGTACCTTGTGAGTTTGCGTCTCGTAGGGACTGCCGTTCCAACTGTTCGATTTCAAGGACCAGGGGAAGCTGGTCCTGGGCGCTGCCCAAACGCTCCATCATCAAATTGGTTTCCACCTCGCTTAGTTTCCTGCTTGCAGTCGCCTCTATCACTTGCAACCGAGTTCTAGCCTTGAGTAAGTGTTCGTTAGCATGCTGACGCAATTGCTCAAGTCTCTCGCGGTCAGCTTCGAGATCCTCTTGGAGCGAAGTGCCGTCGCCAGTCCCTAATGTCCGTGCGCGGTTTATTCGTCGTTCCACTTTCAGTATCTCCGAGCGAGATCTGGAAATAATGCGAGAGGCTGTCAGTCGACTAGCCAGTGTTTCCAGGTAAGCGTCAGCCAGTAAGGGGTTACTTTGCTCAATTTCCGCCAGAGATGCTCTCTCGGCCGAGGTAAGTTCTGATCTAAACCAGACAACCTCACTAGCCGTGATTCCATCGGATGCTAACCGGTTACGTAATTGTGACAGCCACCTTCTGCGGTAAATTAGCAAGATGGTTACAAGGATAAATCCGAGCGCCAAACCCAGCGTCAATGAGACGCCTGCTAAAAGCAAAAAGACTGCAGCTGACTCTGTGGCTGCCGCGGTTACAAAAAGGGTCAGAAAGACCAATGGAGCAGGTATCGATGCGGCAAAAAAGGCGAGCCAAGGTGCGAGCCTTAACGCCTGCGCTTTGGTTTCATCTCTACGAGAAAGTTTACCTGTAGACTGACTCATCACAACCATCTTCAGCCGTGTACTAAAAAGATCTTAGCGTATGACACTGAGCGCCGCCAGCGAGGCCATTTGCCAAAGCCATTTCAGCGACATATTTGTATAATGTCGACATCACACTAGAAAGAAGATCCGATGAATACCCTCCGAAGACTGCACCCTATTACGTTGTACGTGACCCTAGTTGCCGGTTTCCTTGTACTGAGTGAATCGGGATTTGAATCTGGATTTGCACAGTCGCAGAACATCAACGGCTCCAATACCTCACGCAATCCTGGCAAGCCAGTTACGATTCCATTGACTATTACAGTAAAAGAGGCACAACCGGAGCCTGAACTACAGAATATAGATCTGACTGTTAGTGAGGATGGCGAGCCGCAAAGTATCTTGTCCATCAGAGGCGTTGGCACTAACTCCCCAATAACGCTCGCCGTTTTGATTCAGGAGGATCTTGTTCCTTCAGTTAGCAATGAGGTTAAGCCGCTGGCAGAGTTCATTAGCAACTTGCCCAGAGGTTCTCGCGTGATGATCGGTTATTTGAGAACGGGCAGTCTTCAAGTCAAACAGAGGTTCACTACAGATTTAGAAAAAGCCTCAAGAGCACTTCGACCTCCAATCGGTTTCGCCAACTCTGGGCCATATAATCCTTATGTGGAGGTGATTGAGGCGCTCAAGAAGTTTGAAGCTCAGCCCCTTGGACGGCGCGCGATACTCCTTGTATCAGATGGTTTGGATATTTCACGCGGGGTTGATTCGTCGGGTCCCAGTCAAAGCATAGATTTGCAAAGGGCGGTTAATGAGTCACAGCGTCGAGGTGTTGCGATATATGGGTTTTACGCGCCCACGCTCGCTGCCGAAGGAAACCCTTTGCTCACTGGAAATGCGCAGAGTTCGCTGTTGCGCCTTTCAACTGAGACGGGTGGCCATGCGTTCTTTCAGGGAACTGGCGCTCCGGTCAGTTTCGAACCCTTTATTCGTGAGCTGGATATTTCACTTCAAAAACAAGCAGCACTGACGTTCTTGTCAACTCATCTAAACAAGGGCTTCCACCGTATTGAGGTCCGCTCTTCAACTCCAGGTGTGAAGGTCGCATTCCCGTCAGGATACGTAAGATAGCACTCCACTATTGAACCGTGGCTGGAAGTAATGAACCGCGGTGGTCGCTTGCAACTGCCCAACCATCGGCGATCTGACCGATCATTCCATGGAAATGTATTTCTGTTCCACTTAGTACTACCAGCACGTCGCCCGCATGATACTGCGGGTCGTCCAGGCGGAATCGAATAACGGTCGCTTGCCCGTTCTCCTGCTTCAACGCCTCAAACTGAAAGTCATCCGCATTGGCTACGTATGTTTGGGAATTATTTGCGACTCTTTGCTCATCGGGCATTACAATTTTTACTCCTCATTGATTTGTCCGCGCTGTCGACGCTATTGCAAAGTCTTTCTTATTCAAGTTGACGATTCCCGTTTCAACTCACTGTCAGATTGGGCCAGCGATACTTAGCAATGTCGAAACTCTTCGAAGATGTAGTTGAGCATTGGTGAGGGACTCTTTCTAATAATAGAAGCCAGACCTTTACGATCGCTCCAACACCATCGACAAGAAACTAAAAGGCAGTCGCTCAACGACTGCCTGGAATTCTTTTGGGGCGGCTAGTCGGGCTCGAACCGACGACCTCTTGATCCACAATCAAGCGTTCTAACCTACTGAACTATAGCCGCCATATGTCTCTATACCTGAGTGCCCCCGGCAGGACTCGAACCTGCGGCCCTCTGCTTAGCTTCCAGCATCAGGTTTCCCTGACCGCCCGTCAAATTGGGGTTGCTGGCTGGACTATATCTTGGACATCACAGTCCCGACCCGTATAGTCTCTGAGGAGTCCAAATCGCAACCTCGCGACAGGTTTCCTGCGGATTACCCAATCCTCAAGGGTTTTTACTTGGACCTTCCCGATCTAAGTACCAGAGGCTCTCAGGGCGTTCCCGCATATAGGGTCGTCCACTTAATGGGTTCGCAATTTCATCTTCCCCATTAAGGCTCCAACAAGGCAGATGCTCTATCCGCTGAGCTACAGGGGCATCAATTTTGATGGCGGCCGGATGTTAGCACGTCGATGTCGGTTTTAGTAAACCGGTCGAATCGTAAGTTGAAACAAAAAAGAGATCGCCCGGGGGCGACCTCTCTTAAGTAAACTTGATCCCGTCGTTATGCAGCGCGCGGATGTTCGGTTGTTTCTGCAAACACCCGACGGCCGTTAAGCGCATCGTCAATAATCTCTCGCACTGCTGACGTTTCTGGATTCACGTCCATCCGGTCGCACGCTTTCAAATGTCTAACGATGCCCTCAGTCGCTATCTCCAGGGCGACACCGTTGAGTTTCGAATAACGTCGGGCCTGAATATGATCGATCCTGAGAAGCCGCTCATTAAGCGGCAGATGTGTATCAAATGTCACGATTGCGTCTACTCCTCCGAATTAGAATTTAATGTTCCCTATGTATATGCTTTTGATGCTTCGATCGCCCTCTTAGATGCAGCCTACGACCCAGGCAAAACTTTGCGTTCGGGGCATAAAACCCCAGAAAACAAAGGTTGGCACGTACTCACTGCCGCAGGGGTGTTCAGCGAAACGCGGGATTATACTGGACGAGGCGCGACACGTCCATAGAATTCTTTTAGGAGGCAGACTCTTCGACGGAGCGGATTCCTGTGCGATCGCCGAAGTTGTTTGGCAGGGGTTACTTACGGTACGTGAGGAAAATGGGACGCAGGACGTTGTCGGGAGTGGAACGTAAGGACAAAGGCGCCGCCCAAGTTCCACTCACGGAGAAAGGGGCGGCGCCGTTTGCTGAAAAATAATAGTGCCGGGCGTTCACTTTTTTGGTAGCACGGTATCTTTCATGGCCTTACCGACTCGAAACTTCAATGTGGTCTTGGCAGGAATCTGAATGGTTTCACCGGTCGCGGGGTTGCGACCTTCTCGGGCCTTTCGCTCCGACTTAACGAGCTTTCCAAATCCGGGAAGAACGAATTCACCGTTTGATTTCACTTCGCGCGCAGCGAGAGTGGCAATTTCTTCGAAGAACTCCTTAACCTGAGCTCTCTTCATTCCTGTGGATTCGGCGAAGTGGTTGATTACTTCCGATTGAGTCATGCGCTTCTTGCCTGTCGCGGCTTTGGTCGCCATAGTCTGGTGTAACACCTCCAACGAGAACTAGAATTGAAAAGCAAAACGGACACTCATATATCACACTCAAGCGGCAAAGTCTTCAACAAACCCGCATTTCATCAGGGTTTTTTGGGCATTAGAGCTTAAAAGCAGCCTTGGTTTACCGCTGTTGACCATCCTAAAGCCCCAGTCCAGAACTACCTATCTCTCTACGTAATGCTGATTGTTCTCGGCGCGCACCAGGAACTGCCGGAGTCAAAGGTTATCTGGTTGCTCACAAACGATTTAGGTTGAGATTGGATTCCCAAGATGGTCGGGGCGAGAGGATTCGAACCTCCGACCTCTCGGTCCCAAACCGAGCGCACTACCAGGCTGTGCTACGCCCCGAAAGAAAAGTTTTCAAAAACGGCCGACTTGCAGGCTGTGCATTCTAAGAGCCGAACTTAGCCTGGTCAAGCAGGCTTAGCAAGATAACGTAAGAAATTGCGTGTCTTTTCCAGGGCTCTGCCGCGATGACTGATTAGATTCTTAATCGAACAC
>JBKOYD010000176.1:0-29305 GCA_046725195.1 Acidobacteriota bacterium | reverse complement strand
GAGTATCCCATCGCCCCTGCGAGGATTGTCCTCCTTGATGGGGCCACCGAAAATTTGGCGCCGTTGAGCTTCGGATTGTCCACGAGGAGAACACCTGCCAATTGCGACACCAAACTCTTTTCCGAGCAAGCGCGCGGATCGTTCCTTACGACGATAAGAGTTGAGATGCGATTCTCACGTAACCAAATCATCGGGGGACTCTTACTCCTCGCACTCATCTGGGCAGTCATTCTTCTCCGCATGCTATCCTCTCGAGCGTGAGCGAGAATGTCACTCAAACTCCAGTAGTCGCAATTGTGGGACCCACCGCGTCTGGCAAAAGCTCACTCGGAATTGAAGTCGCACTCCAACTCAACGGCGAAGTCATCAACTGCGACTCCGTGCAAGTCTACAAGGAGATCCAAATTGCAACCGCAAAGGTTCCACTCGAGGAGCGCAAAGGTGTTCCACATCACTTGATCGATTTTGTATCTCCCAAAATTAACTACACAGCAGGAGAATGGGCACGTGAAGCAGTGAACAAGATCGAAGAAATCGAAGGCCGTGGACGTATTCCCTTGCTGGTCGGCGGTACCGGGTTTTACTTGCGTGCTCTGCGACGGCCTTTTTTTTTGAGTCCCCAAACGGACGAAACACTGCGTCGGCGACTCAACCGGATTCGTGAAATGCATGGCGCTGAACACCTCTTTCGTCTTCTGGTCCGGATCGACCCGCAGGCTGTCAATCACTTTTACCCACGCGACTGGCCTCGTGTTCAACGTGCCATTGAAGTCTACCTCCAAACTGGACGTTCGATCCTGGACCAAAAAGATCAGCGACCTGAACCACACAATAGTTCCCGCCGCCTGCGCATCCTTGCCCTCAATCCACCGCGCGCAGAACTATACAATCGCATTAATGAGCGTACGGAAGCCCATTTTAGAGCCGGGCTAGTAGCCGAGGTTAAGCGCCTTTTGGAAAGAGGTTTTCAGGCAGAATCGAACGCGTTCGGCGCACATGGATACCGTCGCGTCGTTGAATATCTTCAGGGCCAACGTGACCTGGCCAGCGCTATTGAACAGACCAAGTTGGATGTACGTCACTATGCTAAGCGTCAATTGACATGGTTTCGCCATGAAGCCGACGTCGAGTGGTTTGACGGTTTTGGTGAGGAAAACCGCATTTTGAGATCAGTGCTGAAAGTTCTCGAAGTAAGCCCACGGTCCAAATAATCATGTTTCTATCACATCTCCGGCTATCCCTTGTCAGCCCTTGATCCGTGTTGTAATCTGATTGCAACCGCCCTTTAACAATTCATTCCTGGGTTTTCAACATGTCAGACGGCAAACAGGCACCGCAGAACATTCAGGACGCCTTTCTCAATACTGTCCGGCGGGAAAAAACCTCAGTGGTCGTTTACCTCTTGAATGGTGCCAAGCTTACAGGCCGCATTCGAAGCTTTGATAAGTTCTCGCTCCTTCTTGAAACAGGATCTCAGGAACAATTAATCTTCAAACACGCCATCTCGACCATTTCCCAATCAAGACGCAACACTGGCGAGCTCCACTCGCAAGCTGCGAATGAAACCCCACGTGACGTGCGCGCCGACGAAGCAAACTCGCCTGAAGCGTGACATTCGGTTTAAACTCGCGCGAGCAATTTCACAAACGCAGAGGAACTGTGCCTGGAACTTTCATTACCTTCGAAGGTATAGACGGAAGCGGTAAGTCTACTCAACTGCGCCTCCTCGGCAATTCTTTACGCGCCAACGGTTGCGACGCACTTTTCACTCGCGAACCGGGCGGAACGACTTTGGGCCTTCGACTCCGGGCTGCCTTGCTGGATGCCAAAGAAGAAGTTGATCCGCTTACGGAGCTGCTGGTTTTTGCCGCAGATCGCGCCCAACACGTGCGGCGAGTTCTGCGCCCGGCACTCGCTGCAGGGGGCATAGTAATATCGGATCGGTACGCCGACGCCACCGTTGCTTATCAAGGTGCAGGACGAGGCTTTCGTCCTGAGCTGATTTCTGAAATTGTTCAACTTGCCACCGAAGGACTTAAACCTGATCTTACTTTGCTTTTTGATGTTTCGATCGAGGAGTCAGCTAAACGCACAACTCGTCGTGTGAGCGGCAAGAACTCGGCAGGCAAAAACACGCGTGACCGGCTGGATATCGAAAACGCTGACTTTCATGCGCGAGTTCGCGAAGCTTATTTGCGGATCGCGAGCGCCGAACCGGAGCGAGTAAAGTTAATTGACACAACCGGGCCAGTTGACCGTACGCACGAACACGTCAAAAAAATCATCTTTCCCTTCTTGCAAAGAAGAGGTCACTTGTCGACTGGAGCCAGGATTCCGAATAACGACTAATTGAGAATCCGCACACGCAAACCGCGACATAAGGCACAATAAAAAGAGCTATGTTCGATGAACTGACAGGCAATACAAGAGTAAAGGAAGTTCTAAAGCGCATGCTGCGCTCCGGTCGCCTACCCGGCGCGCTACTTTTTACTGGCGAAGAAGGTGTCGGCAAGAAACAGTTTGCGCTGGAAGTGGCCAGGGCGTTGAACTGTCGTTCACCCCAGAATTTCGAAGCCTGCGATAGATGCCCGTCTTGTATCCGCATTACAAGGATAAATTACCCAGAGCGAGAGGATGCCGAAGAATGGAAACAAATAATATGGACCGACCATCCTGACGTCGGCATTGTGGTTGCGCCTAAGCGTGTGTTGCAGGTGGAGCAGATGCGACAAATTGAAAGAGAGGCAAACTTCCGGCCGTTCGAAGGTAAGTCACGATTCTTTTTGATCGACGAGGCCGAAAAACTCAACGACGCATCCGCTAACGCACTGTTGAAGGTCCTTGAAGAACCGCCACGGACAGCCCATCTAATTTTGATAACGGCACGGCCTGCGATGCTCCTTCCGACCATCCTCTCGCGCTGCCAGATGATTCGTTTTTCCCCATTAACGCCCTCTGAAATCGAAACTCACCTGACCAAAAACCAGCACGTTGATGGCGATACGGCGCGTCTAAGAGCGCAAGCTGCCGGGGGCAGTATCGGACGAGCTTTATCAGGCGACGTCGAGACATTTACGTCTCAGCGTAAAGCAATGCTCAACGTCCTAAATGACCTGGTGATCAGCGGCAATCGAGCTCAACTCCTGCGGTCCTCCGAGGTCCTGAACGAAGCACAGTACAAGGATGAGTTTGAAGAGCGACTCAACGTACTTGAAACACTCATCCGTGACGCGTGGATGTTGGCACTCGGCGTGGAGTCGGATCGATTAGTCAATGGGGATTTGTCATCGGAATTGAAGAAGATAAGTAACCAACTCGATTCGAGTCGCGCTGCCGATTGGATCCTGCAGATTGAAGACATGCGCGAACAACTAATCGTCAATATCAATCGAAAAGTCGCGACAGATGCACTTCTTCTCACAATGGCCGGCGATGTGGCAGCCATGAAGCGTCCCAAGATTCGCTAATCTTTCACTGGGACCGCAGGCGTCTCGCCTGCCAACGTTACGCGACCATGATTGTTTTATCTTGTCGGGCTTTTACCGCAACGGGGCAGGCGAGACGCCTGCGGTCCCAGTGAAAGAGCTATTTGGTGATGGTGATTAGTTCTGGCTGTTCTGAGGTGGGTTTTGCAGAGGCACCCTCGGCAAGGAGTTTCTCCGTCTCCATTACAAACGCCTCGACGATGTTTTCGCCTGCGACTTTTCGCATCGGCACCCCGTCCTTAAATATCATTCCAACTCCGCGTCCGAATGTGATGCCGAGTTGAGAGTCGTGGGCCTCACCAGGACCATTCACTGCACAGCCCATAATCGAAAGGTGCAAAGGCTCTTCAATGTGGGCCAGACGACGTTCGATTTCTGTAACGATCCCGACAAAGTCATCGACGTCGAGCCGTCCACAAGTTGGACACGCAACTACCGTCACGCCGCGCGTTCGCAATCCCAGAGATTTTACGATTTCCCAGGCAACTCGAACTTCATCCTGCGGTTCAGCAGCCAATGAAACTCTGATGGTGTCGCCGATTCCTTCATGCAGGAGAATGCCGAGACCTATCGACGATTTGACTGTGCCACTGAATGATGTTCCCGCTTCCGTTACACCGAGGTGAAACGGGTAATCTACTTTCTGGGCCAACAGGCGATAAGCTGCAACGGTCCGATGTACATCGGAAGCTTTCAATGAAATGATGATATCGGTGAAGTCGAGATCTTCCAGAATTTGAACGTGCCTTAGCGCCGATTCCACCATTGCTTCAGCAGTGGCTGTTCCATATTTCTTGAGGAGGTCCTTCTCAAGGGACCCTCCGTTGACGCCAATTCGAATTGGGACTTTCTGTGCTTGTGCCGCCCGCACCACCTGGCGAATCCGTTCGTGTGCTCCGATGTTGCCAGGATTCAAACGCAGCTTATCAATGCCCGCTTCCAGAGCCATCAACGCCAGTTTGTAGTGAAAGTGGATATCGGCAACGAGTGGAACGTCGGGAACTCTTTTTCGGATCTCTTTGAGAGCAACGGCTGCATCGTTATCCGGGACGGCGAGCCTCACAACCTCACAGCCTGCACGTACCATTTCCTCGATCTGGGCCACCGTCGCACTAACGTCGGCGGTGTCAGTCTTTGTCATCGACTGAATCACAACTGGCGCGCCACCTCCGATTTGAAGGTGCTTAACTTGAACTGGCTTCGATTTGCGCATTTTCATCTTGTCCAAAGGCCAACGTCCAAATCCAAGTCTATTATATAAACGGACTTTGGAGTTTGGACGTTGCACAAATGAACATAATTTTATTTCGCCTGCGATGCAGCCGGAGGCTTCTCTGGTTCTCGATCTCCTCCAAAAGTCTTCAGCACATCGTTCGTAATTACAAAAACCATCAGCAGCAGCACCATAACGAAGCCAACTTGCTGTATTCGATCGCGCACCGTCGCAGATATTGATAAGCCAACAAGTGCGAGCAGTCCTTCTACCAGCAAGAGGAAGATTGCGCCGCCGTCTAAAACGGGAATTGGCAACAAGTTAAAGATCCCCAGGTTTAAGCTTAGGAATCCGAGCATGCCAAAAACCCCGTCCCACCCAAGGCGTTCAACTGATTTTTGAGCTGCCTGATAGATTCCAATTGGTCCAGAAAGGGTATTTCGCACGGACCGCTGCCCGGTGAAAACCTGCCCAAGTGCTTTGCCTGTCAACCTAAGGATTTGGAGGTTGGATTGATATGCGTAGTTAGCCGCGGAACCAAGTCCCGCCGTGTGAAGCGGGTATTGCTCGCCGACACCTATTCCCAACTTGCCGTTGGGCAAACGACGCTCGGTCGTTGTGATCTGCGTCATCTTCCCGTCACGTTCAACCGTAATTGCAATCGGTTGGCGTTGGTGACTGCGAATATGCTCCGTCACCTGTGCAGCGCTTTTGACCTCTTCGCCGCCAATCGAAACGATCCGGTCGCCCTCTTTCAGGCCTGCCTCAGCGGCAGGCGTGTCGGGTCCTACGTCACCTATGACAACAGGCAAGCCACCGTAATCGGGAATGAAATCCAGGAACCCTGCGGTCTCACCATTTTCCGTTCGCGTTGTGGGTTTAATAGTTAACGGAACTTGAGACCCGCCTCGATCAACAACAACTGGAAGTTCCTTGCCCGGCGACAGCAAAGCATCTCCACTGATAATGTCCCAGCTCGGGTTTTTTGTACCGTTGAACGAGATGATTCGATCACCGGGCTTGAGGCCGGCTACCTCGGCGGCGCCACCCTGCTGCACGTAGTAAACGACCGGAGAGGGCGTCGCTGGAACGCCGTAAATCAACGCTCCTGCGAAAGGGATCGCTAACGCAGTAAGAACGTTCATGATCGGACCGGCGAGTGCGACCAGGATTCGTTGCCATCGCGGACGCAGATTAAACATTTCCTTCGGAGGAATATCCAGTGAGCCTGCGCCTTCGAGAGGTGCGTTTGACTCATCGCCGCCCAGCTTCACATAACCGCCCAGCGGGATAGCCGAAACACGATAGTCAGTGTTGCCGCGCTTCATTCCAAATAGACGCGGACCAAATCCAACCGAGAATGTTTCAACGCGAATCTTGAGAAGCTTAGCAACAATGAAATGACCGAATTCGTGAAGGACAACTGCGGAACCTAGGATGAATATAAAAGCCAGCGGAACAATTAAATAGTTCATTCGAAACCTTTTCTCAGCGTTCGCTCAACAAAATAGCCCATTTAGAGTCGTCAACTACGAGTTGGGTTGCACATGGGAGTGTACTTGTCGACCAAATTATCGTCAAACAGTTCATCCGTCATGGTTTTATTCAACATCCAAGTATTGAACGAGTTGCGATGGACTTCGAAAGGCCGAACACTAAACAGGCGTCTTAGTGAGTTTTTCAATTTCTTCGGTCGCTACCAATCGCGCCTCGCGATCAGCTTCGAGAATTGTTTCAATGTTGGTCGCAGGGCGATTTGAGTGACCATTCATTACGGCTTCAATGACGTGAGGGATTTCGATCAAGGAGATTCGCTCATCCAGAAAAGCAGCCACAGCCTGTTCATTAGCTGCATTCATCGCGGCAGGAAGAGTACCCCCGGCATTGAGTGCCTGGTATGCGAGCGCAATACACGGAAAACGATCGAGATCTGGCGCCTCAAAATGAAGTCCTGAAATGGAAGTCAGATCCAACGGTGGCAATGCGCACGCATGCCTTTCGGGATATGTTAAGGCGTACTGGATGGCGTGACGCATATCGGTGACTCCCATTTGCGCTATCACCGATCCGTCAATCATTTCGATCATCGAGTGCACTACTGATTCGGGGTGAACAAGGATGGCTATGTCATCTGGTCCGAAACCAAACAACCAGTGGGCTTCGATAACTTCCAACCCTTTGTTCATCAACGTCGCCGAGTCGATCGTAATTTTAGCGCCCATGTTCCAGGTTGGGTGACGCATCGCTTCCGAGACGCTTGCCTGCTTCATTTCCGCCTTATTCTTTGTGCGGAACGGTCCGCCTGAGGCCGTCAACACAATTCGTCGCACTTCTTCACGTCGTTCGCCTCGCAAACATTGATGCAGAGCATTGTGCTCGGAATCAACCGGCAATAATTCGGCGCCGCTGCGTCTGGCAGCTTTCGTCATTAACTCGCCCGCCATTACCAGCGTTTCCTTATTTGCCAGTGCAACTCGTTTTCCAGCCTCGAGCGCTCGCAGAGTTGGCACGAAGCCGACGGCGCCCACTGTTGCAGACACAACACAATCGGCCTGCGGATGAGTCGCAACCTCAACGAGCCCGGCTTCTCCGATGACGATGCGTGGTAGATCAACATTTCTTTCAAAGAGTCGTGCGCGGAGATCGTGCGCGGCGACTTCGGTGTCGACAGAGACTACTTCAGGCATGTGCGCCGCTATTTGATTTGCAAGTCTTTCAACATTGCTTCCAGCCCCCAACGCCACGACGCGCATGCGCGCTGTTGTCAACGACTCGACTACGCGGAGAGTGTTGCACCCAATGGAACCGGTTGAGCCAAGTATTGCAACGCCTGTGCTGTGCATAGAAGAAATGTTAAGCAATCACGAGGGGAACGCTGGTCCTGGAATCGTAGGGATCGAGAAGCTCAATGGTTTGGCCAGAAGCGTTTATGTATGAGGCTGAACTTACGCGCCAGGTGTTTCCGTTTACAAATACGAGGTGGACAGAAGCGTTAACCGTTTCTCGCTCACCAATAACCTTGAGATTCAAGGTTGCTTCACCGCTACCATTCTGAACATTGACGCTTCCGGTAACGATGTTTCCAAAATCTTCGACGGCGCCGATGTCCTTGGTAAGCCTCTCGCTGTTTCGAAGAAAATCTTTTGCCTTTTCTGCCGCCGCGCTGTTACCAACCTGATACAGAGCAAAACCGACGATTCCTCCAACAAAAGTAACTATCAATAACCCGATCACGATGACCACTCCAGCAACGATCAAGAGGATTTTCTTCGTGGTCATCGGCTCAATTGTTTAGCCGTCAACTGCTGAAGTAAAGGCGAGCAAAATAGTAGATGAGTGGCGCGTTGAAGAGCAAGCTATCGAGTCGATCAAGTATGCCGCCATGTCCTGGCAATATATTAGCTGCGTCTTTTGCGCCAGCGCCGCGCTTGAGTGCGCTTTCAGAAAGATCGCCAAGTAGTCCGACGATGGTCATCACTGCCCCAAGTGGCAGGGCCCACTTTAGCGGTAGTTCGCGAAAGAACCAGAAATGCGCGAGAGTTGCCATTGCTACGGCAGCAACAATTCCACCGATCACGCCTTCCCACGTTTTACCCGGACTGATCGACGGCGCGAGTTTATGTTTTCCGAACGCGCGACCAATGTAGTAAGCCCCGGTATCACCTCCCATTAAGACTAAAAAAAAGAACGAGAGTAGGTGTGCTGACAACATTTGACTAAAGCCAATACGAATGGACACAAGATGACTGCCCAGCAGTGCAACGTAAAGCACGCCAAGAATGGTCGCCCCGGTTGAGGCGATCATTTTGTCGAAAGGAGCGCCGCGCAGTGTCGTACTCACAAGGGTGCCGGCCGTAAGGACAATCAACACGATCTGAATCAGCAGTAAGTTTAAAGCCAGGTCGCTAAAAAAAAGAGAAATGACAAAGATGGCGATGGCGCCGAGAAAGCCCGCACCCGTATCCGGTTTCAAGTCTCTACGTTTTGCGAGAACATAAAATTCGAAGAGACCAAGGACAAGAGCTGCGCCGGCAAGCCCGACAAACAGCCACTTCAGCCAGGAAACCAGAATTGATGCAATCAGGAAAGGAAGAACAACAATTGCTGTGAGAACGCGCGCAAATCCGGAGTCCTTAGTGGACGGTTTTTGGGTTTTGGTTTTATCCAATGAGTTTCAGTGTCCGATATGCTTTAGCTTGTCGATGTGACGCAGTAAAAAACGTAGCGAAATGAGTCAAGTAAACGACAAGCTAAAGCATATCGGACATCGCAATTCATTTACCTGCGACAACTAGCTTCAGTCCACCAAACCGCCTATCTCGGCGCTGATAGTCAATCACCGCTTCAAGCAAATGCAATCGACGAAAATCAGGCCACAGAGTGTCCGTCACATAGATTTCGCTATACGCACTTTGCCATAAAAGAAAATTCGAAATCCTCAACTCACCGCTCGTGCGAACCAACAGATCAAGTTCCGGCAGGTTTCGCGTGTACAGCTCGTTCGCGATGCGTTCCTCAGTAATCTCATCAGGCCGGCTGCCTTCGTCGAGCAATCTCCGAACCGCGGCGCGACAAGCATCTACGATTTCAGCGCGTCCACCGTAGTTGAGTGCCACAGTTAACACCATGCCTTTGTTCTTTGCTGTCCGCTCAGTTGCTCGAGCAATTTCCTTGCGTACGTTCTCGGCTAATGCGCCGGTGCGTCCGATGGTCTGAAACTTGATGTCTTGACGATCGATCTCGTCTAGTTCCAGCCTGAGATAGCGACGCAACATACGCATTAGCGCATCGACTTCATAACGTGGTCGCTTCCAGTTCTCCGTCGAGAACGCATATAACGTCAAGGCTCCTAGACCGAGTCTGGCTCCAGTATCAACTGCGGCGCGAACCGCTTCCACTCCAGCCTTATGACCGGCAATCCGCGGTTGGCCACGTTGGGCGGCCCAACGTCCGTTGCCGTCCATGATGATTGCCACATGCCGGGGCAGTCGATCCCAGGCAACAGCGGCGAGCAAAGTTCCTTCTCGCGTTCCCTTTTTTACTACGCCAGCGAAGTCAGAGAGCATAGTCCCTTTACGAGAGTGGAGGGTGGTAATGAAACGTAGCCATTCTTGTCGCTACTGGAAAGACTGTCAATCCAGAAAACTTCGCTAATAGATTAGCAGCTCCATAAGTAGGACAGGTTGGGAATGGGCAAGCATTACCAGCACCTCACAGAAATAGGACAGTTGGGAAGGGGGCAAGCGGGAAATAAGACGCGTCACGCTAAAGGTACCGAGCGCGCCCCCGCTGGTTCAGTTCAAAGCTGATGCATCTGCTCAAAATTGGAGCAGGTTTTTAGCTTGGATCTCATGCAACTCTAACTTGTCTTGATATGGATCAGCGGGGGCGGGCTCAGTGCTCGTAGCGTGAAGTGTCTTATCTTCCGCTTGCCCCCTTCCCAACTGTCCTATTCTTGTGAGGTGCTTCTAATGCTTCTCTTTCCAACTGGCCTATTTCTGTAGGTGCTGATAAATGCTGCTCTGAAGTCGATCGATTACTCGTACCGCACCGAAAGCAATGTTAAGCCGCATGCAGGTGCGGTCGCTGCAAAGGCGGGACGAATTCCGTTCTCAAAAGCTTCACGGATAGCATCACGGTCTATTTCCTCGCGCCCTATGGCCATTAAGGTGCCGACAATCGCTCGGACCATGTATCGTAGAAAACCATCTGCGCTGACTTTTACCTCTAACAGCGAACTACGGGCTCGTTCGTTAACAGATTCCGTTATCTCCAACTCCGTAACTGTTCGTATTCGATCTTCAACGTCTGACTGTGCTGCGGAGAAGCCGGTCCAATCGTGTCTGCCAATGAATAACGGAGCGCTGTCTCGCATACGTCCTAAATCCAGTCTCCGCGCTTCATGATGGGCGTAGCGTGACCAGAAGGGCGAGATAACGGGTCCCGTGATGATTCGATAAACGTATGTCTTGCCAAGTGCTGAGTAACGAGCATGAAAATCGTCGCTGACTGATTTCGCTTCGAGTACACGTACATCTCTGCCGATATTTCCATTAATTGCCGCGCGAAGCTTTTCCCCGGAGATCTCACGTTCAATATCAACGCTGGCGACTTGCCCCTCGGCATGGACGCCGGCGTCAGTGCGTCCCGATCCATGCACGTTGACCGTGCGACCATCTATTAGAGAAAGCGCAGCTGTTAGTTCTCCCTGGACCGTTCTCAGATTGTCCTGAATCTGCCACCCATGAAAATCTGTGCCATCGTATTGGAGAAGAAGACTGTAATTCATCTAGCTTTGGTTACCGGATAAAAGAAAATCATTTGCCATATGACATTTGACATTTTTCTTTGTCATTTTGTTTAGTTGTCAGTGGTCAGTTGCCCGTTGCCATTTGTCCGTGGTCCGTTGTCATGGCCAGATCTCTAACTACTAACTGCGGACCACCAGCTACTAACAACGGACTACTGGCCACGGACTATTGACAACTAAACAAAATGACAAATGAAAAATGTCAAATGTCATATGGCAAATGATTCGGCTCTGCTGCCTCCTGCTCCTGCCTCCCGCTGCTGTCTTCCTACTTCCCTCTACTTCCAGGCTTCACAACCGCTTCACCAAGCTTGCAGGCATCGCAAAGAGCGGGGTCCACCGAAACAACTTTGAGTGACGCCAAAGCAACGCGCGGTACACCGACGTCCGCATCACCCGCAGACCGATCGATAATTGATGCCGCCGCTACAACGTTTGCGCCGGCTTGTTTCAATGCCTCAACCGTCTCTCGTGTTGAGCCGCCCGTTGTGATCACATCTTCAACGACCAAAGTCTTCTCACCTGGTGCAACGGTGAAACCGCGTCGCAGCGTCATCTTTCCGGCTTCTCGTTCGGTCCAAACAAATCTTGCTCCCAATGCACGCGCTACTTCATGGCCAATTACGATTCCGCCAATAGCCGGCGAGCCAACTAACTGTATTCCCTGATTGAGAAACTTTTTCGCGATCTCCTGTCCGAACTGTTCTGCCTTCTCTGGAAACTGCAGAACGCGCGCACACTGCAAATAGACGGTGCTGTGCAATCCACTCGACAGCTGAAAATGACCTTCAAGAAGTGCTCCGGTCGACTTGAATTCATCGATTACTTCTACAGGGTTCAATTTCTCACCTCGATAAATATCTTAAGCGTGTTACAATCGACTCGAATGCCGCCGTATCCCAATTTAGTTTCCGACTCGACACTTGTTCAGGACACAATCGACCTCTTAAACGACTCAGGCGGGCGCGCCGCTGCTTCAGAGATAGTCGACGCCGTCTTTAAAATCTCTCATATCGACGAAGAACTGGCCGGGCTGCTGGTAGCTGATCTGATTAGAAATGATCGTCGTTTCAAGATAACCGACAACAAAACTGTCGAGTTGCGGCAAGACGATTGGCACTCACGACTACTAAAGGATTTGGATTTCGTAGTCGTCGACGTTGAGGCCACCGGCGCTAAGATGCCTCCAAATCGTCTGATCGAGCTCGGTGCTTACCGGATCCGCGACGGGCGTATCGTCGACAAATTTCATTCGCTCGTCAATCCTGAAATTCCAATTCCACGTTTTGTTGCGGCCCTCACCGGAATATCAAATGAGATGGTGAGACGTGCTCCCGTTTTCGCCGATGTGGCGCCACGATGGCTCGACTTCGTAAGCGAGTCAGTGCTCGTCGCTCACAATGCACCTTTCGATACGAATTTTCTTAATCACGAGATATCCCGTGTCTATCCCGGACACCGAATGGTCAATCCGCACCTCTGCACGGTGAGACTTTCGCGGCGAGTTCTGCCAGAACTTCTCAATCACCGCCTCGACACTATCGCTGACCACTTCTCGATTCCGATTGCCAGTCGGCACCGTGCCGGCAGCGATGCGTTAGCAACTGCTGAGATATTTCTTCTGTTACTAACGAAACTCGAAGAAAATCACGGCGTGAAAGATTTGGCGACAGCGCGAACGTTTCAGTTTCCTGAGCTGACACAATCCGAGGAGTCAGTTGCTGAATCCAGGAGTGAGCCGCTAGTTTCCAGTCTCTAAAGTTTGCTCGACTACGCTTTCGGCATCCCGCTTCAAGAATCGATGAGCCAGCACGAATAGCAGAATTGCTGCGGCGAACCCAAGTCCAATCCACGGATAGTATTTTGCCAGTATCTCTTTCGCTTCGACGCCGTAACGCACCGCAAAGTAGCCTTCCAACAGAAAACGAAAAGCACGGCCGGCCACAATTGCAATCATGAATCGAACGAGACTGAAGCGAAAAACTCCCGCGGTCACTACGAAGAGCTTGAATGGAAAAGGCGGTGGTAACAAGGTGGCCACTAATACTGCCATCATGTCGTAACGCTCAATAAGATCCCGGACTCGTTTTTGTTTTGCTTCTGAAAACTTATTGAGCGCACGAGAGCCCGCTCGACGTGAAACCAGATAGAGAATCCAACAACCAAGTGCTGACCCGGCAGTGGCCATCAACGCATAGAGCAACATCCAATGCGGATGTGTAGTCGATAGCAGGAGCATCAGCGCGTCAGCGCTGCTGGGCAAAGGAACGAAGGTAGAGTCGAGCAAAGCAACGGCAAAAAGACCAAATGGGCCAAACGTGATCAAGTATTCGGAAAAACGAGTGAGACCTTTTGTTACTGGGTGGATAAATGATTTCAATCGGTGGTCCTTTCGGAGGTTGTAATTTCCTGGCCGCTGTCGTCTAAAGCCGTCGCTAGTCCTGGACTTTTGCGTCGATTAATAATCAGGTATAAGAGCACACCTACGAGAACCAACGAGGCAACAATGCTCAAAATCACCAGGCCATTGTCCTTCAAAAAAAGCAAAACTCTTCTGCCGTAGAACACTGCCAGCACACCTTCAACGTAGTAACGCAGTGATCTTGCAATCATCACCGTGAGCAGGAACTTCCAGCGGGGATATTCGAGAGTACCGGCGGTTGCCACAAATATTTTGAACGGCAGGGGCGGTGGCAGTATCGCTGGAATACCAATCGCAAGGAAGCCAAACCTTTCATAAGCTCGCTCGACTCGCTTAATACTTTGAAGGTTGAACCTTTTGCGTAATACCGCTTGGCCGCCGCGTCGCATAATACTATAGAGAAGACTGCAACCAAGGACGGATCCAATGGCGGCAAACAGCGGAAAATAAAAAGCTGCAGTGGGATCCTTGTAACAACGTCCAACGACGAGGTAGTCGTTAATCTCAGGCAACGATAAGAGCGATGAGTCGAGAGCGCCTATAATGACCATCGCCGGCGCTGCAAAATATATCGGCAGGCCAATTACATTTACTTCCAACCATCTGGCAATCGCAGTTAACCAGTCAAACATAAATACAGTGATGAGAGCTGATGATAAGTGATGAGAAAGAGCACGAACGCACTTGCCATTTCATCACTATGCGAATCTCCATAAAAACACAACTAGCCGATTAATTCATAATGGAGTGAAGGGCGAGTAGGGCGCTGGTATCGGGGTATGCGCAGTCAAGCCTGACTCGGTATAAACTCTTTTATTTAACCGGAGCGAAGACAGAAGGTGTGTCGTAAGTGACGCCGACCGTAAATCCGGAGTTGGGACTAAAACTCGTGAGGCCTTTGATACCGGCGAAATCGAAGCGCAATCCGGATGCTCTTATCTGCATTCCCAGCCGTGCTTCGGCTTGTGATTCCGTACCCAACGGACCATTACCCGGACGAGTGTTGGCCCGCCCATTCACTTCGCCGGCTACGCTGAATTGTTTATTGATTCTAAATATCCCTGCCACTCCATAAGTGATCACGTCGTTCTGAGAAAAAAGTTGAGTCGGAGCGGTAAGGATCGCAATTCCAAGATTCCCGAACGTATTGAAGCGTCCGTCCTGGCCAAACTTCTTTCCTACCAGCACCGAGCCATAAGCATTGGTCTGATTCAACCCGATGCCGCGGGCTTGATTCGAATTTGGGAGCTGGACGCCAAAGCGAAAGCCGAGCGACGGCCCGAGTCGAGTTTCGTTACGGAGTTTGAATTTCGCGGACAGAGTGAAATCCCCAGTATCATTTGTGGAATTGGCACCGGCTGCCAGGTCCAGTGGAATCGCAGACAGACCCCTGGAATTGATTGAGACATAGTTTTGGGCCACTCCTTCAATCTGAAACTCGACGTTTGGGCCCATTCCAAAATTTATTCCAATAACGCCAACTCTCGTGAGGTCGCCATTGATTCCAGAGACGGGAAACTTAGCTCCCTGCATGAAGTCGATTCCCGATTCAATTCTGATCGTGCCCGGTGGAATGATGTCGACGTCTTCGGTTAGCAGCGGTCTTTGCTGCGCCTGAATGCCTGAAACGGAACAAAGCAGCAGCACAATGCATGCGGTAAGACCAGTCTGGAGTGAAGAACGGTGCGTCACGTAAAGCAACTTTATGGGACTTCTAAACTAGTTGAAACGCGCTCGGATTCTAAGGCCCGCTTACGCTGAGCGTCAACACTTCTTTCCGTGACAGACTTGGCATTAGGTCTCTACGAGGCTTCACTGGGACCGCAGGCTGCCGAACGTGGCAGTAAAGACTCGAGAAGATCGAAGAAGCACGTCGCGTATCATTCGCAGGCGGAAGGTCTGCGGTCCTAGTGGGATCTCCCCGCCGCATCATGTGCTACGATTGCCGCCAATCAACCTTGAAAAAGGAACCAACTCTATGAAACGGCTGTGCGTAGTCTCTTTGCTCGCTGCCTGCTTGTCTGGTCTGACATTAGAAACCCGTCCAGTAAAGTCTGCTGCTCAAGACACGTCTCCTCAATCAATTCGACTGAAGGGGCTCAAAGGCCGGGTTGTGGTCAGACGCGACGAGCGCGGTATTCCTTACATCGAGGCTACGAACGATGAAGATCTCTACTTTGGACAGGGTTACGCCACCGCAACTGATCGACTCTGGCAGATGGACCTGTTTCGACGGTCGGCCCGCGGGGAGTTAGCAGAAATTCTCACTGCCGGTCCAAACAACTCGGCGCTCGAGCAAGACAAACAGCACCGCATACTCGGTTTCGCTCAGGTCGCCGAAGCCGAAGCTGCCCAATGCTCACCAAAATCGAAGGCGCTGTTGGAGGCGTACGCTGCGGGCGTCAATGCCTACATAGACTCACTGACTCCAAAATCATTACCTCCGGAGTTTCAGATACTTCAATACACACCGCGCCACTGGACAACAGCAGATTCGCTGATCATCGTCAAGATTTTCTACGAGTCGTTATCAAATACGTGGCGACTCGATCTTATGCGACAAGCGCTCAACGAGTTGCCGTTCGAAAAACGCGCCGCACTGATGCCGCAGATATCTCCGCTCGACGTGCTTGTTGTCGGCAAAGACACCAAGCCAGCAAAGACATCAGCGAAGGCACGCAGGACACCCACATCAATCTCTCCAGAGGATTTGCAGGCGTTGGCGGAGAACGAAGCTGTTAGCTCCGCAGCGCTAGCTCGCATCGGGCTCTATGCAGAAGCACTCGCCGCAAGCAACAACTGGGTTGTCAGCGGCAAGCGGACTGCGTCAGGTAAACCACTTCTCGCAAACGATCCTCATCTTGCGCCTTCAGCACCTCCAATCTGGTATCTGGTTAATCTTAGTGCACCAGGTGTACGCGCGGCTGGGGTTACGGCACCGGGTCTTCCAGGCGTGATCATCGGCCACAACGAACGGATAGCCTGGGGTTTCACTAACGTTGGACCTGACGTCCAGGACGTCTACCAGGAACAATTTGATCCAAACAACCCGAAACGATACTTAACTCCAGCAGGTTGGCAAGACGCAGTGATTCGTCATGAAGAAATCAAAGTCAGAAAGCGGTTCGCCGATTCAGCGACTGAACCGGTGGGACTCGACGTCACGGTCACTCGTCATGGCCCAATTGTCTTTGAAAGGGACGGAAAACGTTTCGCACTACGCTGGACGGCTTTGGATCCAAAGATCAATAACCCGGACGCAACGTACAAAATGAACCGAGCGCGAAACTGGAAGGAATTCAATGAAGCGCTTGAACTGTTTGCTGCGCCCACACAGAACATCGTTTACGCAGATGTTGACGGTCACATCGGCTATCACGCGGCAGGTGTGGTTCCAGTTAGAAAATCCGGCGATGGCAGTGTACCGTACGATGGCTCAAAGGACGACGGCGATTGGGTCAGTTACATTCCCATCTCCAAACTGCCGCAGCTCTACGATCCGCCATCTGGCCTTATCGTTACTGCCAACCAGCGTATTGTCGGAACTGATTACCCGTATTTTCTGACTTACTCCTGGGCCCAACCGTATCGCGCACGCCGCATCTACGATCTCCTGAATGAGAAACCAAAATTGACTCCTGAAGACTTTCGGCGTGTGTTAGGAGATGTCTATTCAATCGCCGGTGTTCTCTTCGCGCAACAAAGTGTGAAGATTCTGAGGCCGAAGTTAACTCCTGCGGACGAAAAACTTCAGGCCGCACTCAACTCGTTCGAAACTTGGGACGGATTGGTGAACGCAGAATCTCGTGTTGCGCCTGTTGCATCTCAGATGCGACTCGCTTTTCGATCCAGGATTCTCACTGCGGCGCTGGGCCAGGACTTGGTTAAAATCTATCAATGGGCAAACTTCGATACCACTCTCGATCGGATCATTAAGGATCAACCGGCGGATTGGTTGCCAAAAGAATTCCCAAGTTACGCGGATTTGTTAAAAGCCTGCCATGACGATGCGATTAAAGCCCTTACGCGAACCATTGGAGCGGATGAATCGAAATGGACCTGGGGCGAAATGGCCAAGGTTCGCTTTCCACATCCGCTAGCGGCAGCACCCTTAGTTGGATTGCAGTTCACCATTCCTCCGTTTCCACAAAACGGTACTGGTGGTCTTATAGGCGCCACCGTTAACGTAGGTGCATCCGTATCGATGCGTTTAATCGCAGATCCGAGCAATTGGGACCAGACTCAGCATGGAATCACACTTGGACAATCTGGTGTACCGGCAAATCCTCATTGTAAAGATCAACTCGACGATTGGCGCGCCGTAACGCCGAGAGTCTTTCCGTTCAGTGAGGGTGCTGTTGCGAAGGCGACAAAGCAAAGTCTGGTACTTGAACCCGTACCTTGACACGGAGAAAAGTGACGCGAAGACGCGGAGAAAGAAACAAGTCTCGCAGCGTTCGTGCGTCGACACAGGTCACTGTCTCACCGTCCTCGGAATCCTGGCGCGTGTTCTGCGCAGTAGAACTTCCTGCTGAAGTACGCATACGATTGCAGAGTCATATCGAAGCTCTACGTCACGCTCATCCAGAGGCTCGCCTGAGTTGGAGCCGGCCGGAAAATATTCATCTCACTCTAAAGTTTTTTGGGAATGTGGAGCAAAACAGGATCCCGCGCATTTCTGTCGCTGCTGACCGGACAGCCAAAAGAGTTTCGCAGTTTGTGTTCGGAGTCGAAGGGTCGGGTGTATTTCCCAAACCAAACCAACCGCGAGTACTTTGGATTGGCGTGGGCGATCCATCGGGAAAGCTCACTAACCTGCAACAGTTATTGGAGAACGAATGTGCGGCGGAAGGTTTTGCGAAAGAGGATCGCTTTTATCGACCGCACCTCACAATCGCTCGACTGCGAAGCCCAAATGGCGCGCGAGAACTCGGAGACGCTCATATGAAATTGATTTTCCCGCCTGTTAAGATTTTGGTGAGTGAGCTCGTGGTTTTTCGCAGTGAGTTGAGTAGCAAAGGCTCGCGTTACACAGCTATTTCCCGTCATAAATTTTCCGGCGAACTTTAGTTAGTCGTGGTCATCACTCGGCTATTCTTGATTACGCAGCGATTTTCAGCGCACAACCAAACTGAAGTTTATCGGACATCGAAAGCTATCTTGGCAACTCTCGAGGACGAGGTGGTGGAGGATTCTCTTGTTCGCCGCTCTTCTCCCCGGTCTGTGAAAGCACTTCTTTAATAGCTCCCACACTGGACAACATCGCCGAAGTTTCGATTGGCATAAAGATCACTTTGGAGTTGTTGGTACGAGTCATGTCGCGGAGACTGTCAATGTAGCGAGTCGTAATCAGGTATTGCCCGGGCTCTCCACCCGGGATCGCTCGCGCGATGCGGGCCAGAGCCTCTGACTCAGCTTCTGCATTCCGAAGACGCGCTTGTGCAGCGCCCTCCGCTGCCAGTATCGCTGATTGCTTCTCGCCTTCCGCCCGCGTTACCGCCGCCTGCTTCTCACCTTCCGCTCGCGTAATCGCAGCCTGCCGATCACCTTCTGCCTGCAAAACCAACGCACGCCGATTGCGCTCGGCCGTCATCTGCTTTTCCATCGTGATACGCACGTCTTCAGGTGGATTGATATTCTTAACGTCAACACGCGTTACCTTTACGCCCCATTTGTCAGTCGCCTCATCAAGGATTATTCGGAGCTTGGAATTTATCTGATCGCGTTGCGACAGTGTGTGGTCCAGATCCATGTCGCCCATCACCGCACGCATTCCCGTGATGGTTAATTGCACTATACCGCCAACGAGATCGTTCATCTCGTAGACAGCCTTTATCGGATCCGTTATCTGCCAGTAGACGACTGAATCAACGTGGATGGTCACGTTGTCGCGAGTGATTACGGGCTGAGGCGGCAGGTCGATGTACTGTTCACGCAAGTCGATTGAACTCATGCCGGGTCGCGTATTAGTCCAGTAAACCGCACGTGGTTTATCCAGAAAAGGAATCAACATGTTTAGGCCGCTGCTCGCGACTTTATGAAACTTACCCAGCCGTTCAACCAGCATAACAGTAGCTTGCGGAACTATTCGGATAGTCTTAACCGCAATTACCAATAGCACAATTGTCAGGAAGCCAAAGAAGAGAAATGCCAGAACGGAAACAATTGGATCCATAAGATACTCCTACTCCAAGGTGCTGCCCGGCTGGTTAGAACGAGATGCACGAACTATATCGGATTGTCAGGTTGTCAGACAAATTCTAGATGTCCGATATGCGTCTGTCTTGTCGATGTGATGCTGATAAAGCCGGTTTAAGCAACGCTTGGATCGACAGAGGCCGCTCGCTTAAGACAACGACAAGCTAAAGCATATCGGACATTGCTTCTTCTACAATTTCTGCCGCGGCTAACACCATTTCTTCAGCGTTCGGTTGCCCAACAATTTGCACCCCTATTGGCAACCCTTCTGCAGATCGACCGGCGGGAACGGTCACTGCCGGCAAATCAAAAACGTTAAAAGCCTGCGAATAACTGAACGCGCGAAACGTACCGAATGTCGAACCTTGAACTGTGACCTTAAGCGTGTCGTGTTCATACGCCTGAGTCGCCCCAACGGGCGCAATGAGTATTGGGACCGTTTCCATCCAATTCAATAAATCCTCGCGCAAGCGATCGCGTTCAATCCACGCACCAATGTATTCATCCAAAGTTGGAGGCGGTGGGGCATCAGCGTTAGCAAGTCGCCAACTTACGAATGAGCCTCCATCGCGCTCGCGACCTGCGTATGCATTACGAAGCTGAACCACTGACGCGCGTGAAAACAACTTCAGCCATAATTCATTTCCGCGATCGATGTGCGGTGGACGACGTTCCTCCCCAATCAGGCCAGCTTCAGTCAATGCCTTTGCGGCAGCCGTGACCGTGCGAGCCGTTTCGTCCGTCACAGGAACGCTGCCATCGTTTGTGTACCACGCGACACGTGATCCCTTTAGATCGGGACCACGCCTGGACCACAAGTTGGAGTCATTCGTGAGCACTCGAAAGAGATACCGCAAATCGCCGACTCGCCGCGCCATTGGACCAACAACTGCCCCAAGTGAGTATGGACCGGTACTTGGTGGAAATTGCCCATCACCCGGAACCCGTTTTGTTGTTGGCTTCAATCCGGCGATCCCGCAGAAATGAGCCGGGATTCGAATTGAGCCGGCCAGATCACTTCCCAGTCCTGCAGGCGACATGTACGTTGCAATTGCGACTGCTTCTCCACCACTGGATCCACCCGGAGTAAGGTTCGGGTTCTGTGGATGATTGGTGCGGCCGAAGAGAAGGTTGTCGGCAGTGTAATCCATCGCCATCTCGGCTGTGTTGGTCTTGCCGAGCAGGATTGCGCCGGCCGCTTTCAATCGCGCGACGGCGGGAGCGTCATTCGCGGGAATATAGTCGGCCCGAACTTTTGAACCACTTGTAGTCCTGACACCTGCGGTTTCAATCGTATCTTTAATGGTGATAGGTATGCCGTGTAGTGCGCCGAGATTATCGTCACGCATCACTGCAGCTTCAGCAGCTCTTGCACGCTCCATTACATCTGGGGCCATCGTAACGATTGCATTCAACGCCGAATTCAATTTAGAGATTTGCTTCAGAAAAGCCTCGGCGACTTCAACCGGCGAGACGGACCGAGCTCGAATCATTTCGGCAATTCCTGTCAGAGGTGTGGCAATAATGTCGTTCATTAAGGGTGGTAAGCGACGATTTCTTTAGTCAATACCTTTCGTGACGTCTGTTTTGCTTTTCTTCAACTTGCCAATATAATCGAATTGCTCTGTACAAACGCATTTACAACCTGCCTAATCCAAGTCGACTCACGTCGATGTTCAAGCTTAACGGCAAAGGAGTGGATACTTGGCTATTCGTTTGAGCAGGACCTTCATCTTGCGCAAGCTGCATCAGTTGTCCGGCATTGTTCCTCTCGGTATTTTTCTCTTAGAACACTTTTACACCAACTCGAAAGCTCTTACCGGACCGGCGGATTTCAACAAGGCTGTAAGCGAATTGCAGTCGATTCCATACATTCTTTTTGTGGAGATCTGCGGCATCTTTATACCGCTCATCTACCATGCCGTCTACGGCCTGGTGATCACTATCGAAGCCCGGCCCAATAATCTGGCCTATCCCTATCCGCGAAACTGGTTCTACCTGATACAGCGAATAACAGGAGTCATCTTGTTCTTCTTTATTACCTTTCATGTATTGAATTTCAGGTTTGGAATGGTCCCAGGATTGAACACAGTTTCGGTCGCGCATAGTCCGGAGAAGGCTTTCGATATCGTTGCAGGCGAGTTTCGCATGGTATCCATATTCATCGTCTATATGATTGGAATCGCAGCGACTGTTTGGCATTTGGCGAATGGTATTTGGCTCTTTCTTGTCGATTGGGGCATTACGATTGGTGAACGGGCCCAACGTTTGACCGGATATGCGTGCATCAGCTTTGGTGTCGTGCTTTTGCTCGTCGGCATTAATGCCGCAGTCGCTTTCGTACGTCCCGGCGGATTGTTAGGAGGCCTGATTAAGTAATGGCAAGTAACGGTATGAAAATCGCAATCGTCGGTGGGGGCCTGGCTGGACTAGCTGCGGCGATGAAGATCGCGGAAGGCGGACATGCTGTCGACCTCTTCTCTGTCGTTCCAGTGAAGCGTTCTCATTCTGTTTGCGCACAAGGTGGAATTAACGGCGCCGTCAACACAAAAGGCGAAGGCGATTCAACCTGGGAACATTTTGACGACACGGTCTATGGTGGCGACTTTCTTGCAAACCAGCCTCCGGCGAAAGCAATGTGTGAAATGGCGCCCGCGATCATCTATTTGTTCGATCGCATGGGTGTCCCCTTTTCACGCACCAACGAAGGTCTGCTTGATTTTCGTCGCTTCGGGGGAACCAAACACCATCGCACTGCTTTCGCGGGCGCGTCTACAGGACAGCAGTTACTTTATGCCCTTGATGAACAAGTTAGACGTTACGAAGTCAGCGGTAAGGTCAGAAAGTTTGAGCATTGGGAGATGCTTTCTCTTGTGCTCGATGATCATCAGGTGTGTCGCGGACTGATCGCGATGAATCTCCAGACACTGGAACTAAAAGCTTTTCCCGCAGACGCAGTCATCATAGCTACAGGTGGACCAGGACTGATTTTTGGGAAGTCGACTAATTCCATGGTCTGCACAGGAAGCGCAGTTTCCGCCTGTTACCAACAAGGCGCGAAATACGCTAATGGTGAGTTCATACAGGTTCACCCTACATCGATTCCAGGTGAAGACAAGTTGCGCCTGATGTCCGAATCAGCTCGCGGGGAAGGTGGACGTGTTTGGGTACCCAAAAAGAAAGGCGACACGCGACCGCCATCTTCAATACCCGAGAATGAGCGTTGGTATTTTCTGGAAGAAAAGTATCCGGAGTACGGCAACCTTGTGCCACGCGATATAGCAACCAGAGAAATCTTCCAGGTATGTATCGAGGGAATGGGCGTCGGTGGCGAGAATCAGGTTTATCTCGACCTGACTCACATTCCAGCGGAGACTCTTGACCGCAAGTTAGGGGCTATTCTCGAAATTTACGAAATGTTCGTGGGTGACGATCCGCGTCACGTCCCGATGCGCATTTTCCCGGGCGTCCACTACTCCATGGGCGGACTTTGGGTCGATTTCAATCAACGAACAAATGTTCCCGGCTTGTTGGCGGCGGGCGAATGCGACTATTCAATTCACGGCGCAAATCGGTTGGGAGCAAATTCGCTTGTGAGTTGTGTCTATGGTGGTTTTGTTGCTGCGCCGGCCGCTATCGAGTATGCGAAGAACGTGGAACGAAATGGCGCTGACGGCTTACGCATCTACGAACAAGAGTTGAAACTTCAGCAAGAGATCAATGAGAACCTGATCAAACAGAGCGGCAACGAAAATCAGTATCAGCTTCACCAGGAGATGGGTAAGTGGATGACTGATAACGTTACGGTGGTCCGTTACAACAATAAACTTAAGGCAACCGATGAGAAGTTGTTGGAGCTTATGGATCGGTACAAGCGGATCTCAATAAACGATTCAAATTTGTGGGCCACGATGGCGTTGCCGCATGCACGACATCTCGCGAACATGCTTGAACTCGCACGCGTGATTACACTCGGCGCATTAAACCGAAACGAATCGCGCGGTGCTCATTACAAGCCTGAGTTTCCAGAGCGCGACGACGAGAATTTCCTGAAGACCACTATCGCCGAATACTCAGGAGAAGGTCCTGTGTTTTCGTACGACCCGGTCGATGTCTCGTTGATTCAGCCTCGCAAGCGGGACTACAGCAAGGGCAAGAAGGAGACAGCTAAGGCGTAAAATGTCAGCACATACGAAACCTTTCACGACTCCGCCAAAAACAGTTGAGATTCATATCCGGCGGCGAGCCAATCCGGATTCTCCTCAGTATTGGGAGCAGTTCGAAATTCCCTATCGTCCTAATCTCAACATCATTTCTTGTTTGATGGATATACAGAAAAACCCGGTCAACAAAGCTGGCGAGCAAACTACTCCACCCGTTTGGGACATGAACTGTCTCGAACAGGTGTGCGGGATCTGCACCATGATAGTAAACGGCCGAGCACGTCAGTCTTGTTCGGCACTCGTCGACAACCTTGAACAACCAATCAAACTCGAGCCCATGTCGAAGTTTCCCAACATCCGGGACCTTATTGTCGACCGTTCTCAGATGTTTGATCACTTACGACGTGTGCATGCGTGGATTGAAATGGACGGCACTTACGATTTGGGGCCTGGTCCGCGCACATCGCAGGAAGAAGTACAGGAACGATATGCATATTCCCGATGTATGACTTGCGGTTGCTGTCTCGAAGCTTGTCCCCAGTATGATGGAGACAATTACATCGGACCACAGGCAATTGCCCAGGTTCGTCTTTTCAATATGCATCCAACCGGACAGATGACGCGAGATGCTCGCCTCGAGGGAATCATGCAGGAGGACGGCATCACGAATTGCGGTAATGCGCAGAATTGCGTGGAAGCTTGTCCCATGGGCATCCCGCTCACTCGCGCGATCTACGAAGAGAACCGGGAGACAGTCCTTTATGGATTGTTTGGCTGGCTTAAGGGATGAGTTGCTTAAGCAAAAGCTTCCTACACTAGAGGATCTCACTTGCATACTTGTAAGGTCAGGAAGGTGGGCTTGCCCCGCTCTCACCCTACAAGGATCTCGCCATTAAGTTAGCGCGTCACAATTCTTCGGTGGCAAAGCTTTCCGGCCGTCTTAAATACCCAACACATCGACGAGCTCTTGAACCGCAGATGCACTCTTCTGGAGTGCAATTCTCTCCTCTGCCGTCAGATTGATTTCGATGATCTGTTCCAGACCGCGTGCTCCTAACTTGCATGGCACTCCGACGAAGAGCCCGTTGATGCCATACTCACCTTCCAGATAGGCAGCACACGGTAATATTTTCTTCTTGTCCTTTAGTATTGATTCAGCCATTTCAACTGCCGCTGCGGAAGGCGCGTAATACGCCGATCCGGTTTTCAGCAAACCGACGATCTCAGCTCCTCCACCTGCCGTCCGCTTCACGATGGCGTCAATCTTTTCTTTGGGCAACAGCTCGGTGATAGGAATACCCGCACAGGTCGAGAAACGCGGCAACGGGACCATCGTGTCACCATGTCCGCCGAGAACAAACGCGCTTACATTTTCCACAGACACATCGAGCGCGTCGGCAAGGAAGCAACGCATGCGCGCCGAATCGAGCACTCCAGCCATTCCAATTACACGGTGCTTCGGGAATCCCGATCGTTTCAAAGCAACCTGACACATTGCGTCAAGTGGATTCGAAACAATGATCAAAATCGTGTTGGGAGATCGGCGCACAATTTCTTCAACGACTTTAGAAACGATGTCCGCATTAGTTTTCAAAAGGTCGTCACGGCTCATTCCTGGTTTACGCGCGAGACCGGCCGTAATAATTACTACATCAGAGTTGTCGGTTTGCTCATAGCTGTTACTACCAGTCAAACGAACATCGAAACCTTCAATCGGTGCAGCTTGGGCCAAGTCCAACGCTTTACCTTGAGGAACACCCTCCACAATGTCTACCAGTACAACATCGCCGAGTTCTTTTGCGGCGGCCCAATGAGCCGCAGTGGCCCCGACATTGCCCGCGCCCACAACCGTAATCTTCTTTCGCGCACCCATACTGTTTTATTCCTTTCGCAGACAGAAACCGATGTACTTACTAGAGAGGCTGGTTCCTGCATAATTTTTGATGTTAAGAATGCTAGGATTTGAAGAGCGCGAGTTTACAGGCGCGTTGGAGAGAGTGTCAATACAATGGATCGTTCCTAAATGAAGTCAGTACCGTAACGCGGTAGCGTCGGGTCATCGCTGCGCATCACGGTTACGAGCGCTGTTGCTGCGATCGGTACGACTCTCGTGTATTGCGCATTTACTGCAAAATCTCACTACTGCCGTATTATGCAAATCGCTGCTTGGCAAGAAACGAATCGCTAACCCGACGCTACTGCGTTACGGTACTGACTTCATGTCGGAACGATCCCGGGGTTTTTGACACAGTCTTCCCAATTGGTGGATTGTTGATACCCCAGCCTACTAATACGAATCGTATAAGGGGCAATCATCGACCGCAGTCGGTGGATTGTCCATACATGGCCTACTGAATCAATAACTTCAATACTCTTATCCAAAGCCTGGATATGAACGAATCGGTTTCGAGCACGAAGCAGAACATCATGAGCGCCAATAGTGATAATCAGGACGACTTGGATCAAGACAACCCTTTTCCTGATCCAGTGGAAATCGAAATTACCGATGTCTTCGATCTCCACACCATACAACCACGCGACGTTAAGCGAGTCATTGAGGAATATCTGCTTCTAGCGCGTGAAAAGGGTTTCAGCAGCGTCAGAATCATCCATGGCAAAGGGATTGGCGTACAACGCGAAATGGTGCGTTCTATCCTGGCACGAACTTCGTTTGTCCTTGATTGGACAGATGCGCCTCCACAGGCAGGTGGGTTGGGGGCAACGATTGTCAGATTCCGGCCGTCACCAAGAACTTGAAACTTGCGCGAGTCGACCAATCCTAACAAGCTCGTCGATGTGACTTTCATCGTGTTCGGCCATCATTTTTACCAGCTTCTTAAGAGTGATTGACCCAACACCTGCCATCACTCCCGTCCGATTTGCTTCCGGTTCATTCAGCTGAGATAGCAATGCCACATTTTGCGTTCGCGACAGAGTGAATGCTTCCAACGCCTCATGCAAATTCTGCCGATTGTAATCGCGTTCAATTGCGAGACGTGCGCCATCGATATCAGGCAAGGAGGGATGCTCTTCATTGAGGATCTTGCGTATTCGTATTGAGTACCCCTCAATCTCGATGTCCCGCAGATGGCAAACGTTTTCGATTGCTGAGAACTCTTCCGGTGAGGGTTTTCGAACAGCAGTTTGAGGTGAGAGTTTGCCTACAACTGTTTTTATCTCTGCTGGCGTTCGTGCTAAATACGCGACCAGGCCTTCGAACGTCTCGGGAATGTCGCTGCTCATTGTGAATCCTTTGAAAAAGTTTTGAGCAGTTTAGGCCAATTCGCCCGAGACGAACAGTCCCTACAGGTTTCGCTCAGAGTCTTATGCAGTAGCCCGACTGTCAAGGAGGGCTCTAGTCGATAGCTAAATGCTGAGGGGGAACAGTGAGCCATTTTGACAGTCGGGCTACTGCCCCGCCGTTCCCAGTGCCGACATACGCATTTTATGAAAGAGCGCCGGTTGCGACACTGTCTCCTTCCAAGTCGTTAGCAAATTCCGCTATGGGGACTATTCCATCTTTCATTAACTTGTATTCAACTGAGTCGACCAGTCCGTGCCAACTTGCTTCGACGATGTTTGCCGACACACCGACGGTGCCCCATTTTGTTCTTCCATCACTGGACGTAATCAACACACGCACAAGGCTTGCCGTACCCGACAATGAACTCTTGATGACACGAACCTTGTAATCAACCAATCGAACCTCGGCAAGGGACGGATAGAACGGGCCAAGCGCACGCCGAAATGCCTGGTCCAAAGCATTAACCGGTCCAGTGCCACTCGCGGCCGAATGCTCTACTCGGCCTCCAACCTTAATCTTTACGGTGGCTTCACTCATTGGCATCGAAGCGCCTCGATGTTCGTCAATTACGCGAAATCCGATTAGTTCGAAGTACGACCGCTGCCGATTGCGAAGTTTTTGCACCAGTAACTCGAGGCTTGCTTCTGCAGCTTCGAATTCGAACCCGCAGTGCTCCAATCGTTTCACTTCTTCCAGGATGCGCTGTTCGTCATCCAATTCCATATCAAGTTCGCGAGCCTTTGCGAGCAAATTCGATCGCCCTGACAAATCGGAGACCAACACCCTGCGGCGGTTCCCGACCGTCTCAGGAGGAATGTGTTCATATGTAAGTGGGTTGCGCTCAACTGCTGAAACGTGTACTCCGCCCTTGTGTGCAAAGGCACTGTCGCCAACAAAAGCGGCACTCGAATAAAGCGCGAGATTTGCAATTTCACTCACAAGACGCGCCGTCTCGCGCAACTTCTTCAGACGCTCACTACCGATCGTGCTGCGTCCGAGTTTCAGTTCAAGGTTAGGAATCACGGAACAAAGATTGGCATTGCCGCAACGTTCGCCATAGCCGTTAATCGTTCCCTGCACGTGGTTTGCTCCACCAGCAACCGCGGCGAGTGTGTTAGCGACTGCTAGTTCTCCATCGTTGTGACAATGGATGCCAAGCGGGATTTTTATTTGCTCGGCGACTAATCGAGTAACGCGTTCCACTTCTTCAGGCAGGCTGCCGCCGTTTGTATCGCAAAGCACAATTCTGTGAGCTCCGCTGGAAGCCGCTGCTCTGAGAGTGTCGATTGCGTACTCGGAATTCGAGCGATAACCATCAAAGAAGTGCTCGGCGTCGTACACGACGACGTCGACGTTTTTGGAAAGATAACGTACGGTGTCTGCGATGATGTCCAGATTTTCTTCGACGCTCATTCGCAGCGCTTCAGTCACATGGAGTTCCCACGATTTGCCGAAGACCGTGACGACTGGTGTCTGAGCCTGAATGAGCGATTGAATGCTCTTGTCGCTGTCGCAGGTCAAATCCTTGCGTCGCGTTGCTCCGAAAGCAGCGATACGCGCATGCTTGAGTTTTAATGTGCGAGCTTCTGCAAAGAACGCAACGTCCCGCGGGTTTGACCCAGGCCAACCACCCTCAATGAAATCCACTCCAAGACTGTCGAGTTCTTCTGCAATGCGGCACTTATCGGCGACAGAGAAATTGATTGCCTCACCTTGCGTACCATCACGCAGGGTCGTGTCGTAGATCTCGATTCGTTCATTCATCGAACGCATAGTTTTGTGCTTTGTCCTGGTGCTTTGTAATTGCCCTTCGTGGTTATGGTTTGTAAATTTCAGAATTCCAATTCCTCAATTCGCTCAGTGCTTAGCGGTCTAAAATTCCGCATTTCGCAATTCCGCAATTTCGCAATTCACGAAAAGAAGCCAATCTCTGTATCGCGCGTCTCGTCCTGCGACCGCGGAAAAGAAGACGTCCTGTATGCTTTGTGTCACCGGACCCGGTTGACCGCCGTTGATAAGAACGCCATCAACTTCACGAATCGGCGTAACCTCCGCAGCAGTGCCCGTGAGAAATGCTTCGTCAGCGCTAATAAGATCTTCGACTGCAATAGGTCTTGTAATTACACGATGTCCGAGGTCACTCGCGATTCTGATTACCGCGTCGCGCGTTACTCCGAGAAGGATTGAATGACGTTCGTCGTTAGTTATTA
>JBKOYD010000158.1:0-25998 GCA_046725195.1 Acidobacteriota bacterium | reverse complement strand
AACCACAACTATCTAATAATCGACGGCACCTCGAACGCACCGACGGGTGGCCACGGAGTGCCACCCCTACTACATCTACAGACGACGTGGAGTTATGCGCATTGCATAGTCGGGCCAGCAGTCACGCGGATCAAAATCTTCGAGCGAGTTTGAATGGTCCTAAACTCACGCCCTTCTACTAACCATCCGGCGCGTTGCTCTGCTCTCTGTCGGTTTGGTTCTTGTTAGAACAGGCGCGGTGCGATCTGACAGCAGCGGCAACGGGTCAATGGCGCCTGTTGGCGTGTAAACACCGAAGTGGAGATGTGGAGGTGTGCCCTGCGCGTTTCCGGTTGTTCCTACGAAACCCAGAACCGTACGAGTCGTAACTCGATCACCGACTGCCAGTCGGGGCGCGTAGGAGTCCAAGTGTGCGTAGTAGTACACGCGTCCACCGGCACCGATGACAGAGACGGTCTGGCCCCCGAGATTGTTTTCTCCAATCTTGTATACGTAACCGGTGGTCGCAGAAAGAATAGGTGTCCCCTTGGGCGCAAAGATATCCTGACCTTCATGTAATCGGCCGATTCCACGAGGCGCATGCCAGGTGTTTGCGATCCGCTTTCTTGACACGTCTTTCAACGGCATCGCGATTCGGGAGTCGGGCGCCTGGGTGTAAAGCTTTGCGACTCGTGCATAAAAGACTAACCTATCTGCAAGGATGCCGCCGATACCGGTAATCATGAGTATCAGAACAATACCTGCACCTGCAGCCAGTAATTTAGCCATTCGCTTCATTCTGAGGCTATGATGCGCTGAAGGCCGCTCTAGTTTTGCTTTGACAGGAATTCGTTGCTTGAAGACTTCCCGCATGTTCAGCTTAACGAATATTTGCCCTAATGTGTTCCCCGCTAACCGGCCTCATGTTACTCTCTAAGCCTTGGGAATTGGGTTTTCGATCTCAACCTCTACCTCGCTACAGCTGGTTGTTTCGACTTCAATAGAAAGCCATCGAAAACCACATGCTTCTTACAAACCAGTGTCCTGCTGGAGGTGAATCATGAAACGACTACGAGTAAGTCCTGTCCTCGCCTTGCTGTTTTTGTTTGGCACTGGAGAACTCGCAATGTCACACACTGATAAGGTGGATCCAGTAAAAACTGAAGGACGCACGTTTAGCATTGAGCCAAGTTATAACCTCGCAGACGCGATCGTCGGTAAGAGTTTCGCACTCAAAGTAAAAATCACCGGTGAAGCGATTCCTTCTGCTTTTCTTGAGATTGAAGGTCTACCTGTCGTCAGTGAGCAGGACGGAACCAATTTGATTCATTTCAATGCTCAGGGACGTAGCGATGAGAAAAATGGAATGCTCCTCAGCAAAGAATATCTTTATGACGTGCAGGTTAGCGGGAATGCGGAACCGCGTCGCTACAAAATTCGCCTCGACCTTCGTTACCCCTCGCAGGAAATCATTTCTCGAGTTTTCTATTTGAATATCGGCGTCGAAAGCAAAGGCAAGCTGGAAGTTATTAAAGAAGACGAAGAGTCTCAGCCGCCTTCGTTTGAAACTGGCGTCTTTTCGGGACAGAAGTATACTTATGAACTCAATCTGCGCAATTCCTTTCCCGACTACACTGTTTACATTGAAAAGATAAAGGTGCAGTCAGATCCAGCAGGATTGATCCAGACAAAGGAGATTGCCTTTGATAACCCGATCCCGCTTCGGCCCGCCGAGGAAAAGACCATTCCTTTAGAGATTGAAGTTGCAACCCTGGGCCTTCGTAATTTACTCAAGGGTCTGGCGACCACCCCACGCCTCAAAGCAGATGTCTTATACAACGATGGTAACGAGCGTCGAATCTCCGACTTTAAGCCTCGAGAAAAAATCAATATCTCCCCGAGAGGTAAAGTTGTTTTAGGCGCAGTTTTGCTGGGCCTATTGATCGGCGCAATCATTCGATCGGTTCTTGAATTCATGCTTTTCAAGAAGCAGATCACGCGAAAAGGTATTATCAAAGTTGTGAGTTACTCGCTGGTGTTTGGAATGCTGCTGGTTATTCTCGCTGTGGCCGGCAAGATAGAAGTTAAAGCCTTTGCCGTATCAGGTTCATACGACAACCCACTCGCGATGCTGGTAATCGGGATGATTGGCGCTCTAGCGGGTTTGCAGATCATTATCGGGTGGTACAAAGGATTGAAAGCAGACTAAGAGTCATGACGAAAGAGGAGGTCTTATGTTTCCACAACTAAATGGCTCACGCTTTCGTTGCATTGCTCTACCAGCGATCCTGATGCCCTTGTTACCGCTAAACATCCTTATGGCGCAGTCGCGAACACGTGCCAATGCTCAGGCCCAACAATCCGGAATCTCTACACCAAAAAATATTCTGGATTTGGCGTTGTATTACTACAACAACGACGATCTTAGCGGCAAAGCAGAGCAATCGTTTAAACAACTTCTCGCTAAGAAGTATGACGGGACCGAACAGGCCGAGACAGCTCAATATTATCTTGCTGCCTACTACCAAAGAAAATTCTATATCCAACGAGTGAAACGGCATGTTGATGATTGGAACACGCTAAAGCAATCGGCGACCGAGTACCGCAACTACACTAACAAATACTATTGGGGTGGGAGACACACGTGGCTCTGCGACGCATTCTTTAATCTGGCGATGGTTAACCTACAACTCGGCGAGACCGGGAACGCGCTCAATGAACTTTCAAAAATTAAAGAGGCTTCCAGCAAAGACGGGACTATTTACGTTTACCAGGTAGTTTGGTCATCGCAATCGCAGGATGTTGTTGATTCAAACCTCTCGGCTGTGCGGCTTGCTGACTGCGCGAGACAGGCTGCGCTTAACAATCCCAAGTACTTCGAAAGAGCGGTTTCAGTAATCCGACAATGGGCTCAGGGCCAGAAACTTAAGGCCTTCTGAGCCAGGTTTTAAGTGTTCGCCACTTTCGGCTATCATTTCCTTACCGTTTAGTTTTAATGCCCGCTGCGTACATCAGGCACTCGTGTCGCGGGCGTCCAAACGAACTCCGACATGCTCCAGAACTCTATCGGATCTCATGCATACTCAATCTGAAAGCATGCACCAGTTTCTGAGAGATTTTCGCGGCACCCTCGAGGACGCCGCCTCGCGGATGATGCGTCTGTCAGCAGAGCAGAGTTCCTCCAGTACAGGACCAGACAAATGGACACCAAAGGAGATCCTCGGTCATTTAATTGACTCTGCTGCCAATAACCACCAGCGCTTTGTACGCGCACAGTTTACTGACGATCTTATCTTTCCAGGTTACATGCAAGATGAGTGGGTTGCGGTCCAGCGGTACAACGACGAACCGTGGCCCGAGCTCGTTCAGTTGTGGCGGTCTTATAACTTTCATCTGCTCCACGTAATCTCAGTCATGCCTGAGAAAACATTATCCAAGTCGCGCTCAAAACATAATCTCGACCAAATCGCATGGAAAACGGTCGATAAGTCCCAGCCAACGACGCTCGAGTATTTCGTTCGCGACTACGTGGGACATCTCAAGCACCATCTCAGTCAGATTTTCGGTGAGGATGACATTCGTGATTCCGCCAATTGATACATAATGCTAACGCAATCCAAAATCTATTTACGGGAGACTCTATGGCTCTTACATTCGAACAACTAAAACACAAGACAGTCGCTGAACTACGTGAAATGGCCAAAGGTAGCGAACACGAGGCCGTTCAGGGCTACACTCAAATGAACAAAGAACATTTGCTGATAGCACTTTCAAAGGCGTTGGGCATTCAGCACGAGCATCATCAGGTAGTAGGCGTCGACAAGAGTTCAATCAAAGCCAGGATCCGGGAATTAAAGACCCAGCGAGCGGCAGCGCTCGCCGCCCACGATCATGCTCAGCTCAAGACAGTCAGGCGGACGATTCATCGTTTAAAACGGCAGATTCATAAGGCCACTGTGTGAGAAGGCAAAAGCAATGTCCGAACATTGACTTTCGCCATAAACTGACATAGAACTCGGGTCAGAATTTCTTCCAATAAAAGAAACCAAAAGAAGCGAGGTAGCTCATGAAAAAGGCTATCAATCTGAGCGTCAATGGTGTCTCCCATAGCGACGAGCTCGAACCACGCATGCTCCTTGTCCATTATATACGAGATGTTCTTGGGCTTACCGGCACGCATGTAGGCTGCGAGACGTCACTATGCGGTGCCTGCACAGTAATGCTCGATGACCAAGCCGTCAAATCGTGCACCATGTTTGCGGTTCAGGCGGATGGGTCTTCCGTGAAAACCATCGAAGGTTTGGTCACCAACGGAGACTTACATCCTGTTCAGGAAGGATTCTGGGAGAGACACGGATTGCAGTGCGGCTATTGCACCCCGGGGATGATCGTAACTGCCGCTCAATTGCTTGAGCGAAATCCTAATCCGACGCGCGAAGAGATCTGCCACGGCCTGGAAGGTAACCTGTGCCGGTGTACTGGCTACCAGCACATCATTGAGGCAGTGCAGTACGCTGCAAAGAAAGCGGCGGGTTCATAACCAACAAGAGCCAATTGTTGGTTTAACATTGGTCGAATCATTGGTCATATATCATTTGACATTTCTCATTTGCCATTTGAAGAGCAGAACTTTGTCGGACTGCACTGACTCGTCACGAAGCTTCGAGGACGTACTTGTCTTAGAAATGGCGTATTCGTCTTAAAAATGGCAAATGAGAAATGTCAAATGATATATGACCAATGATTCGACCATGATCCCGACCAACGACGCAGTTAGCTTTATTTGATTCGAAATGATCAGGCTCAAGCCAACCAACCCTCAGCAGGAGTCGCCCATGCCAAACAAATACGTCGGTCAACGAGTGAAACGCACAGAGGACCCTCGCCTAATTAAAGGACTTGCACACTACGTTGATGACATTAAGCTGCCTGATACATTGCACGTCTGCTTCGTTCGCTCCGTCTATGCACATGCGCGAATCAATAACATCGACACTTCGGCTGCGTTGGCCCTTCCGGGAGTTGTTGCCATCTACACCGGACACGATGTTGCAGACAAGATTGGGCCGGTTCCCTGTGCAAGCGCATTGCCGGAATTGAAAGTTCCCGACCATCGGGTGCTCGCCAAGGACAAGGTTTACTTCGTGGGACATCCCATTGCCGCTATCGTAGCCACCGATAAATACAGCGCGAGAGATGCCGTTGATCTTGTAATGGTCGACTACGAGGATTTGCCAGCAGTGACTGATGTGGAGGAGGCCGCAAAGGGTGGCCCAGTTATCCATGATGCCTTCAGTGACAATATCGCCTACAAGCTGACTTCCGGCGAAGGCGACATCGACGCCGCGTTCTCGTCAGCAGATCGAGTTGTCAAACAACGCGTGCTGAATAAACGTCTAGCGCCGATAGCAATGGAGCCGCGCGGAGTGCTGGCCCGGTATTTCCCAGGCGAAGAAGAACTTACTATTTGGTCGTCCACTCAAATTCCTCACTTATTGCGAACGCAACTCGCGTTAATGATTGGCATTCCCGAAAATAAGTTGCGCGTGATTACTCCTGAGGTTGGAGGCGGCTTTGGCTCGAAACTAAATGTTTATGCCGAAGAAGCGTTACTTGGTTGGATTTCGATGCAGCTAGGTAAGCCAATTAAGTGGATCGAAACGCGACGCGAGAACATTCAGGCAACTATTCACGGACGCGGGCAGGTCGGCGATATCGAAATAGCCTTCAAAAATGATGGTACGCTCATCGGACTGCGCTACAGCGTCTTTGCCGACCTCGGCGCTTATCATCAGCTGCTGACGCCAGCTATTCCAACGCTCACAGGCTTAATGCTTTCAGGTGCGTATAGAATTCCGGCAATACAAATGAACATCACTGCCTGCTTCACAAACAAAATGGCTACTGATGCTTATCGTGGTGCCGGGCGGCCGGAAGCCACTTATATCGTGGAACGCGCTTTGGACCTGGTCGCGGCAGAATTAGGGGTCGATCCCGCAGAAGTTCGTCGCAGGAATTTTCCTGGTCCTAACGATTTTCCATTCCACACTGCGACAGGCCTCGAGTACGACAGCGGAGATTATGAAACGGCGCTTAACAAAGCACAGCAAATCGTAGGATATGCGAACCTGCGCGAAGAGCAAAAGAAGGCCCGCGCCGAGGGACGGTTAATTGGCATTGGCGTGTCGACTTATGTTGAGATCTGCGCCCTTGGTCCATCTCAGGCCATGCCGGCAGGCGGTTGGGAAAGCGCAACGGTGCGTATTGAACCAACCGGTAAAGTGACCGTTTTAACCGGTGCGTCACCTCACGGTCAGGGACAAGAGACATCCTTCGCCCAGATTGTCGCCGATGAGCTCGGAGTCGACATTAAGGACGTTACAGTTATTCACGGCGACACAGGTGTTGTTCAGTACGGAATCGGAACTTTTGGCAGCCGGGCTACGGCGGTCGGCGGCACCGCGGTGTTTGTTGCAATTCAAAAACTGAAAGAAAAAGCACATAAGATTGCTGCTCATATGCTGCAGGCTGATGCCTCCCGACTCTCGTTCGAAGGAGGAAAGTATTCTCTTCAAGCAGCGGCGGCGGCAGCGGCTACAGGCACCTCCGAACCGGTTTTACCTGTCGGCGAAGCACCCGCGGGCGCGTTACCTGAACCGCAAACTGATGGCAGATCCAGCCTGACGATTCAGGACGTTGCGCTTGCGGCGCATCTTGCAAAGGAACTACCACCGGATACCGAGCCGGGTCTTTCGGCAACTTACTTCTTTGAACCAAAGAACTTTACGTTTCCGTTCGGCACGCACATAGCAGTTGTCGAAGTGGACCGTGAGACTGGCGATATCAAGTTTCTCAGGTATGTTGCGGTTGATGATTGCGGCAGGGTCATCAATCCTCTACTCGTGGATGGACAGGTACACGGAGGAATCGTTCAATCAATCGGACAAGCGATGTACGAGGAAGTTGTCTACGACGAGCAAGGTCAGTTGATTACGGGCACTCTCATGGACTACGCCGTTCCCAGGGCATCCCACGTTCCGAATTTTGAATTGGATCGAACTGAAACGCCTTCGCCTGTGAATCCGCTTGGGGTGAAGGGTGTCGGCGAGGCCGGGACCATCGGGTCAACGCCGGCGATTGTCGGCGCAATAGTCGACGCACTCGCACCGTTTGGGGTAAGACATCTTGATATGCCGATTAAGCCGGAAAATGTCTGGCGCATTATCAATGAGAATACGCGTCCAGCGAACAACTAGCCACGAATCAGAAGAACACTAAAGGAGTGAACGATGATTCCCGCACCATTCGATTACCAGGCGCCCACTACAATCGAAGAAGCCATTTCGATGCTAGCCAGCAACACGGACGGAGCAAAAGTTCTGGCTGGTGGTCATAGTCTCATTCCGGCTATGAAATTACGGCTGGCGCAACCAGAAGTGCTGGTCGATATCTCGCGCATTAAGTCTCTTTCGTATATTCGAGAGGAAGGCAATCAGATTCGAATTGGTGCGACGACGACACATTATCAACTCGAGTCGTCAGACCTTCTGAAGAGAATTTGCCCACTTCTGTCCGCTTGTGCTGCCAGCATTGGCGACGTTCAAGTTCGCAACAAGGGAACAATCGGCGGCAGTCTCGCGCATTCCGACCCGGCAGGCGACTGGCCGGCCGCTGCTATTGCTTTGGCCGCGGAGTTGGTATTGGTTGGACCAAACGGCGAACGCATAGTTAAGGCAGATGACTTTTTTGTCGATCTATTGACGACGGATCTTCGACCGAACGAGATCCTGCGCGAGATACGCATTAACAAACCGTCAAGTCGCTTTGGCCAAGCCTATCAAAAAGTTCCACATCCAGCGTCTGGTTTTGCAGTTGTGGGTATAGCCGTGAGTCTACTTTTGAATGCCGACGGATCGTGTAACTCTGCAAGCATTGGCGTCACAGGCGTAGGTAGTAAAGCCTACCGACCGAAAGCTACCGAGGCAGCCCTCGCCTCTACCAAGCTTGACGATCAAGCAATAGACAGCGCTGCAGCACACGTCTGCAAAGGAGTAGATCCGAATTCGGATCTCTACGCTTCGGGCGATTATCGTTGTCATCTGGCGCAAGTTCATACTCGACGAGCAATTCGTGCCGCCCGAGACGCAGCAAAGTAGAGACTTGGTCTTCGGTCTTGGGCCTTGATCATATTTGAAGAAGTCGTTTTTAAAAATCAAAGGCGTAAGACCAAAGGCCTAAGACCAAACCCAGTGAAGATCGAAGGTATACACCAGCTCGACGCACCTCGAGAACGCATCTATCAATCTCTAACCAATCCAGAAGTACTGCGACGCTGTATTCCCGGTTGCGAACGCCTGGAACTAACGGATGAGAACACGTTTGCCACAACGATTCGTGCCGGAGTGGGTTCAATTAAGGGAGTGTTCGACGGCACGGTGCGCCTCGAAGATTTGAGACAACCGGAACACTTTCGCATAGTTGTTGAAGGCAAAGGCGCCCCTGGATTTCTAAAAGGTTCGGGCGATCTTGACCTTGAAGAGGATGGCAACAACACAAGAATCACTTACTCGGGTGACGTTCAGGTAGGAGGAACGATTGCCAGCGTGGGCCAGCGAATGATTCAGGCGACTGCGAAGATGATGGCGGGGCAATTCTTCACTTGTTTGGGGGCAGAGGCAAATACGGAAGTGGGTGAACCTCCGCCACAGCATGGCTTTTTTCGAACAGCCCTGAGGTGGTTCTCAGGGTGGATTCGGAGGGTTTTTAGGAGGCGGTAGGTCTTTGGTCTTAGGTCTTTGTTAGGTCTTTGGTCTTAGGCCTTTGGGACTTGGTAGTTCTTTGGGGTTCAAAATGACAAATGAGAAATCAGTACTGTCCCAACGTTAGTTGAACAGAATCAGTTGTTTGCAGAGATGGTCCAAGTCGATTTGTCCATCTACTAGCGAAAGAGCCTGTGAAATGGGGGTTTTCTCGAAAAGTGTGACACTGCAGATCTGTAACATTCTGTAGAGACTGCCCTCCAGCTGCAATTCCTTTTTGACGATGGCCACAAGCACATAAACCGAGATCGCGATCCAGATTTGAGTGCGGAGGGCGTTCTCGGTAGTGCCGTAGAAGTTCTTGATGCGTAGGTGTTGTTTGATCCACTTGAAGAACAACTCGACTTGCCAACGGCTGCGATACAGTTGGGCAATAGTCAGCGGTGGCAAGCTGAAGTTGTTGGTGAGAAAGACGAGTCGTTGATTGGTTAGCGGATCGAGGTAACGAATGCGACGTAGCTTCTCGGGATAGCCTTGGCGCGGGACAGGATTGACAAGCGTCACTGTCTGATCGCAGATCACTCCGGTAGTTCGATCGACTGGTTGTGAATAGAGGCGCTGGAAATCGAAGCGCTTCCTGGCGCGGGTAACAAAGAAGGCCGAGGCCCGGTGCAACCTGTACAAGCGCACGAAATCGAGGTAAGCGCGATCCATTACATAGAACGCGCCGGCCTCGAAACTGAGTTGATCCAGAATGTTGACCTCGTGAACCTTGCCATGTGTAATGATCACAACAGTTGGGATGTTGCCGCGCAGGTCGAGCAGCGTGTGCAGTTTCACCGCACCTTTGTGCTTGCGAAACTCGGCCCAAGGGAAAAGCGCCAGGCACAAATCGATGGTCGTGGCATCGAGCGCGTAAACAGTTTGGGCCAATTCGACGCCGAAACTGTCGTCCGCGTAGAGCACACGGGCACGCGTGATCAGCACTTGCGCGAAGTCGGCGTAGATGCGCCAATCGCGGACCGAATTCGCATGGGCCAGGGTGTTGCGTGAGACTTGGCCGCGAATGCCGAGATGGTAGAGTTTGGTCTGTTGCGCGCGCAGGCAAGCTTCGATATCGCGCAAACTCTCGCGATAGGTTAGCTGCGCGAAGGCCATGCACAGAAACTGATCCCAACAAGAAAAAGTCTGGAGTTTGTAATCGCCCTGGTAGCGTTTGACACAACGGCGAAAAGCCTTTGAAGGAAGAAAGTCCATCAGTTGTGCAAAGATCGATTTGCCAGAATTCATCAGCCCTCCGCCGCCGCAAAAGTTGCGAATGCATCGGCTGGACTGGTTTTGATTTCAAATCGATCCCTCTGTGCATCGGGCTTAACCTTCTCACTTTCAACAACCTACAGACAACTGACTAACAAACGTTGGGACAGTAGTGATGAGAAATGACAAATGATATATGACCAATGATTTTCCCCAAGACCTAAGTCCAAAGACCAACGACCATCTATTCCGACTGTCGTCTAGCTTTCGCGATGAAGTCCTCAATCTCCGATAGCTTGCGCGGCAAGGCTGCACTCAGCCAACGTACTCCATCCTGAGTCATTAGCATGTCGTCTTCAATCCTCACGCCCATGCCTTTGTACTTCTCAAAAGCTGGACGGACTTCCGACTTGAACTTGTTCCAGTCTTCCTGCTTCCAGCCAAATGGCATGTAATCGAGAGCATCGAGACGGACGTAAATACCCGGCTCATTCGTGAAAACTACCCCCGGCACAAACTTGGCATCGCCGCCAACATCATGGACGTTCATACCGAGCCAGTGAGACGTCCCGTGCATGAACCAAACGCGATGCTGCAAATCCGAATCACGATCTGTGATCAAGCCCAACTTTAGTAATCCGTCCTTTACTACTGCCGTTCCGGCCCTGCTTACGTCTGACAGTCTCACTCCCGGACGCGAGGCTGCCGCAACGGCCTCTTGCGCGTTGTAAACGATCTGGTAGAGCGCAGCTTGTTCAGGTGTGAACTTTCCGTTGATTGGAAACGTGCGAGTTATGTCGGCCGTGTAGTGATCATACTCTGCGCCGACATCCATTAGTAAAAGTTCACCGGCTTTTACCGGCCCTTGCGACTCCTCATAATGCAGAGTAGTCGCATTTGGACCACAACCCACGATGTCTGGATAACCCCAGTTATCAGCATTGCGAAGTTTGAAGGTGTAGGCCATCTCGGCGTCCACTTCGTATTCCCATTTTGCGTTGCCCGCGATGGCCCATGCGCGCTGGTGTGCTTCGATGCTTATATCAATTGCATGCTGCATAATGCGCAGTTCAATCGGGGATTTCACCAGGCGCATCTGTATAAAGATGGGCCAAGCATTCTTCACACTGTAACCAGAAGCGGTTTTTGCCCAATCCGAAGCGAACCTCTGTTCTTGACGATATTCGCGACTCTCCGCGTCGCCAGGAACCAACATGAACAGCCCCGCGTCTCCTTTAGCAGCAGCGTCAAACAAAGTACCAAACCCATGATTGTTGTTCAGGGTAGTGTTTGGCGGCAGATCCGACATGAAGATGTTTTCCGGTTTCGGACGGTATGGCTGCCGGTTGGCCAGGGCCTTAATGAACGGTTCAAACTCGCTTACCTGCCAAATCTCTTTAATGCCTGAAAGCTGGTTTGCTTCCTCTGGGCTATACATGCGTCCGGTCCATGTTTCCGCAATCGGATTTCGTCGGGGCAGAAAAAGGATTTCTCGATACTGCGTATTGCCCGGAAGCAAAACGAGCATTGAACCTTTTTGCTTAAGGTTGGTGAGATAGTAAAGGTTGTTCTCCTGACGATAGGGATAGTTTACGTCGTGGGCGTACACGCGCGGTTCAGTGCTGAAGAGAATCAGCAACGACTTCGATCCGATGTTTTGGGCCACGCGCTCGCGACGCAGCGCAAGTTCCGCCAGTCGTTCCTTATCATCAAACAACGGCGCCGGTGGGGTAACTCTGATGTTTGACGCTAGCGGTCTCTCCGTCTTCGCCGTAACCCGAAAACTTGTTGAACCAAGAACGGCTACCGCTGCGCATACTACGAGCAACGCGAAAGCGACACATCTATTTTGCAACTGCTTCATTTATCTTCTCCTCAGTAGGTGCGACGATGCGAGCAACGCAGGACGATCTCCGAGGGAGGGCGTGAATTATGGCGAGGGGGATGGTGTAGGCCTACGCCGATTTATCTTCCCCCCAGGATAAAGGACCTGCTGTTTACCGTCTGGCGACACATAGACGCGCTTTCCATCGGGGGTCGTTATTAGCGACGAACCGTCGGGAAAATTTCGGATAATTACTCCGCCTGGCAAGACTTTAGTTTGAGGGATTGGTCGGCGCACTCGATTCGGACGTTGCATAGTTGGATCACTTGGAACCGTCGGTTCAAACTGCGGCTCATGCCCCTCTCCGACACCTTGAACTTCAGGTGGATTGGGTGTGGGAGGAGTTGCTTTCTTTGTTTCCGCGCTCCGCGGCTTCTTCGGAACGGATGTGGGTTGCGGGGTGGCGACCTTGTTTTGCTCCGACGGTTTTGCACTATCAACCGAAGCAACGGACGGAGTGCTAACCGCAGGACTTTCGGTCGGACTTGGTGTTGGTGTCAGCTGCACCACTGCGACATTGCGTCGCTGGAGTGCGTAAAACCCCAAAACGCACGCGGCTAACAAAACTGCCAATCCCGACAGCGCCCAGGGCAGCAAACTCCTTCGTGAACGAGAGTCTACGCTTCGCACCACAGTTGTCTCACCGGCTGCCCTGACCGTCTGTTGTCGCGGGATTGTCTGCGTAGGCAGGGCGACGGTTGTTGCTGCTTGTGGAAAGAGCATGGTCTGAGCCTCTGCGCGGTTTACTACTGTTGAGGCTTGAACGGTTCCATGAAGAGCTTTGCGCATATCCGATGCGGTGGAGTAACGCTGTTCTCGGTTTTGCGACATTGCCTTGCCAAGAATTCGATCCACTTCCGTAGCTACAGCCGGATTTGCCTGGCTCGGCGGTATCAAAGGATCAGCTTGACCATTTACAAGGGCCGCAGCGCGAGTTAACGCGTCAGGCGGCTTCACTCCAGTCATCAGGTGGTAAAGCGTTGCTCCAAGCGAATAGAGATCGCTTCGTGAGTTAGTGCCCAGACCTTGAATCTGTTCGAGCGGTGCATAGTTTGGTGTATAGCCAAAGATACTCGCCCCGGTTGTCACGCGTGAGATCTCGCCCGGCTGGCCTTTCGCTAATCCAAAATCCAAAAGAATGATCTGACCACGGGAAGTGAGCTTCAGATTTTGCGGCTTGATGTCGCGATGGACAATCTGTGGATCCTGTGTGTGGAGATAGTCGAGCGCGTCGAGCAATTGATCTGCCCATGTCAAAACTTGATCAGGCGGAAAGGGCCCCCGTTTGCGTGTCATCATCTCGGACAGATCGTCGCCCGGGATGAACTGCATCACAAGAAACTGACCATCACCTTCGGAGAAATGATCGCTTACGCGCGGTAGTGCTGGATGATGCAGCCGAGCGAGGAGTCGCGCTTCGCGCTCAAACTGTTTTCGCAATCGCTCGTCCGCAAAGAACGTTTCCTTCAATGCCACCGTCGTGTCGAGACGTTGATCCACCGCCTCATACACAGCCCCCATTCCACCCTGGCCGAGTTGGCGCACTATCCGATAGCGGCCCTGCAAGATCGAGTCTGGCGTCAGCATTTATGAGTCTCGTTTAGCCTTCAGCCGTCCACTTTTACGTGAGTGATGCCAATTGGGCTGACTAACTTGAAAAGGCAACGACTACAAGCTTGGTCATTATACACAGCGGGTGAACAACAAGAAATCGGCTGCTTGTTTACTTATTGAGCCAGTCACAACTTAGGCGTATGCTACTTTCGTGAGCGAAAACTATGAACCGAACGCAAATGTTATCGACGTGGGGCCGCCCAAACGTCGCCGTTGGAAAATCTGGATCCTCATCGGATTGTTCGTCATTTTCATTTCGCTCTCTCGAATCTTGTCAGTTTATCTTTCTGCTCTCTGGTTTGGTTCGTTAGGTTACTCTTCCGTCTACTGGTACATCTTTAAGATTAAAGCCGGCCTCTTTATTGGCTGTGCTATTTTGACCGCACTGTTGCTCAGCGCGATATTTTGGCTTTTTCAGAGGTTGTTTGGGTCGTACGCTTTTGAGAATCGCACGATCATTCTGAATAACCAACCGTTTCAGTTTTCACCCGCAAAAATCATAAGACCGATAGGCTGGGGCGTTTCCGTTGTCGTTGGGCTGCTCTACGCTTTATCTCTAAAAGACCATTGGCAACAATTTGCGCTTTATTTTCACCAACCGGCAACGACCATTCATGATCCCATCTTCGGAAAGCCGGCAGGCTTCTACCTCTTTTCACTTCCTCTTTACAATTCCATCAGTTCGTGGCTGTTGGGAGTAACGTTTATCATTCTATTTGCTGCGCTCGCCTACTCTCTTCTGGGTCTCCCACAAACTGTCCTTAAGCCGAGCGTTCGCTGGTCCTCAGGAGCGGCATTCCGCGCCGTATGTTGCGCTCTGGCCCTTTTTCTTCTGGTTCTTAGCTGGCGCACCTACTTGTCGCGTTTTCCATTTCTTTGGGAGGACCATCAAACTTTTTCAGGAGTGACTTATACCGAGGCTCACTACACCCTGCCGGCTCTTCTTTTTGTCAGTGTCGCCTTAGTGATAGCAGCGATCATTCTTTTAGTGAATGCATTCGCTGTAAGGCGTTTCAGCCTGCTGCTCGTTGCTCTAGGACTCCCGTTCGTGGTCTACGTGGTTGGAGTGATTCTCATTCCTTCATACGTTCAGAGTTTTATTGTGAAACCTAATGAAATTGATCGCGAGTCTCCGTACATTGGTCATAACATTGAATGGACGCGGAGAGGTTTTGGACTTGATCAAATTGAGCTGAGAGATTTTGATGCGGACAATTCGGTTGAGGCACTTGACCTGCGGAACAATCGCGACAGCCTTGAAAACATTCGGCTCTGGGACTGGCGGGCCCTGCAAGACACCCTCAGACAAATTCAGGCTATCCGAACGTACTATGATTTTCCCGATGTCGATGTAGATCGTTACATCACTGCAGGCCAGACACGTCAAATGATGATCGCCCCTCGCGAGATCAATGACGAGAAGCTTCCTTCATCCTCCCGTAATTGGATTAATGAGCGACTAATCTACACCCATGGCTACGGGGTGACCATGAATACCGCCAATGGCTTCACTTCCGAAGGTTTGCCGCAGTTTGTCTTGTCAAACATGCCGGTTGAGTCCGCTGCGTCCGAGATAAAAGTGATCCGACCAGAGATTTACTTCGGAGAACTAACTGATCGTCATGTATACGTAAAGACCAAGCAGAAAGAGTTTGACTACCCGCAAGGCGATGCCAATAACTACACGACTTATGACGGTACCGGCGGGATCAGAATAGGCAGTACGTTTCGGCGGATGCTACTTGCCTGGGCTGTTGGAGATTTGTCGAAGCTGCCATTCTCCGACGACGTCACGAGTGAAAGCCGGGTGATGATCAATCGTAATATTCGCGAAATCATAAACGGAGTCGCGCCCTTTCTCACTTACGATAAAGATGCATACATCGTGGTCAGCCAGGATGGACGTTTGTATTGGATGATTGATGGTTTCACCGAATCGAGCACCTATCCGTACTCCACGCATCACGACGTTGCGGGCAACTCTCTCAACTACATCCGCAATAGCGTCAAGGTGGTAATCGATGCGTACAATGGTGGCGTTCGTTTCTACGTTTTCGATAAGCAAGATCCAATCATTGCTGCTTACCGAGCAGTGTTTCCTTCGCTGTTCCAGGATGCTGAACAAATGCCGAGCGATCTTCGGTCCCATGTCAGATATCCGGAGACGTTGGTTCGCGCGCAAGGTGAAGTCTACAGTCTCTACCACACCCAAAATTCAAAAGTGTTCTTTCAGCGCGAGGACGTTTGGAGTGTTGCGCAACAGCTGGTACTCAACCAGCAGGGCACAAAGGAACCAAAACCTATCGACCCCTATTACGTCCTAATGCAGCTCCCTGGCGAGCAAAGAAAGAACGAGTTTGTGCTCATTCAGCCTTTCACGCCAGCGAGTCGAAACAACATGATTGGCTGGATGGCCGGGCGTAGTGATGGCGAGAACTATGGGAAACTGCTTGTTTACAACTTCCCCAAGTCGCGTCTCATCGATGGGCCAATTCAGATCGAGGCGCGCATTGATCAGAATTCGCAGCTCTCAGGCCAATTCACACTCTGGAACCAACAAGGCTCTCGCGTGATTCGCGGACATTTGCTGGTGATCCCTATCGGGCGCGGATTGATGTTCGTCGAGCCGATTTATCTTCAGGCCGTGCAAAGCCCAATGCCGGAGCTGCGTCTGGTAGTGCTGGCAACGCAAGAAAAGTTGGCCTATGGGCAGACATTTAGTGAAGCGATGAACAGTCTCTTCGGGGAAATACCCAAAACGCCAACGCAGACCGAAACTGCTCAGGCGACACCTACCCCGGCTGAAGGGGCTGGGCCAAAACCCACACCGGCCTCAACTCCTTCTCAGAATCTTCAGCAGTTAGTGAATCGAGCTATCCAGGAATTTGAGGATTACCAACGATTGACGGCCCAAGGCAAACTGGCCGAGGCGGGCCAAAAGCTCGAACAACATAAGCGAACGCTTGAGGAAATTAAAAAGTTAACCGTCAGAGAATGATCCGCAGAATCGGTCTTTGATTTGTTTTACAACCTCTGCGCCTCTGCGTTCTCGGCGTATCTGCGGTGATCTGTTAATGGGACTTAGGCTACCGCGGAGACGCCGAGAGCACAGAGGCGCAGAGGACTAAAACTAAGCACCACCACCGTTCAGGATTCCGACCTCATTTCGAACCCAGCTTGTCGAGCAACTTCTTCGCCTTTGTTACGGCATCTTTGTGCTCCGGAATATACTTGGGATCTGGAGTCATAGAAAGCAGCGCCTCGAGTTGCTTCTTCGCTTCCGCGTCACGATTATTTGCTTCATAGCCTTCGGCCAGGTGAAATCTCATGAGGGAGTTGTTCGGACTCATCTTTAGCCCCTTCTCGAGGTACTCGACTGCCTTTGTGACGTCTCCACCGAAAACTCGTGGCGCTTGTAGATAGAGTCGACCAAGTCCAAGGTAAGCGCTCGAGCCCTCGTAACCTTCCTGAAGCTTAATTACAGCTTCCATTTCGCGCTTTATATCCTGAAAGCTCGACAGGTTTGCCAAAGTGCTATGTGCTGCGGTACCGCCATAATTCGCTCCAAGCCAGAAATGTCCTTCCGGTTTCTCTGGCTGAAGTTTAATTGCTGCCGTCCCGGCTTCTGTTCCTTCCCGAAACATGTCGTCTCTCTCGGAATCGTTGTCAGCATGATCAGCGACGTAGTAGCTGGCGCGCGCGAGTTTCCAAGCCGCGTCGTAGTTGCCGTAATCAGCGGTGCGAGCCTGTCGCAGAGTAGCAACTGCCACTCGAGCCTTGGCCATGTCCTCGCGACCTTCGTAAAGAGGTTCCGCCTCCGCAACCTTGTCGGCCGAAATCTTTTCGTCACCCCGATCAACCGATGCCTCGTATGCTGGTGTCGTTTTCTGACAAGCAACCCCACCGAAAACCATCGAAGTAAGAGCAGTTACGAGCATTATAGATCGCAGTTTTTCTTCGCTTTTCTTCAAATTCGACATCTAATAACCCCCAATTGTATGGCTTCGATATACAGTTTGTAATACTTTCGCCTTATCGTTATTGAAAACAAGCCGAATACGGTATATTGGCTACCCGTCGGGGACCCGGGAAGTTTGGATAGCGCCGTCTGAAACCGTTTCGCCACTGGAGGAGAGTTGGCAGGGGCAGCATTCTACGATCTTGAAGGTACTTTGGTTAGTACCAATCTTGTCCACACCCTGAGCTTTTATGCGAAGCGTCAGCAAGGGTTGATGGAAAGTTTCAAAAAGAGCGCGACAACGTTTCTGAGCCTTCCCGTCTTTGCTGTCACCGACCAGTATAGCCGAAAAGTTTTTAATGACCTCTACTTCAAGAGGTACAAAGGGCAATCGGAGGACCGGCTGCGATATTTTGCCCAGGAACTGTTTGAGGACGTGATCAAGCCGGCTGTCTTTCCAGGCACTTATGAACTTATCGAAAAGTCGAAAAAGTTGGGACTGCGACAGGTCGTCATAACGGGCGCTCTAGACTTATCGGTGAAGCCTCTCATGGAGCATCTGAAGATTACCGAATACGTCACGAACCGACTTGAATTCGTGAACGGCGTGGCCACTGGCCGTTTGCTGCCTCCGGTGATGGCCGCCGCTACAAAAGCTTCCTGGATAAGGACCTACACCGAGAGAGAGGGCATAAGCCTGAGCGACTCATACGCTTATACGGATAGTATGAGCGATCTCCCTATGCTTTCGATCGTGGGTCATCCGGCGGTAGTGAACCCGGACATGCGCTTGCGTCAAACGGCACTGCACCATGATTGGCCGATATTGAACCTGAAATAAGGGCAGACTTCATAAGAATCGTTATCCATTTCTGAGAAGCCCAGGAACAGCCTTCACAACTACGTAAGGACGACATGGCACTTCAACTTAGACGTAAGACGCACGAATCTGTTACCTACATCGACCGCGACAGCGCGCCACGCATAATTCCGTCCGGTGAAGATTTTATTCTGGAAGACTTGCCGATCGGGACACGGGTGCTTTACCCCAACCCACCAATTAAGGGATTGCCTAATCGCGAAGCAGCAATTCGCTATGCCCTCAATCATCCTCATGGATGTGATCCGTTGTTTGCTCAGCTGGAGCCAGGCATGCGAGTCACTGTCGCCGTGGATGACATCAGTTTGCCGCTTCCGCCGATGGCCACTCCAGACGTTCGACAGACCATTTTGGAAATTGTGCTCGATATGCTTGCCGGCCATGGAGTCGATGATGTGCACATCATCATTGCCAATTCTCTGCACCGGAAGATGACTGAGTGGGAAATGAAGCGGATGGTCGGGTCCAGAGTTTTCTCCGATTACTACCCTGATCGCTATTACAACCACGATGCCGAATGGGCTGACGGCATGATCAAGATTGGAGAAACGAATCACAAAGAACCGCTTGTCCTGAATCGTAGAGTGGCAGAAAGCGACTTGGTTATCTACGTCAACATCAACCTGGTGCCGATGGATGGCGGTCACAAGTCGGTTGCCGTTGGGCTTTGCGACTACGAGTCGCTTCGCGCACATCATGATCCACAGACGATTCGCGACTCCGACAGCTATATGGATCCGGCCAGGTCCGAGTTGAATCACAAAGTAATTCGGCTCGGCAAGATCGTCGACGAACATCTAAATGTCTTCCATATTGAGACGGCAATCAACAATAGGATGTACGGCTCAGATATGGATTTTCTCATCAGGAACGAAGACGACTTCAGCGCGTTCGATCGTATGAAGTTTGAAGCGATGCGTTACACGATGAGCAAATTACCGCGACCCGCGCGTCGCAAACTTTTGCATTCCCGACCATCGCAATACGAGATGATCGCCTGTCACGCGGGCAAGACAGATCCGGTGCACGAGAAGATCGTCGCAAAGGGTTTTGAACAATATGCGATTCCGATTTCCGGCCAGTGCGATATCCTTGTTACTGGCATACCGGACATTTCGCCTTACAACGTTTACTCGATTCTCAATCCCCTGCTCGTGCAGGTAATGGCCCTCGGTTACCACTTCAATTTTTATCGCAATAAGCCGTTGCTGAAGAAGGGTGGAGTTATGATCGTGCACCATCCGTGCTACGACGATTTCGACCACCAGTTTCACCCAAGTTACATTGAGTTTTTTAATCGTTTGCTGCCAGAAACACGTGACGCCTTTACGTTGCGTGAGAAGTATGAGCGCGAATTTGCAACCAATCCCAGCTACATTGAGATGTACCGTCGAGGAAACGCCTATCACGGCGCTCATCCTTTTTTCATGTGGTACTGGGGAGAAAATGGGCGTCAGCACGTGGGCAAAGTAATTGCGGCAGGTGCGGAGAATGCTCATGTGCCTGGCATTCTTGGATGGGAACGCGCTGATAATTTGACTGAGGCGATCGCGATGGCTCGGAGCTATATGGGTAACTCGGCTGAGATCACTATGCTTCACCAACCGATGATTGGGATTGCGGATATGGAATAATCAAACCCAATCATTTGCCATGTATCATTTGACATTTTTCATTTGCCATTTTGCCTAAAACGAGAGGCTCGAAGAAATGAGCGGACACCCTTTTCCAAATGACAAATGAAAATTGTCAAATGATATATGGCAAATGATTGGTTTGTTGGATCATTGATATGAAATTATCACCAACCGAAATCTTTACCGATAGAAAGATCTTCCTGATTGGTAGCACTGGCTTTCTTGGCAAGGTAACGCTGAGCATGTTGCTCCATCGGTTTCCAAACATTGGAAAGGTGTATATCACTGTTCGCGCGCGGTCGCAGGAGGAGTCTGAGACTCGCTTTTGGAACAACATCATTACTGCTCCCCCTTTCGACCCGCTTCGGGAGCGTTACGGCAATGCTCTTGAAGGCTTTGTTAACGACAAAGTAGTTGTCAGAGGTGGAGATATTGCGGAAACAAACTTCGGCTACTCCGAAGAAGAAGCACAGGCAATAGCCGATGACATCGACATTGTAATCAACTCCGCCGGCAACGTTACCTTCAACCCCACTCTCGAAAGTGGCTTGCGTACCAACGTCGTGGGAACTCAAAACGTCATCGCCTTTGCGAGGCGAATGAAGCGACCTGCCCTCGTCCACGTCTCAACCTGCTTCGTCGCTGGTAATCGCTCCGGTGCGGTTTGGGAGAGCGATCCGGTCCTTGGATATTTTCCACGTAAACATGAGATGGAAGGCGTCGAGTTTTCGGTTGATCAGGAAATAGCAGACTGCGCCAAGTTAGCAGAACGGGTAAGAGACGAGGCGCGCGACGCAATGATGCTCGCGCGTTTTCGAGAACTGGCCCGCAAGCGACTCAACGAGGAAGGTCGTGACGTTGACGACCCTGATGCCTTAGGACTCGCCGTGGCACGTGAAAGGAAGGTATGGACGCGCACACGTCTGACCGATCTTGGCGTCGAACGTGCGGCGTATTGGGGTTGGCCAAATATCTATACTTACACCAAGTCACTTGGCGAACAGCTTGTGGCTGCTGAAACTGGAATGGTGCGCAGCATTGTTAGACCAAGCATCGTGGAGTCTGCTCTTTCGTATCCTTTTCCGGGATGGAACGAAGGCTTTACAACCACGGCGCCCATAATCTTCCTGATTCGAAAGGGTCAGACGCAGATTCCTGCCAACGAAAAGTTGATTCTGGATATCGCTCCGGTTGACCAAGTCGCTTCGGTCATGCTGGCGGTCTCGGCCCAGGCCTGCGTGGAAGAACCTCGTCTTGTTTTTCAAGCCGCAACCGGCGACTCAAACCCGAACAATATGGAACGTATCATTGGGCTCGTTGGTCTCGATAAGCGAAAACATTTTCAAGAGAAACAGACCGGCGTCAAATTTCTGAACCAGATAGTGGCGCGAATGGAACCTAGACCGGTTACGACTTCGCACTTCGAAAAGACCTCGGTTCCAATGTTCAATGCGACCGCGAAGAAGGCATCCTCCCTTTTGGACCAACTTCGACCACGCTGGGGCGGCGGTCGTGTCGGCGAGGTCATCGATCGAGTTAAGAACAGTGTTGAGCGAGTAGAGGAGCTTACGCGAGAGACTACCGAAGCATTCGACATGTTTCGACCTTTTACTGTCGAAAATGCCTACGTGTTTCGTTCCGACAATGTCCGCTCACTATTCGAACGCATCAGCGAAGATGAACGCCCCCTGTTGACCTGGAATCCGGAAAAGTTTGACTGGTACGACTACTGGCTCAATATACATCTGCCTGGCCTGACAAAGTGGGTGTTTCCAACACTCGAAGACGAAATGCGTGCGCAGCCTAAACGTGTCTACACGTATCGCGATTTGCTCGAGCTATTCGAAACATCAACCAAGCGTCACGCGACCCGTGTGGCCATGCGTATCGAACGCGATGGACGCAAGGAGCAGTACACGTACGCAAATCTGAGTGAGTTAGCGACCCGTGCAGCTGGATTTCTGGCGAGCCAGGGCATTAAGCCAGGCGATCGGGTGATGCTGGTAAGCAGTAACTCGCCTGAGTGGGGCATGACCTACTTCGGAGTGTTGAAAGCCGGAGCTACGTGTATCCCTTGCGACCCGGAAAGTTCGACGAGCGAGATTCTTACCTTTGCGAAAGCCGGTAACGCGGCGGGGATTATTGTCAGCGAAGCCATTGATCGTGATCATCCTGACCTTCGAGAGTTGCTGTTACAGAGTGGTCTTGCGCGCTTATGGACATATGAGGAAGTTTTCGCTCTGCCGGATGAACAAACAGAGGATGAACGCATCGCACTTCTGCCGCAACGCGCGCACGCGCAAAGTGTGGCATCACTAATCTTTACTTCCGGCACTACTGGACAACCGAAGGGTGTCATGCTTTCACACCGTAATCTGACAAGCATGGTATCGATGCTGTCGTCGGTGTTTGACATGACGACTCGCGACGGCGTCCTTTCGGTCTTGCCGCTGCACCACACCTTTGAGTTCTCAACGGGTTTTCTTACACCGTTAAGTCGAGGTGCGCAGATCACCTATCTGCCGGAGCTCACCAGTGACGCGTTGGCGCGAGCCATCAAAAACGGCCATGTAACTGGAATGGTCGGTGTTCCGGCGTTATGGGAATTGCTGCACCGCCGCATCAAAAATAGGCTTTACGAACGCAGCGATTGGATTGGAAAGACGGCTGACAATCTGATTTTCGCAAACGCCTGGCTCCGCGACAAAACACCACTGAACTTCGGACAGGTTTTGTTTTATCCCATACACGAAGGCCTGGGCGGGCGAATTCGCTATTTCATCAGTGGCGGCTCCGCATTGAGCGAGAAGATCCAACGAGACTTTCACGGTCTTGGTTTCACAATCCTTGAAGGCTATGGACTCACCGAGGCGTCGCCGGTCCTGACCGTCACTCGGCCGGAGAATCGCATGCTTACGGGAACTGTAGGCAAGCCTTTGCCTGGCGTAGAGGTGCGCATTTCCGACCCGGACGCGACAGGGGTTGGCGAAGTAATCGCTCGCGGTCCAAACGTGATGTTGGGTTATTACGAAGATGAAGCGGCCACCCGCAAGACACTTGTGGAACGCTGGCTTTATACCGGGGATCTTGGTCGCGTTGATGAAGACGGAAACCTCTACCTGGTGGGGCGTTCAAAGGAAATAATTGTCGATACCAATGGCAAGAATGTTTATCCGGATGAATTGGAGGAGGTCTACTCCAACTCACCCTATGTGAAAGAGCTGAGCATCGTTGGTCTGGCCGACGGCATTGGGGAAAAAGTAGCGTGCATCGTAGTTCCCGACGACGAGTACGACATTTCACTTTCGCGCGCCGAGCTGCACCGTCTGGTTGAAGAACACTTCCGGGAAGTTTCCGCTTCCCTGCCCTACTACAAGCGCGTGAAGGTCTTGCATTTCACTGACATCGAACTACCGCGTACGGCAACTCGCAAAGTAAAGCGTCGTGAAGTGGTCCAGATCATTGAGTCACTTGAACAGAGTCAGAAATCCGGTCGGCGTCCGACCAGGGAGACCGCAGATGCTGATTCACTGTGGTTGCTCGGTGTCGTCGCGACAGTTTGCAATCGACCGCGTTCTGAAGTGTCGATCGATTCAAGGTTGAGCGATCTGGGTTTCGATAGTTTGATGTTTGTTGAGCTCGCAACGTCGATTGAGAATGCCGGCGGCTCAATCTCAGCACCAGAGCGCTTCAACGAGATACAAGACGTGCGAGAGCTGATCTCCGTTGTCAGTCGCCGCAGCGGCTCTTCCGTGAGACATGAAGCGCTACCGGAGGAAGATCGAAAAGATGATGAAATCCATGTGCCATCGTTCATCAGAACAGCCGGCACTAAGGCGGGCGACCTGCTACAGCGTTTCCTCTATGACCAGTTTTTGCGGACACGTTACGAGGGCCGGTCGAACATTCCGCCGCACACTAACTTCATTGTCGCGGCTAATCATTGTTCTCACCTTGACATGGGCCTTACGAAAATGGCGCTGGGTGAAGCAGGTAACGATATGGTCGCATTGGCAGCTGCCGATTACTTCTTCGACACTAAATACAAGCGGGCGGTGATGGAGAACTTTACTAATCTCGTGCCGATGGAGCGGACAGGTTCACTCCGGCAGTCGCTCCGGCACGCGCGTTCATTCCTCGATCGCGGCTATAACGCCCTTATCTTTCCGGAAGGAACACGTTCCATGACTGGGATAATGGCCGACTTCAAACCCGTGGTCGGGTATCTCGCACTGCATGCTCGTGTGGGCATCCTGCCGATGTTCCTGTATGGCACTTATGAAGCTATGCCTAAGGGAACAACGATAATTAAGAGTCGCGAAGTTGGTGCGCGCATCGGACGGTTTCTGTCGTTTGAAGAGCTTGAAGAAATGACCAAGGGTATGGCGCGAGCTGAAGCATACCGCCTAATCGCCGCGCGGGTACGCCACGAAGTCGAGAATTTGCGTGACGGCACGCGTCACGCGTTCGACTCAAAGAAGCTTCGCAAACAATGGAAGAATGATCGAAGGGCCCAACTTACCGAGGATCACGAACAGAGCGTTGCGTCTGTGCGTTAGCTGGCCAGACTTACTCATCGAGATCATCTATCCCTCGTAGGCCGACCCAACATAATTTAACTTGAATCAGTCTTTCTTTATGCCTTCCAAATCTCCGGGTAAACGTACTGCACGCATGACGCCAGCCGTCACCGGCACTAAACGTCGAGCAGCCATTGAAAAACGGCCACGCGCGGTAACGTTAGTCACGGGAGGGACCGGATTTCTTGGTGCTCATCTCGTACGGCAGCTTGTCGAAGAAGGTTCCCGGGATGTTCGCGTGATGGCCACCTCTATTCCTGATTGGCTTGTGGATCTGGGAGTGGAAACCTTCGAGGGGTCAATAACCAGGGCAGAGGATAACAAGCGGGCGGTCGATGGTATCAGCGAGATCTACCACCTGGCGGGAAAGGTGTCGCGGGAGCGTAAGGATGCCCGCGATATGTATGACGTTCATGTCGAAGGTACGCGGCTTCTATGTGACGCAGCGAAGGCAGCAGGTGTAAAGACGATTGTTCTCGCATCGACCAGTGGCACAATTGCTGTCACAAAAGAGGGCGAGGGGATACCTGACGAGTCGTATCCACCTCCGCTGGACATTATTTCACGCTGGCCCTATTACGCGAGCAAGGCCTATCAGGAAATGGCTGCACTCGAACGCTTCAATGGCAAGGGCTTGCGATTGGTTATTATGAATCCAAGTCTTCTCCTCGGTCCTGGCGATGATCGCCTCAGTTCGACAAAAATCGTGCTCGACTTTATGGCTCGTAAGATTGGAGCAGTACCTAATGGCGGCGTCAGTTTTGTGGACGCGCGTGATGCCGCACGAAGCTTTCGCTCGGCAATGAAGAAAGGCAGGCACGGCGAGCGCTACCTGCTGGGCGCAGCAAACTGGACCTTCTCCAAATTCTTTGGGCGACTTGAGCGCCTGACCAAGATCTCGGCACCCCGTATTGCTCTTCCCTCGAAGTTCGCGGTAGCCGGCGCACGCCTGGTCGACTCCTTCTTTAAGCAGTGGGACTTTGCGTCGCCGGTTGAACCTGGCGCGATCGAGATGGCTCAATACTTCTGGTACCTCAACTGCTCAAAAGCGGCGCGTGAATTGGCTTTCAAACCGCGAGATCCTGGTGAGACCTTGCATGACACAGTTGTTTACCTACGCAAGAATTTCCTGGGAGCAAACGCTTTCGGCAAGTAGTTTTCGGGACCCGTCCCTCAGAATTCAACCCGCCTGTCGCCCGCCAATATTGAGTTTGGCCGTCACATATGCCTTAGCTTGTCGTTAATTCCCGCTACATTGCTGCCGCACAGCTTCACTAACAACCCTGCCACTGGGTTTGGAACAGCTCTGGATAAAACCAAGGCGCATATATTTGGAGGTAACGACAAACTAAAGCATATCGGACGTTACCGGGAACTCTTTTGGGCCCGCGGTGTCTTTAAGATCAACTTAACTCCGAATAAATTCATGTCGGGGTAGTATGTGTTCAG
>JBKOYD010000001.1:0-34177 GCA_046725195.1 Acidobacteriota bacterium | reverse complement strand
CTCGTGATCTGCCAAAGTTAGGTAGTGCCTGTACGACGGTTGTGATGGCTCGCGACTGAAGAGGAAACCGGAGGCACCACCCAAGGAAGGCATGTTCTATTATCGTTCGAGGCCAATTCGCGCTAATGTAAACAGGATTCGGGTTGCAGCCAAGACTGAACCGCGCAGAGTGCCCGTGGTTGTATGATCGCCACTATTCCAGACCGCAGCAAATGATATGACGCGCACATGCTCTAAAGAACGCAGTACTTAGAAATGGTGTTCTGCTTGTATGGAAACTGAAAGAACTTACGGTCACCAAACTATACTCAGCGCAATACACCAGTTACTGTCGGAGAAGTCTCTCCTGATTTTACGCTCGAAGATCAGAATGGGCGCAAAGTCACTCTGTCCGACGCTCGCAGCAAGAGTCCGGTCGTGCTTGTGTTCTATCGCGGTTACTGGTGACCGTACTGTGCTCGGCAGTTAACTGAACTACGATCGCTGTTAAATAAGGATGAAAACGTAAAGCTCTACGCAATCAGCGTGGATCCTCCAGATGTGAGTAAGAACTTTGCAGGGAAGATTGCCTCTGACGGCAAAGGAGCGGTTAACTTTCCGCTCCTCTCCGATCCTGGTCATAAGATCATCGACGCTTACGGATTGCGTGACCCCGCATATTAATGGCATAAGATCTACGGCTTCCCTCATCCGGCCGTTTACGTAATCGACAAGAGTGGAAAAGTGTCCTTGGCCAAGATCGAATCATCGCGAACGCCCAACGAATCAGGAGATTCGCGCTGCACTGGATGCGATTAAGTAGTGGGACGACTCTATCCGTTCGGAAACGGAGGATGCGAATGTCGTATTCAATACGGCAACGGTCCAATGGGAAGGAACTACTGATACAGCGCATTTCGTATCAGAGCCTCAGCAAACTTCGATCAGCCTTTTTGCTGAAGTGGGACACGAACGGAATAGCGTATTCTTCTAAGAAGCTTTCTACTATTTGTTGAGGCCAGAGGCCCTTCTCAACCATGAGGGGCCTTTCCCATCGGTGTCCGGCGCATTTGTAATTTGAAGCTCAATTCAAGCAACTGAAGAAGCATTGAAGGTGGATTAACGTGGAAATTCTAAACGCCTGACCACGGTGCCGCCGGGCACAATCAGTGGTGACAACGTGGACGCGCGTGAAAGCAGCCTTCGTCCTTGGCATCAGACGCGCAGACAAACATCGCGATAAGATGCAGATGAGTTGCTACTACGCACTTCAGGATAACAATCGGTACGTGTTTTATTAGGTTTTCTCGCAGCTCTTGGGGAAGATGATACGGGTTCCGAGCGGATTCTTCCCATTCCGACGTCAATACCACGTCAACGAGATTTTTGACTGAATTTGAATCGTGTCTGTAAGTAGTTGGAAAGGAGGACGTTGTTGGTGGAGCAGAGGGGGGTCGAACCCCTGGCCTCCGCATTGCGAACGCGGCGCTCTGCCAAACTGAGCTACTGCCCCACGTCGAAATGCATATTAGGTAGCGGGGATTGTAGTGTCAAGCAAGTCAATTGCGGCGCACTGGGCACAGGCGCCTTCGCATACGATCGACTCGGCGTGAATAAATGTTGGAAAAGGTCGCGGCAAGGAGTGGAGAAGCTGTTGCGGCTTCGGCGCTTCGGCACGCGAGACGCCTGCGGTCCCAGTCGATCTACAGATCTAGTTTCGCGGCCATGGTCTTGAGGATGTCGGCGAGGAGATCGACGCGTTTGCCGCCGCCCTGGGCCATGTCGGGTTTTCCGCCCCCGCGACCGTCCAGCAGGGTGCAGGCCTCGCGCATTAAGACGTTCATATCGCCGGACGCATCTGCTGAGCGTGCAAAGACAAGACGCGCTGCGTCTTCTTCACGAGACCCGAGCAGCGCGATGGTCTGTGGTTTGGCAATCAGTGCGTGGGCCAATTTCTTTAGTGCCTCAGCGTCGCGCGCTTCAAGTACTTGACTTATCAAATGCACCCCCGTACTTGTCGTCGTGGCGCTGGCCCATAACTGATCAGCCTCGACGCCGGCGGCCATCTCTTCCAGGCTACGTACGCGGCGATGTAGTTCCTTGTTTTCCTCAACCAACTGTGCCGCCAGCTGAGGAGCATCGTCTCTGCCGGTGCTGAAGAGCGCTGCAATCTTGCGAGCGCTGCTGTTTGCTCTGCGATAATCCGCCAGTGCTCGCGTGCCCGCAACAAACTCAATTCGCGTCAGGCCTTTTGCACGTTCCCATGAACGTACAGCAATTATGCCGACCTCTCCGGTGCGATAAGCGTGCGTACCGCCGCAAGGAGTTAGATCGAAACCATCGATTTCTATCAGTCGCAATTCGCCTTCACGCGCGGGTTCTTTGCGCAACGGCATAACAGCCGCTTCTTCGGCAGTGACATTGTGAATTGTAATTGCTCGATCTTCCCAGATTATGTTATTCGCGAGTTCAACCGCACGTTCGATTATGTCTGTAGTCGGATTGTTCAATTCGATATCGATCTCACATGACTCGGCCAATACGCGAAAGCTTTTGGTGGCAGCGTTGAAGAGCGTTACAAAAGCCTGTGAGAGAATGTGCTGGCCCGTATGCTGTTGTATATGGTCAAGTCTTCGTGCCCAGTCGATTCGCCCCTGCACGATAGCGTCCGTTACCAGCGCTGTTCCCTGCACGATGTGCAGCACGCCTCGTTCGCCGTCGTCAATACATTCGACCACGCGCGAACCGTTGAGTGTGCCGGTATCGCTCGGTTGACCACCTCCCGTTGGATAGAACGCCGTACGATTGAGCACCACAGCGGTCCAGCCACTGACACGTTCCGTGACCGCCACCACGCGAGCCTCAAACTCGATGAGATGAGAGTCAGCATAATAGAGGCGGTCAGTTATGGACATTGAGTGTTGGTCCTGGGTCTTTGGCTTTGGGTCTTTGCTGAGTTAATAAACCAAGTAGTTCGAGGTTGCAAGTGTGACACTTTGTGGGGGTCGCACTCCTTGGCCACCCGTCGGTTGATAACAAGTATCGTCGTTTCGTGTTACCCGGTCGTTTTCTCGTGAGGCTTCTGTCGCGCGACGAGGGGTGGCCACGGAGTGCCACCCCTACAGTTACGCAGTTCTCTGTTTTGACAGCCCTTCACATAACCGAACATAATCCGCAACTGCTGCTCAACTTATTGCTGACGCCTTGATCCCTTGTCCTAATCGGAGCTACCTGATGAGTTTTTGTACACGTAGATTCTTTCCCTGCCTTTTAGTGCTCGCTTTTACCACTGTTGCTTTCGCGCAAGAGCCCCCGCTGAAGTCGATAACTTATCGACTTTCAATGTCGCGTCCGATGTCACATCTCTTTGAAGTTGCGATTGAAGTTGAACTCCCTGATCAACTCAAGGATAAGCCAGTTCAGTTTCAAATGCCGAAATGGTCGCCGGGCCGGTATGCGGTTTTTGATTTTGCTAAGAACGCCCAGGAGTTCCGGGCCACTGACGGCATCTGTTCGATGGGCGGCAGATGCGACATGGCGATGCGTCCAGTTACACGAATCGACGATCAAACCTGGAGTGTCTTGCCCATGGGCAGCTCGAGTTTGACAATTCAATATAAGGTTTTCGGGAACGATCTTTCGGGCACCTTTTCACAACTCGATAATCGCCACGCCAATTACAATGGCGGTTCGATCTTCATGTACGTGGTCGGTCACAAGCCTGATCCTCTAAAACTCACGATCGCGGCTCCAACAGGCTGGAAGATCGTCAATGGTCGAATGGAACAGCCCGGACAAAGGGAATGGCAGTTTCCAAACTGGGACGTCTTGATCGATACACCCACAGAAATCGCTCCGGATTGGACGCAAGAGAGTTTCGAAGTCGACGGCAAGAAATATCATGTAGTGGTTCATTCCCTTGGATCGGAAGGCGGAAAGCGCACTGCTTTGGTGCGAGACATTGAAAAGATCGTGCGCGCTGAGACGGCAATGTGGGGTCCCCCTGAATTCGAGGAATACACATTTCTAATTCACTTTGCGGCCGACGATCATTCTGGCGATGGGATGGAGCATTTGACGTCGACCCAGATCATCGAACCCGGCGCTCTCGCTGAATCAGGAGTCCATGAAGAAGCGCTCAGCACGGTAGCCCATGAGTTCTTTCACGTATGGAACGTGAAACGACTACGACCATTAGAACTTGGGCCATGGGACTTCACACGACCCGTCAGCACGCGCGGTCTCTGGGTGGCCGAGGGATTTACAAACTACTACGGTCATCTAATGCTCCGGCGTGCGGGCATCTGGGACGACAAGAAGTTCTTGACTCGCGAGTCAGACACGATCCGGGGCATTGAGAACGCTCAAGGAAGCCGTCTGATGAGCGCTGAGGAGTCGTCCCTGTCTGCTCCGTTTATTGATGATGCGCCGCACGCGCAAATAACCAATCTCGAGAACACGGCAATCAGCTACTACCCGAAAGGTGAACTGATCGGCATGGTTATGGATCTTCTTGTGCGAGGACGAACAAAAGGAAAGTCATCGTTGGACGACGTGATGCGACGCTTGTATGACGACTTCTACTTGAAGAGCCCGAATGGCAGTTACTATCTGCGTGGCCGCGGCTATCGCACAGAAGACGTTGAGCGAGTTGCGTCTGAGGTTGCAAGTTTTGATTTTAGCGATTTCTTCACACGTCATATTCGTGGAGTCGAGGTATTGCCATATGACGAAGCGCTTGGCTACGTTGGTTTGCGAGTTGTTAGAACACAGGCAAAGGAACCGTTCAATGCAGGGTTGAGAGTTCAGTTTGACAATCCAGTCGGTGCCCTGATTGAGAATGTTCGGAATAACTCGCCAGCAGAAGATGCCGGTTTGCAAAGCAACGATGAAATCGTGATGGTTGCCGGAAAGCGTCCGACGAAGGACTCGTGGCTGCGGACCTTGGCGCTTTACAAATCCGGTGACTCGGTTCCAATTACAGTCAAGCGCGACCGACGCACGATCAAGGCGAATATCGTTTTAGGTCAACCCGAACGCTTTGACTTTCGGATTGAAGAAAGATCGGATGCCACGGCTGAACAGAAGGCCTTGCGTGCAGCGTGGTTGAGTGGGAGATAGAGGATTCCTGTGTATTTGGTCCTTGGCTGGAGGCGACCCAAAAGAAATCATTGGTCATATATCATTTGACATTTCTCATTTGTCATTTGGGAAAGACTCGGATGCCTCAACTGGACGGGAAGGTTTTCATGACGGCTAAAGCTACTGATAACTGCCAACGGACCACTGACAAAATGATAAATGAGAAATGTCAAATGATATATGACCAATGATTTTTTAGATCGCCTCCAACCCAAGGCCAAAGACCAAAGACCTTTACGGCACTATAACCTCCAACGAATGCGGCGCGATTTGAAACCTCATCGGCAGTTGACCTATTAACTCACCGTCAACCTGCACCGGAGCGTCGCCGAGTCCCCTGACGCTTTTGGCCATCACAAAACGAACGCCACGTTTGTGCCGCGGCATACCACTGCGCATGGCGTACGAGAGCAACTGCAAGTAACGAAAACGATTAAAGGTCTCGATGATGCACACCTCAAACTCAGGTTGATCAATTCGAGCGCGCGGTGTAATTGCCAGATCTCCGCCATAACGCGCAGCCTTGCCTATTGCTGCAAAGGTAGCTGTGTAGTTGCGGCCGTCGATTTCGAGCTCAAACGGTCGTGGGTTCCAGGTCGCCAAGTGACTAAGACCAGAAACCCAGAAGGCTCCCTTGCCGATTCGGCTTTTAAGTGACGGTTGCACGCGTCTCACCACAGAAGCGTCGAGCCCGATTCCTGCCATCAAAACAAAGTAGCGGCTCCCACCCTTCGTTTCATCGATAGCAACGCCGAAGTGAATCCGGCGCGATTTACCACGCACGAGTACTTCAACAGCTTGTTCCTCTTCAAGCGGTAAGCCAAGTTCACGAGCAAGCACGTTTCCAGTACCGCGCGGAAGAATAGCCAGGCGTGCTTTGGTGCCAGCCAAGCCCTGAATCGCTTCGTTGATTGTTCCGTCGCCGCCTGCGACAATCACATCCGAACTACCATTGCGCGCGGCGCGGGCGGCGATCTCCGTTGCATCTCCAGGTCCGGCCGTCAATTTCAATTCGATTTCGAGACCAAGTGATTCCAGATGAGAAGCAAGCTCCTGGATAGGTTTTGGCCGGCGCGAGCCGTAGCGTCCAGTCTTTGGATTTGATATCAGTGTTGCTTTTCGCTTGGACATTGAAGTTCCGTGTACCGGCAAGTCAGGGGCCGCCACTCAGCTGGAGCGTTGCTTAAAGAGAATGATACACCTACTCCGCCGCATCGATCAGAAACAGACACATGTCGGATAAATACGACGGCCGAAACCCGCACTTGCAGAAACAAAAGGAGACAGCAACGAAGCAGGAACTGATTGTACTCGCCTCGATCTATTTGATTGGTTTTGTACTGCTGGCGATCAAACCTCATGACCGCGCAGACTGGGCGCTGGAAAACCTGTTTCCTATTTCACAGTTGATAGCAGTAGTTATTTCCTACCGTTACTTTAGGTTCACGCGCATCTCGTATTACATGATCTTCTTCTATCTCTTTGTGCAGTCGTGGGGCGGCCATTTCACGTATGCGGAGGCTGCGCCGTTCAACTGGGTGCGTGACCACTTTCACCTGGCGCGGAACCACTACGACCGAGTCGCGCACTTCATGTTGGGTTTTCTTTTGGCCATTCCGATAAAGGAAATCCTTATGCAATTTGTGATCGCGTCTCGTCGTTGGCTGAATTTCATTACAGCGGCAATCGTTCTTGCCATTGGTGCGTTCTATGAACTCATTGAGTGGTGGCTCGCTCTTATTGCGGCTCCGGAGCTAGGTGACAAATTTCTCGGCACACAAGGGGATATATGGGACACTCAGTGGGACATGTTTCTGGCGCTGGTGGGAACCGTGGTGACCTTAGCGATTTTTGGCAAGTTACACGAGCGACAGTTAAGGCCTGACAAGCGAGGAGTTGAATGACAAATACATCAAGGCAGTGAGATTTTAGTTCAAAGGAAGTCCCACGCGCATCTGGATTTCTGCAAAGCGGGGATTCGAACGCAAGTTCTTGAATACTGGCTCTACCTTCAAAGAAGTAAGATATGGATGGTGTTCGTCGACTGCTCTTTGCAGCCAGATCAGGGCCTGTTCGTCTTCCCTCAAACCTGCGTAGATGACCGCGATAAAGTAAGGCGAAACGTAACGCTGCTGCGACCGTCTTAAATCTTCAATAACTTTTACGGCCTCATCACGCCTCCCGGCAACCGCGTAAGCATAGCCCAGCGTCGCCTTTGTTCTTGTATCGCCTCCGGAAAGGCGCATCGCTTCATTCATCTCCTCGATGGCCTCTTTGTACATCTCCTTTTCTAAGTAAGCTAACCCAATCCAGAGATGACCCCAGGAGTAGCTTGGTTCCAGCTGCAGCGCCTGTTCATAATACTTGATCGCTTCATCAAATTGCCCTTTGTAATAAAAAGGATAGCCCACATTTGCGATAGCCAGAGGCGACATTGGATCAAGCTTCCGAGTGAGTATCCGTTCAGCAATATAATGAATAGATCCAGCCATCCATCCAGGGCATTATTGGCGGCGCAAAATGCTAAGCGGCAATCACCAAGCCGTATTTATTCGAGGCGGTAATTTGGGGCTTCTTTCGTGATGATTACATCGTGAACGTGCGATTCTTTGAGACCCGCTGACGTGATGCGCAAGAAGCGGGTCTTTTCCTGAAACTCGCGGATATTTTTGCAACCTGTGTAGCCCATGCCGGAACGCAATCCGCCCACAAGTTGAGTCACCATATCTGCCAGCGTTCCCTTGTAAGGTACGCGACCTTCGATACCTTCGGGAACAAGCTTTGATTCACTCTCAGCCATGTCCTGTGCGTACCGGTCCCGCGAGCCTTCGCGCATGGCCCCGATCGATCCCATCCCGCGGTAAGTCTTAAATGAACGACCCTGGAACAAAATGACTTCGCCCGGGGCTTCTTCGGTGCCAGCAAACAACGACCCAATCATAACGACATCGGCGCCGGCGGCAATTGCCTTTGCGACGTCGCCCGAAAACTTCACCCCACCGTCGGAGATGACCGGAACGCCAGTACCGCGAGCGGCCTTCACGCAACCGGAGATCGCAGTTATCTGAGGAACACCTGCACCGGTAACAACTCGAGTGGTGCAGATGGATCCTGGTCCAATACCAACTTTGATGGCATCTACTCCCGCTTCTATAAGTTCCTGGGCTCCCGCTGTTGTGCCGACGTTACCGGCAATTAGATCTGTTTCTGAGTGACGACGTTTTATTTGCCGAACCGCCTCCATGACTCGAGACGAATGTCCATGGGCCGTGTCGATTACGAGACAGTCGACACGTGCACTGACAAGCTCATCGGCTCGTTCGCGATAATCGCCAGTCGCGCCTACCGCAGCGGCGACTCGGAGGCGTCCCAGATCGTCCTTAGCAGCCGACGGATATTTAATTGCTTTTTGGATGTCTTTTACTGTGATCAATCCTTTAATGTGCTTGTCGTTATCTACAACAAGGAGTTTTTCAATTCGATGTTTTTGCAGTACCGCCTTTGCCTGCTCGAGTGTGGTGCCGACCGGAACGGTGACGAGGGGTTGTTTAGTCATCACATCGGCTACTGGTATATCGAATCTCGTCTCAAAACGCAGATCGCGATTCGTTATTATGCCCACTAGATGACCAGCTTCATCCACTACCGGAACGCCACTGATATGAAACCGCTCCATTACCTGAAGGGCTTCACGGACCGGGCGATCGGGTCGAATAGTAACCGGGTCAACGATCATCCCTGATTCGGATCTCTTCACTTTGTCGACTTCTTCCGCCTGTCTTTCAATACTCATGTTTTTGTGAATGACACCGATTCCACCTTGCTGTGCCAGGGCAATAGCGAGCGATGCCTCGGTCACAGTGTCCATCGCGGCTGAGCAGAGCGGAATCTGCAGACGAATATTGCGAGTGAACTGAGTGGCAGTATCAGTCTCGTAAGGGAGAACGTCGGAACGATCGGGAACTAAGAGTACGTCGTCGAAGGTCAGCCCTTCGGAAATATCAGATGTGATCATGTCGATATTAAGAACTCCTCGGAAGAACTTCCGCAACTATGGACGACCTGGGCTAATACAGCAATGCCCGCTTTTAGAGCGGGCAGCGTTTCGAACTTTGGTTTTGTCGGCGCACACACTTGCGAGATTTGCGCCTAAGAGCACAGATACGCCGGTTGGCAAAGACTTATTGTAATACCGCTTTGTAATCAGTTTCCTGTAACCCTAAATCGAACTTTGTCGATGTGGTTCCATTATACATAGCTGAGTGTATTTGGTTCAGTGCAAACGCAGGTTGATTATTAGCCGGCACTCCTCCTGTGCGATTCTGGAACCAGTGAAGCGCGGCAAGGGCCGCCGCCGTCAGCAAAGCAAGGATTAAAACAGCCAATAGTACCGTCAACACTGGGGACCGCGTGGCCGGCGTGTCGGTGTAGACCTTTGAATGCATTGGCGTAGTATTGACCTCATCACCTGACTCGCCATGCTCGCGCAGATAACGCGTATAACCTTCAATGGCCTGTCGCTCGTCGTATCCAACGCAGCGCGCGTAGGCCTTTATAAAACTGCGATTGAAAACGCCTCCCGGTAGACGCTTATAGTCGTTGGCTTCGATGGCTTCCAAATAGTGGACCGAGATCCTTGTCTGGTCGCAAATCTCGCGTAGCCCAATACCGCGCTCCTCACGTGCGAGTCGCAATTGTTCGCCGATGCTCGCTGCCATCTCCAATCGCTCGATTCCTGGCGTTTGGCTTGGTTGGACTGACCAGCGCGAAACTGCGTGCAATCAGGTACTACGTGCGTCTAATGAACCACCATCAATCGTCCGCGTCGCGCTCTTCTGAGTGCTACAACTCCCACTTTTTCTGCACTATAGCTCGCGCTGCTAAACGCTGTCAAACTTTTGTATCTTAAAAGGTAAGCGTCTCTTGCTTCTTGTCGCGCGCGGTGGTACGTTGACGCCAATAGTGACCCGATACAGTCGCTTTTAATCTCTACAATTACAAAGTGAGGATAAAAGAGATGCCCTTAGAAGCACTCGGAATGGTGGAGACCAAAGGGTTCGTGGGGGCAGTTGAGGCCGCGGACGCGATGGTCAAAGCAGCTAATGTACAACTACTGGGTAAGGAGTACATCGGAGCAGGCTACGTGACAATCTTTGTGCGAGGCGATGTGGGCGCCGTTAAAGCAGCTACGGATGCCGGTGCAGCAGCAGCAAGAAGAGTTGGTGAGCTGATTAGCGTTCATGTTATTCCGAGACCCCACGCGGAGGTTGAGCGCGTGCTTCCAGTTAATGGGCGCACTGGACTCAGTCCGGATGAGAGATCGTTGCAGGGAGGGACACGTGGCCAACTAAGCCAGGGTGACCAGGGACGTTCGCTCGGTAGCGGCGCCCGCGATGCCAACAAAGAACGGGCCAGATGATTGCCAATTGCCGATTGCCGATTTCCAATTGAAACACTAAAGGCGCCGTTATAATTGACAATCGGAGATCGGAAATCGGAAATGAAGTTGAGGTTGTTATGTCAGTCGATAAGGACCTGGTTTCTGTACAGCAGGCGCGTGATTTAGTGGAGGCGGCACATCGGGCGCACGGTGAAGTTGCAGAATTCGACCAGGAGAAAATTGATAAGATTTGTGAGGTAATGGCCAAGGCAGCGTTGGTCGAATCGGCCAGGCTTGGAGCGATCGCCGTTGAGGAGACTGGTTACGGAATTCCAGCTGACAAGCAGGAAAAGAATCGGTTTGCCGCCGAGGACGTCTGGAACTACTTTCGCGGTTTGCGTACGAAAGGAATTGTTTCAGAATCAAAGGACGTTGTTGAGATTGCCAGCCCGCGCGGAGTCGTTGCCGGAATAATTCCTTCCACAAATCCAACCTCGACCGCAATATTCAAAATCCTGATCTCAATCAAGTCACGCAACACCGTCGTCCTATCACCTCATCCTTCCGCCGCGAAGTGCATTAACGAAACTGCCCGTGTTATGCGCGATGCCGGAGTCAAAGCCGGCTTGCCGCCAGACGCAATTGCTTGCATGACGACGGCGACAATTGAGGGTACGGAAACATTGATGAAGCACAAGCAAACCGCCGTGATCCTGGCGACGGGAGGAATCGGACTTGTGCGCGCGGCGTACTCGTCGGGGAAACCAGCTTTTGGAGTCGGTCCGGGAAATGTACCGGTTTGCATTGAGCGAACTGCGGATGTTCCCAAGGCGGTCCAGGATATTTTGACCGGCAAGTGTTTTGACAACGGAACTATTTGTGCTTCTGAACAGGCGGTCGTTTGTGACGCACCTGTGGAACAGGCTGTACGCGAGCAATTCAAGATTCAAGGTGCTTATTTTCTTTCGATGGCTGAAGCGGATCAGCTTGGAAAAGTTGTGGCAACTCCACAACGTTCACTGAATCCGGCCGTCGTGGGCAAGTCCGTTGAGACAATTGCCAGGATGGCAAGCCTAAATGTACCTCCCGGCACGAGATGCTTGATGGTGGACGTAGCCGGTGTTGGACGTGAGTATCCACTCTCGATGGAAAAGCTTTCTCCGATTCTGGCCTTCTATGTAGCTGATGGTTTGGTTCGTTGCGCCGAACGAAGCCAGGAAGTACTGGCCTATGGTGGCATGGGGCACACTGCTGGAATTCATACACGTTCGCGCGAAGCGGCCGTGAGGTTTGGCGCAGAAATGCCGGCTTCACGCATCACTGTGAACACGCCGACCACCCACGGCGCAATCGGTTTCTCAACTGCTCTGCCTCCATCGATGACGCTGGGCTGTGGCTCATGGGGCGGTAATGTCACTTCAGACAACGTGTCGCCCTTGCACCTAATGGATATTAAACGAGTGGCGTTTGAAACTCGTCCTGTCAAGAGCGTGCGTCCTGCAGTCGCAACACAGACGATGGCAAGTGCGCCGCGTCCTACGCCCACGAGAGAACCTTCAGTCACAAGCGGCAAAATTGATCGGCAGGAAATTGCAGCGATCGTTGATAGATTTCTGGCAGGCAAGAGAGTTGAGACCCCAACGTCGCCGTTACCCCGGCCAGTGATCGAGACCGAAGCGGGAAGCATGTATGCCGAGCCTGTTGCAAAAACCTCTGAAACGACGCGTAGTGGAAACGGAACTCAGCGTCCTGAGGAACCGCCGCCGAGCAGAGCGGCAACAGCGCAATCAGTGAATGGTAGCAAGGCCGTCGATTTTGTAAGTGAGGATGACGTACGCCGTGCGATTCAAAAGGGCGAAAAGATCTACGTACATGCCAGAACTATTATCACTCCGGCTGCGCGCGACATTGGTGAACCCGGGGAAGTCTTCGCTAAGGTCTGACGTCCTGGGCTTTAGGCGCTACGTTAACTAAGACCCAAAGACCGAAGGGCAAAGACCAAAGACCCTAATCATGTTTCTTGCCAAAGTAGTGGGAACTGTTTGGTCGACAAAAAAGACACCCGATCTCGAGGGTGTCAGGTTCCTGATCGTCCATCCTTACGATCTCGACAAAGAGCCAACTCGAAATATCGTAGTAGTAGCCGATCGATTAGGTGCAGGCACCGGCGAGATGGTCATGTGCGCCTTCGGAAAGGCGGCCAGATCAGCGATAGGTAATCAAGACATGTCAATCGAGGCGGCCGTCGTTGGCATTGTTGATCGAGTAGACATTAGCGACACTCAGTCCGAAGAGATGCGCGAGGCAGCTCGAACACTTGCGCAGGACAATGGCAGACCGTAGGAGAATTGCGGAATTGCGGAATTGCGAAATTTGGTAATGAGGACTTCCGGAATTTCGGGCACTGAGCCTGCATGAAACGTACGCATAAGCGACTGACCAGTCTTATCACTCATCACTTATCATTTTCACTCATCACTCAGCCCTTCCATGGCCACTGAAGATCTGATCTATCGCATAACAAGAGCGGTTTACGACCGTCTTGGAACTTCCGCGAACGAAGAATTGGTCGAGCAGTTAGTGACCGACATCTACCGCCAGGTGGAGGAAGTAATCCCCAAAGACATGAGCATTGTCTCGCCCAGTAATCCGGAGAGAGGCGCAGCACCATTGTCATCTGTGGAGGGTTCGGCAGATCGAATGGTAATTTCAGTTTTCGGTTTGGACCATCCGGGAATTGTTGCAGGTGTATCACAGATTCTCGCCGAGGCGAGTTGCAGCATTGTTGACATCAATCAAACGGTCGTACAGGGGAAGTTCGCAATGGTCATAATCGCAGACACCTCGCGCGCGCGGGAAAGCACGGCCGACTTGAAAGAAAGACTGAGGCGCGAGGGCGAGAAACTGGGCGTGCGCATCTACGCCCAAAGAGAAGACCTGTTCAATGCAATGCATCGAATATGAATTGCGGATTGCGAAATTGGAATTGCGGAATTACGTTAATTGGAAATGCTGGTATATTCCAACGTCGGAGCTGATAGAAAGAGCAGCATCGACCAAATGCAATTAGCAGTCACTCCTGTGAATTTTCAGATATCGATTCTGGGAATGCTTGATATAGTCCAGCATTGGAGCAAATAAGAAAAAGTAGCTCCAATAAAATTCGCAATCCGCAATTCTTCTATGTCTGATCCTGAAATATCCCGACGATGCTCCGCTTGTGGCGCTTCAGTGCGGCAGCGCGCTCTTTTCTGTCCTCAATGCGGAACGGCAATCGGCAGTGCGGCATCACAAACTGACACCGATAGTGCTCGGACAGTTGCCGAAAAAGCCGTCGAGAACACTCAAATTGAAGTTATGCCGGAGACAGTTGTCGACAGCCCGAGGTCTGGTTTGGCGGCGACTGAGCCGTTGAGAATTGGTACACTACAGACCCCAGAGAATGCACCAACTCAAGCACTCAACTCTGTCTCGCCACCTGTGAGACCACGTCCGCGCCAGGAAGATGGTATTCGTAGTCGCGTGGATAAACTGAAAAAAGTCTCGAGCGTCGTAATCGATCAAGCAGCATATGATCCGAGTTTGCGGTTCCTACTCGTCGCGGCATGCTTATTCTTGCTGTTCGTGGTGTTGTTGATAATGAGCAAAGTGATTGGATGAATTGCGAGATTGCGAGATTTTCACAGAATCCAAATTTCGCAATTTCGCAATTTCGCAATTCCCTTATGGAATATACCCAAGCTGAAATCCTACAGACTGTCGCAATGACGGAGATGGAGCATCTCGATGTGCGCACCGTCACGTTAGGCATGAGCTTGCTCGACTGTGCCAGTGAGTCGATGGACACTGTGGCTGAGAAGGCCGGTAACAAGATTCGTGCGATCGCGGCGCGACTGGTACAAACAGTTGATGAGATCGGCGATGAGATCGGGATAAGGATTGCCAACAAGCGTATTTCTGTTACACCCGTTTCTATGATCACTGAAGCCGCCAAGGGTGATCCCATTCAACTCGCGAAGTCAATTGACGACGCTGCAGGAGCGGTCGGCGTTGACTTCATAGGCGGCTATTCAGCGCTCGTACAGAAAGGCGCGACACGTTCTGAAAGTCGGTTTCTCGATTCCATTCCGGAGGCTCTGTCGAGCACCGAGCGTTTGTGTTCTTCAGTGAATGCTGCGACGACCAAAGCCGGCATCAACATGGATGCTGTCGGCCAGGTTGGCCGAATTATCAAAGCTGCGGCCGAACGAACTCGCGACCAGGGTGGATTGGCTTGCGCCAAATTTGTTTGCTTTGCAAATGCGGTTGAGGATAACCCGTTCATGGCCGGAGCGTTCCACGGAGTCAGTGAAGCTGAAGCGGTGATCAATGTTGGTGTGTCAGGTCCCGGAGTGGTCCATTATGCGGTCAGACACGCGGACAAAGATTTGCCGCTACAGGAACTGGCCGAAACGATAAAGAAGCTGTCGTTTAAGCTTGCGCGTGCAGGTGAGTTGGTCGGTCGCGAAGCTGCACGACGTTTGGGGATTCCGTTCGGCATCATCGATCTTTCACTTGCTCCAACACCTGTCCCAGGCGATTCAGTTGCCAACATCATCGAGGCAATGGGATTCGAACGCGCCGGCACGCACGGGACGACGGCTGCGCTTGCGCTATTAACCGATGCCGTCAAGAAAGGCGGGGCGATGGCCAGTGGTTCCGTAGGCGGGATGAGTGGTGCTTTCATTCCAGTCTCGGAAGATGTTGGCATGATCGAAGCAACTCGGATGGGTGCCCTTTCGCTTGAAAAACTCGAAGCATGGACCAGCGTCTGTTCCGTTGGGATAGATATGGTTGCTGTCCCAGGTTCAACTTCTGCGGAAACCATAGCGGCAATCATAGCCGATGAGATGGCAATTGGGGTTATGAACAATAAGACAACCGCCGTGCGCATTATTCCTGTGCCGGGACGGGATGTAGGCGAGCTGGTTGAGTTTGGCGGGTTGCTGGGCAGCGCTCCAATCATGCCGGTCAGCGCCTTTTCGTCGTCTGAGTTCATACGGCGCGGTGGTAGAATTCCCGCGCCGATTCATTCACTACGGAACTGATAACTGTCGCCGGAGGTTCAAGATGCCCGAAGCACTCGGAATGGTCGAATGCCGCGGTCTCGTGGCGATGATTGAAGCCGCTGACGCAATGGTTAAGACCGCAAACGTTCGCCTCGTGGGTTGGGAAAAAATAGACGCCGGCCTTGTCACTGCCATTGTGCGCGGCGATGTAGCGGCCGTACGCAGTGCCGTGGATGCTGGCGCAGCGGCGGGCAAGAAGGTTGGCGAAGTTGTCGCTACGCACGTAATTCCTCAACCTCACGCAGACGTTGATGTCGGTTTGCCGGTGCTACAGACAGGCGAGACCACACGCAAGAAGATTAGCGGGTCTGTCCGGCCGAAAGACTAAAATCTTCAGGAGAGATGTCCACTTCTTTATACACGTTTCCTGCCGCCGCTATTTCATCTGCTCCTTCCTTACTTCTAAACGAATCTGAAAAACTGAATCGCTTTTTGGACTTGTGGTCGAGAAATTATTGTGGGACCACGCGTTGCTTCTCAGCTTTTAGTTGATGTGTGGGAAATGTGGAATGGGGGTGCTCGATGGCGACGAAAAAAAGAAACAGACTCAGTCAGGTTCTGGAAAGGTTTTCCCATCAAGCGACACAAGCGACGGGTACTTCTTTGTCTTTTATTCTGGCATTGGCCGTCGTCATTGTGTGGCTCCTTACGGGACCTCTGTTTCACTTCTCTGACACCTGGCAATTAGTAATTAATACAGGCACGACTATTGTCACGTTTCTGATGGTCTTTCTTATACAACGTACGCAGAATAAAGATGCCCTTGCAATACACCTCAAGCTCAATGAGATCGTTGCGGCGCTGGAAGGCGCCAGCAATCGATTAATTGACGCAGAAGATCTTAGTGAAACCGAAATTGAGGCCCTTCATCAGTACTATAGGAGACTAATTGAGCTGGCAAAGCAGGACGAGGATCTTGGCAAGACACACTCGATTGAGGAAGCGACGTCGCGACACGGCGGCAAGTACAAAAAACGTGCAAGGTGAACCAATGACATCAACCAGGGAGGTGTCGTGCACGCTAAACTTTGGAACGGCATTCAATAATCTTACCGGTTAAACGTGAGGAAAATACGATGGGCCATGACGGAGAAACTACGAACCGACTCAGAGCGCTGTTATCACAATTGATTTCACTAACAGAGAGCGGCGAACTGCACTGGGAGCGACAGCTCGGATCCGCTCACAGATACGCACGCTGGAAAGACAACCTTCTGATCCTCGGACCATCTGACCCTCCAACTGAAACGAGCACGCCACGCTATCTGTTCGTTACGCCATTTGATTCGCCGGCGTGTGTGGAGATCAATTCTGCCGACGAAAGTCTTGGGCCGTCGCTCCTCAAGTTAGTAGCAGCTGTCGAGAAAGCGACCAAAGACGAGCCGCCAAGCGATCCTTTTGCGTTAACGCACGAGGTATTGAACCGGCTCGTGAAGTAACGAGAAGTAGTTAGTGAATCATCAAAGAAAGGCGAGAAAACAAGTCTATGTCCGACGACCAGCCCCTAAGTCCTGAAGCCGAGAGCCTGTCACGGGTATCGCTTTTCAAGCGATTGGAACCCGATGAGCTGGAACGTCTCGCGGCCTCGGTAGACCAGGTAAATTACAAAGCCGGCGAAACTATATTCAACGAGAGTGACCGAGGCGACGCCCTATATGTCGTTGAGTCGGGGGCAGTTCGAATCTGGGTCCTCGATGAGGATGTTGAGCCTGTAACCCTGGCTGAGTTAAAGCCGGATGATTTCTTCGGTGAGTTAGCTGTGCTCGATCGCGGAGCGCGTTCGACGAATGCGACGGCGATAGTAGATAGCGAGTTGCATCGATTGAGCAGCGACGATTTTCAGCAGTTTCTATTGCATCATCCTGAAGCTTCCATCGACGTGATTTGCGAGATTGGAGCTCGGATGCGGCAGACCAACATGCTTGTTACGAGACGCGTCACACGCAATATAAACGTCCAGATGGAGGAAAAATTGACCTTCGGAGAGCGTGTAGCGGATCGTGTGGCGTCTTTCGGCGGTTCGTGGACTTTTATAATTATTTACCTTGGCTTTCTTGCCGCGTGGATAGCGCTGAATTCCTTCGTGCTCATACATTATGGACGAGGCGAACAAGGCGTTCAGTTTGACCCTTATCCTTATATTCTTCTCAATCTCATGCTCTCTATGACTGCGGCTTTGCAAGCGCCAATCATCATGATGTCGCAAAATCGAGCTGCGGAAAAAGATCGGCTAGCGGCAGAGCAGGATTTCAAAGTCAATTTAAAGAGTGAACTGATGCTGGAAGAATTAATGCGCAAGAGCAAGGCGCGGGACACGCAGATGCAGGAGGTATTCGAATCGGTTAAAGAGATTAGACGAGAGAGGCAGTAGTGGGACGCAAGAAAAGAAAAAAGAAATCATTTTCCATATGACATTTGAGATTTTTTATTTGGCATTTTTTCGGTGTGGTCCGTTGTCCGTTGTCAGTTGTCAATGGTCCAGTTTCAGCCCTTCTCAGTTGTCAATAGGCTCCTTCGCTGATAGTTACTATTGTGCGGCCTAGTGTAGGCTACGGACGACTGACAACGGACTACTGACGACCGACAAAATGCCAAATAAAAAATCTCAAATGTCATATGAAAAATGATTTCATTTTCTTAGCTAAGGCTTCTTATTCGCTGTACCGGCCCCGGGCATCCTTACTGACGGTGGTTTAGGAGCGGCTTGACCTTCTCGTCGTGCGAGTCGGCCAGTTCTTGTTAGCGCAATCCGTTTTTCAGAATTTGAGGGTTGGTCCACTGCGACCCTGATCGCACGATAGGTGCCATCTGGAGTCTTGTTTGTTGGATTGTAGGCAATCACGTATTGAGTGCGGAGGTCCCTTACAATCTCGGATGCAATCTTAGGTAGGTCAGCAACTGATTCCGGAAAGAAAGCCCTCCCGCCAGTCTCAGTCGCGAGTTTATTAATCAAATCCACTGCTTTTTCTCGCGGACTCTTACGTATGAATCCAGCCTCTTTGTCTAACTCGTTGACGAATCCAATGACAAAGATCTGGACGTCTTCCTCGCGTAATCGAGCGAAGAGCTGCTCCTGTTTGTAGAAGCTGTTTCGGTCTTCACCGTCAGTGATGACGATCAGTGCCCGGCGACGCTTATCGGTCTCGTTGTTCTTCTTATATTCAGAAACGTGTTCGGCCGAAAGATAAACTGCATCGATGATGGCGGTTTGGCCACCTTCTATATAAAAACCGTCCAGACCATCCATCAACTGTTCTTTATTCGACGTGAAGTCCTGGACCGTTTCAATCTTGTCGCTACTAATGAACCGGACGAGAAAAGTTTCGTCTCCAGGCTTGTTGCTATTGATGATCGTTTTACCGGCGTCGATAACACTTTGTAGTTGGGACCGCAAAGAACCCGAGGTGTCGACGGCAAGGCCATAGCTAATCGGCACTTCCTCGCGTGAGAAAGATTCAATGGGCTGTGCTACACCGTCCTCGAAAATATGAAACTCATTTTGCCGGACGTTGTCGATAGGCCGGTTATTGCGATCGATTACTCGCACGTGAAGTACAACCGAATCGGCATTGATACGAACAATGCTTTCCGGATCTATTTCCTGGGGCGGAGTCGGTGTAGGCGTTGGCTTCAAACGTGGTGGCGGTGGCGGCTCCCCAAGGGTTGGTGCAATTCGATCAACTCCAGCGGGCCGCTGTGTTTGGGGAGTTGGCGTGGGTGTTGGAGTTGAAGTGGGACGAGCTGGAGTTGTCTGGACTGTTCTCACTGGCGCTGGTGTAGGGGTCGGAGTTGGTTTGGCCGTCGTGGGTTGCGCAGTTCGAGGTCGATCCTGGTTGCGACCGGAAGCTGCATCGGTGCCAAAAACCAGGCCGGAAATAATCAACAGGCAAGCGACAAATGCGCCCGTTCGCCTTACCGTCTGCTCATTAACCAATCGGAAAACTCCTTCTTGCGAAAACCTGGCCGATTGCCACTAACACATTAGCCACTCACGCGAAACGCTCCACGAACCCAATATTCCAGGGACGGGAGCGCACGATAGTCTCTCGATTCCAACTATAGCGCGTTTAGCGCGCGGCTGGGGCAAACAGCGCCGCATCAAAATGCGGCCATTCAGCGCACACCTAACGAGATGCTGCGGACTTGTTTCCGCGTTGCCGAAACACTTTGAAACCAACCTCAACGAGCTCCCGCGGTAGCGTAGTAGCCTTCTTTCGAACGAACGAACAGCCGCGGAAGTCCGCGGGGTGGAGTCACCTTAACCTTAACCCGGTGCCATTTACCATCATTTGCAAAGGATTCGGGCCGGTTGTAACCAATCGAGTACTGATGCCGCAACTCCAGGGCAATCTGTTCAAAGATATCGTCCATTTCGGCGGCGGATCGGGGAAAGAACGCCTTGCCGCCAGAGACACCGGATAGTTCGTCTAAAATCCCCTGACCTTCCATTCCCATAGTACTTCCGGCGTCGCTTCCGCTCAGAATGCCGATTCCGTACAGCGTAACATCCGATTCTTTTAAAAGTTTCCTGAGTTCGTTGAAGGTGTACCTCGAGTCGTTGTCCTGTCCGTCGCTGATTAGGAGAAGAGCTCGCTTAGGATGTGTTCCGCGTTGCACCTTTTCAACACCCAGGTAGCAGGCATCGTAGAGCGCAGTCTGACTTTTAGTCTCAACGAACGTCAACTTATTGAGAATGGAGTCACCGTCCCTGGTTTTATCCAGTAGCAATTGAGCTCGCGAGTTAAATGCAATCAAAAAATATTCGTCGGAGTCATGGCTGGTTTGAATAAATTTGCTCAACGCGTCGCGGGCCCGCTTCACCTTGTCACCGCTCATTGATCCGGAGACATCAAAAATAACACCAACCGAAACGGGTGAGTCGTCATCGCTGAAATAGGTGATTTCCTGTTGCTGCTTGTTATCAAATACCGCAAACGCTCCTTTGCTTAGTCCCGAAACATACCGTCCGTAAGTATCAGTCACAGTCACCGTCAGGGTGATGACGTCCGTGTTTGTTATCAACGGCCCCTTGTCGTCGAGCTCATCGCCCAGTCTCCGTTTCTGTGGTGTCGGGCTTGGTGAGGGCGACCCAAGTACCGGCTTCTCCTGGCCAGTGCCCTGACTCTTTACCGCCAGCGAAAAAACAAACGTGACGGCAACCAGGGTTAAGAACGCTACCGTGATCTTGGTGGCGTAACGGGTCGGTAAGTGCATGTCACCCCCAGCTTCAGTTCGTCAATTCAGTTTTTACTACCGGTCAGGCTCGAAAGGGACCTGCCAATACAGATGCTCGCAGGGGAACGAGTGATGCCCGACACTTCTAATTTTGGAGCGTGAAATGGGTGCGGGGAGACGACCGCGCGCGTTTCATGGTTGCTGTGTTGGCAAGGCCATTCTAGGACAGGCCGTTTACTCGGCGCAAGAACCAACAATTAGACATTCCTGCGCCGATGTGCGGACTCCAACATTAAGCCGGCTCTGCTTCGATGATGCTTGTCGGAACCTTAGTTGGAACGACACGCAGCAGGGTGAATCCGGAAGCCGCCAAGAGCTCGCGAAATTCCTGAGTAGTCCTTTCCTTACCGCCTGTCATGACCAACATGTTGAGATCGATAAACTTTGAAAAGTGAGGTTCATCTGCATCGGGCACCACACAATCCACCAGGATCAATCTGCCGTTTGGCGCTATCTGGCTACGGCAATTATTGAAGATCCTAATCGACCGCTCGTCGTCCCAATCGTGAATAATCCATTTCAGCAAATAAGCATCTGCACCAGCTGGCACTGATTTGAAGAAATCCCCGGCAACGGCTTCGCAGCGGTCCGCTAGTCCGGCGGCCTCGATTTTCTTGAGAGCTACCGTTACCACCTCTGGGGCATCAAACAAGACCCCCTTCAGATTCGGATGAGCCTTAAGGATGGAAGTAATCAGACCACCGTGTCCTCCGCCTATGTCAACAAGTTTTTTGAAGCCCGAAAAATCGTAGAGAGACAAGATCTCTTCGTTTGCGACCGCAGTAACGGCACTCATTGAGTCGTTGAACACGGCGGCGTCTTCAGGGTTCTTCTGAAAGTACGTCCAAATGTCCGTTCCAAAAAAATGATCAAATGCGATGTCTCCAGTCTTAACGCTGTGCATCAAATTGCCCCAGGCAGGGTAGTGTTCTTGCCCTAATTCTGAAACCGCAAACCACCTCAACGAACCCGGAGCGTCAGTGACGAGGGTTTCTGAGACAGGCGTTAAAGCAAAGCGGTTATCTTTTTCAGAACGCACAATTCCGACACTTGCAAGCGCTCGCATCACTCGATACAAAGAGGACGCATGAGTGTTGGTGGATTCAGCCAACTCGCTTGCGGTCCGAGGCGCTGCCTTTAGTAGATCCGGAATCCCGAGCTTGGCGATCACATAGACGGCTCGTGATATCCAAAACGAAGCGATGATCTGAAGCATTTGCATCTGGGCTGATACTGTGTCTTGCTGGTTTGCGGGAGCAGTCACAATAGACCTCCTGAAAGTTTGTAAGATGAGATTTTTACAGAATGAACTGGGCTAAGGCACCACGATTATCATGTTCGCGTCTTCGGTTTGCAACTTCCGGTTGCGTGAAGCGTGTATTCTTGGGCTCTGTCTGACGTAACGAAACGGCGTGGTATACTCGCGCGTCGTTTCGTCCTGGAAAAAATATAAACTATGGCCGAGTTTATTTGCCGATTAGGAACCCCTGCGGGCGAAGTAGTAACTCGAACTATTGAGGCTACTGGTGTACGTGAGGCGAGGAACCGACTCGAGCGTGAAGGTTTTCGCGTCTTCAACGTGACGCCGCCTAAGAGTTCGGGTGTGGCTGCGCTGACGCGCTTCGGCCGTGGAGGAGCTCACCCTCGCGTAAAGGCGAACGACTTCCTGCTGTTTAACCAACAACTCGCCGCGCTCATTCGCGCCGGCATTCCGATACTCCAGGCGATATCAATGCTGCGTAAGCGGGCGGCATCCGCGCGTCTGAGAGCGGTGCTTGGAGATGTCGAAGAGCAGATTCGCGGCGGCGCCGCATTGTCCCAGGCGTTTGCTTCGCAAGGAGGGATTTTTCCACGTATCTACACAGCCTCGATTTTGGCTGGGGAGCGGTCGGGCGCGCTCGATGAGGTGTTAAGCCGATATGTGACTTACATGCGCAGAAACGTCGCGCTGCGAAGAAAGATTCGGGGCGCGTTAGCGTATCCAATGTTCTTGCTGTTTGCTTCAGCGTGCATGGTCACGTTTCTCACGGTGTACGTCGTTCCCCGAATGTCGGATTTGTTTACCGGGTTCGGTAACGAATTGCCGACGGTCACACAGATAGTTGTAGGACTATCACGCTGGCTTTCTTCAAATGTGATTTGGTTTGGCCCCCTAATAATTGGAGGAGCAGCTCTTCTTTTTTTATGGTCCCGAACACCGCGCGGCAAGTTGCAGCTGAATTCTCTCATTTTAAAAGTACCATTGGCAGGCAGCCTGGCAGTCCAGTTATCCGTCGCGCAGGCGACTCGATCGCTCGCAACTCTGTTGGCCGGCGGTATTACGCTGGTCGAGTCATGGGAGATCGCATCAGAGTCGATTACCAATCTGGAATTGCGGCGCCGTAGCTCCTCAATTCTGCCGATGATTCGTGAAGGACGCTCGTTCACGGAGAGCCTTGAGTCGGCGGGATGGATGCCGGCCCTCGCAATCGACATGATTGGAATTGGAGAACGATCCGGCAGTCTACGTGAAATGCTGGATGAAGTTGCCGTATTTTATGACGCTGAATCAGAAGTTCGGCTCGAACAGTTGACGACCACGCTTGAGCCTGCGATCCTTGTTGTCATGGGCGGGGTCGTAGTGACCATTCTGCTGGCTATTTACCTCCCGATCATTCAATCCATCTCCAGTGGAGCTGGAGTTACCGGTCATCGCTGATCTTCAAGCGGGTCAAGTTTATGAAGCAAGTCTCAGGTAACGAAAATCCGGTGCTTAAGAGTGTCCCGCCCGCCGCAGATTCCCTTGATCTGAACGGTGACGAACACCAGCCGCCGGAGATGAAGGCAGCGAGAGAACTCGCACGGCGTTATCGACTCCCGTTCGTCGACTTACTTCCGCCGGATCGCGAATCACCAATCGATTATCGACTATTTACCGAAGTTCCTGTCGACTTGATGGTGCGTCACCAGTTCGTTCCGCTCAAACGAGACGACAAGGGGTTGCACATCGCGATGGCTGACCCGACCGATCTCGAGCGACTTGATGAACTTTCAAACACGCTGCGTACTCGGATTGTTCCTTACGTGGCGACTGCCGGGGCTGTTGAAGTTGTCTTGCGAAAGGGTGACACGACGCAGCGAGTTCTGCAGGAAGCGGCGTCAGGATTTCGGATCTCACTAGTACGCGAAACAGAGCATGGCGAGGAAGTTTTGGACCTCGACCGGCTGGCAACTGATTCGGACATGTCGCCGATCATCAAGTTGGTCGACACGATCATCTATAACGCAATGGAATCACGCGCGTCAGATATTCATATTGAGACACGCGATACCGAAGTGCAGGTGAAGTACCGCATCGACGGCGCGCTCTATGCCAAGGTTGATCCGATCGACCTTGCCCACCATCAGACATTGATTTCGCGCATAAAGGTCATGTCGGAACTCGACATTGCCGAACGACGAGTACCGCAGGATGGACGTTTCAGAGTTCGTTATAAAGGACGCAATGTAGATTTCCGCGTGTCGATAATGCCAACCATCCATGGCGAGGATGCCGTTATTCGTATTTTGGATAAGGAACAGATCAACGAAGAGTTCAAGAATCTGAATCTGAACGTGGTGGGATTTGCGGAAGAGGACTTGAGAAAGTTTCGACGTTACATCGCGGAGCCGTATGGGATGGTTCTGGTAACAGGACCAACGGGTTCAGGAAAGACTACCACTTTGTATGCGGCGCTGAACGAGATAAGAAACGAAGAAGATAAGATTGTTACTATCGAAGACCCCGTTGAATATCAGTTGCACGGCATTACTCAGATTCCGGTCAACGAAAAGAAGGGCCTCACCTTTGATCGCGGGCTTCGCTCAATTCTTCGTCACGATCCAGATAAGATCATGGTCGGCGAAATTCGCGATACCGAAACGGCCCAAATCGCGATCCAATCCGCATTGACAGGTCACCTCGTATTTACTACTGTTCACGCAAACAACGTCATAGATGTGATTGGAAGGTTTTTGAACATGGGTGTCGAACCTTACAATTTCGTCTCCTCTCTCAACTGTGTTCTTGCCCAGCGATTGATTCGGATGCTCTGTCCTTATTGCAAACGGCTGTATCATCCGAGTGACGTCGAGCTGTCTGAATCAGGGCTTAGACCCGATGAGCACCGTGGCCGTCAGTTTTACATGAATGTTGGTTGCGATGCTTGTAACCACACTGGTTATCGCGGACGGACTGCTATCCATGAATTGTTGGATCTGTCGGACAATATCCGCGAAATGATTGTCGAGCGACGGCCGGGTTCAGAGGTACGTCGTGCCGCCGAAGCCGAAGGATTGACGAGCCTCAGAGAGTCGGCTCTGCAAAAAGTTTTCAGCGGGGTTTCGACCTTGCATGAGATCAACCGCGTGACATTTGTTGAAGAACTAAATGCTAACAAATAGGGTCTTCAGGTGTCGCCGGTCCCACTGTAAAAATCCGGTCCTTTGGAATCAGGTCTCAGGGCCTTTAAGGGAACTGAAATAAACAGCTCGCGTGTAAGGAATTGGCCGTGCGGATCTTGCATCTTGGTCGCCATGGCGGCATTATGGTCGTCACCACGGTGGCGCTTAATGTCACCAAAACTGACTCACTCCCGAGTAGAAGCCATGAGAAACAATAATAGAACTAAAACCCTAGTCTCGTTGGTTCTTGCCATCAGCCTGTTATCCCTGCCGATTACAGGGCTGGCCAAGAAAGGTGACAAGAATTTCAAGCGAGGTATGCAGTTCGAAGCCGCGCAGCAATGGGATAAGGCGGCCCAGGAATTCACGTTGGCAGTTGCTGCGGATCCTTCGAACATGGAATTCCAGCTCCATTTTCGAAGGGCGAGTTTTAATGCCTCACAAACTTACATGCAGCAAGGACGCTCATTGTCTGAGCAAGGCGATTTCGTTGGAGCGTACAACGCCTTTCGCCAAGCGTACGGCTACGATCCAGTAAACGAACTTGCGGTGTCAGAGATGGAGCGAATGCTTCGATTGCAGGCTGTCAAGGAAGGCAGGACAGTTGGGAGTGGAACAAAGCGAAGTGAGCTGCAGGATGGCGCCAGCATAACTCCAGCCAGTGCCCAATCGCAGGATTTAGTCACACCGCGGGAGCAACAACTCCGAATAATCTCTTACAACGGAGATCTAAAGCAGTTCATTCGAAGTCTTGCCGATCAACTGAACCTTAATGTCATCTTTGATCGGCAATCATTTACTCAATCCCGCCCAATCGACATTAACCTGAAGGATGTCACTACGGCGCAGGCACTCGATTATGTCTTTCTACAAGAAGGACTGTTTTTCCAGAAGCTTAGTCGTCGCACGATATTGGTTGCTGATCAAAGTCGTCGTCCGCAGTATCAACAACTGGTACTGCGAACATTCTTCCTGTCGAACATGAAACCAACGGACGCACGCACTCTGGTCCAGCAAGCCATTCCTCCTTCAGTAGGCCGCCCGCAAACGATAGTGGTCCCAGATGATGCAACTAATAGTTTGACGGTGCGTGATACTGCTGAAAATGTTCGGCTCATCGGTGACCTGCTGCAGAGCATCGACAAGGATCGTGCTGAAGTGGTGATGGACGTAAACATTTACGAAGTCTCCAAGAATGACCTATTGCAGTTCGGCAACCAAATCGGCACGACCTCGGACGTCGGTATCGGGGGTTCCCCAGGTTTCTCGCTACTGACGGACAATGGTGTGGTTAATAACGCGGCTGGTGCTGGCGTAAATCTCGGCGCACTTGTGGGCGGCGTTCCAACAGCGCTCGCAGCAGCTCTGGTTATTCCGCCTTCCGTCCTCCGTGCATTCCGAAGTCGCGATAACACCAAGTTGATTGCCTCAACTCAGGTGCACGCATTCAATGGAGAGGAATCTCAGGCACGCATCGGACAGCGTGTGCCCGTGCAAACAGCACAAGCCTATCCATTCGGTGTTCAGACTGGTACGCCTAATCCGGGAACCGGGGTGTTTCCCAGTGGTGGTTTCCCGGTCATTAACTATGAGCCGACTGGATTGACGCTCAAGTTCACACCGCAAGTATTTCCAAACCTCGACGTGCAGGTGAAGATGAGCATTGAACAGAAAGACGTCCTGGGAGTTAACACTCTGACGCCGACTTTTACCGAGCGCACAATGGCTGGTACAGCTCGCGTTCAAAATAATCGCACAATGATGTTGGCCAGCATTTCGACTGACATTGACACGCGCGGACGTAAAGGAATTGCTTTCATCGGTGGATTACCGATTATTGGCCGTCTCTTTACCTCGCCTACCCGCGACCTTCGTCAGGTCGACATCGTGATTAGCGTTACTCCTCGCGTCCTTCGAGCGCCGGCCGTCACGCCGCGCGACGAAGAGATGCGTCCGAGTGGAACGTTGCAATCTCCAACAACCGGCTCACTCGCCGAGATGATCCGTGAAGCAGATCGGGACGATCAAATTGCGGCTGCGCGAGTTATTCCTCGCAATGTCACGGTCCAGCTACCGGACGCGCCACTAGAAGTCGCGAAGCCGGTTAACACGGCACAGAACACAGCTCAACCAGTTCCTGTTACACCGCCGCCATCTTCAAACTCGTTTGCCAGTTCTCCAGCTACAGCAACCAAGACAGTGGCAGCCGAGAACAACAAGCCGACTACCATCGAAGAGCTTCCATCATATGTTCCCGCGCCAAAATCGTTGGTCAGCGATCGGGCAGCCTCGGATGTGGCAACGGTGAATTCAAGCTCAGCCGGTACGCAGAATGCAGTACTAACGGGTATGCCGAAAACTTCTGAGGCGTCTCTCGCTGCGGGAACGGGATCAGCGCGCGTGGCCCAACTTAGTTTTTTGCCGGCGGAAGACGTTATGAAAGTCGGCGAGAAGCACCGCTACGCGATTCAATTGAACTCGGATGTTCCATTGAGTCACGCCTTGGTTGCATTGAAATTTGATCCCAGCGTGTTGAAGGTAAATGCGGTCACTGCCGGTAGCCTTCTCGTCGCTTCACCGGACGGAGCGCCGCTCTTTACTCCCTCTATTGATGCCACGGGTGTTTGTTTGGTCTCCATTTCGGCTCTCAATGGCAGGGGCTCGATTAAGGGATCAGGAGCTCTCCTCTTTATTGAGGTTGAGGCGATTGGTATGGGCAATGCTTCGTTGAATTTCGTCAAAGAAACTTTGCACCTGGTTGCTACGGACGCTCGAGATGTTGTGTCGGAGGTGATTCAGGGCAAAGCAACGGTCAAGCAGTAGATGTTTCTGGATGTAGCAGATCATAACGTGGTCCAAGAACGCGGCGACTCGGTGAGCAGGGTTTTAACTACTGGTCGCCGCGTTCCTCTGTGGAACGAGCAGCGTCTCGAGCGGGGCTTTTCGCTGATTGAGCTCGTGATCACCATTACTGTAATGACAATCCTGACGCTCGGAGTAATCCCGCTCGTCAAGGTTGCGGTTAGGCGGCAGAAAGAACAACAGCTCCGTGAAGCGCTGAGGCAAATACGTACTGCGATTGACGAGTTTCACCGAGATACTGTTGGTATGGTTTGCACTGGCGTGCCGCAGACATCGGGAGGCGACCAAGCTGCGGCCGCGAGTAATTTCATTGATCCGCGCAGTAAGGTCGTCATTAGCGACTGCACAATTTTTGGAGTCGACAACCCGGATCACTATCCTCCGGATCTGGAGACATTGGTAAACGGAGTTAACGTAATTCCCAGGGGCTCGACGGGAGGACGTGGCCAACAAGGCGTTAACGCGACGGAGGTAGGCAATCCATTATCGACTAAGCAGAAAGTCTATTTGCGCGGGCTGCCAATCGATCCGATTACAGGAAAAGCGGACTGGGAATTGCGCTCGTGTTACGACGCCGCAGATGCCGGATCGTGGGGCGGAGAGAACGTCTTTGACGTACGCTCGAAGTCGAAAGAAACAGCCTTAAATGGGGAGCGGTACAGTGACTGGTAGAAAAGAAGTCAGCAGGCAGGACGCAAAGTCAACGTCCAGATTGTGGTCTTGTATTGAAGCTGGTTTCACATTGCTGGAATTGATGATCGTTATTTCGATCATCATCATTCTGGCAGCAATTACTTTGCCCCAATATCAAAAGACGATCACGCACACACGCGAGGCCGTACTGCGGGATGACCTTTTCAAGTTACGATCGCTGATAGATCAATTTGCAGCCGATAAGGGACGCTTACCTCAATCGGTGGAAGAACTCGTCAGTGAAGGATACATGCGCGAAGTTCCCGTTGATCCCTTCACCGGGCAGAAGGATTGGGCAGTTACCACTGGAGAAGATCCCAATTCCGTACAAGGAGAACAAGGCATGACTGACGTTCACAGTAGTTCTTCAGAAATATCGAGTGAGGGTACGCCGTATAGTGAATGGTAGATGAGAGGCGCCTTTGGTCTTTGGCCTTTGACGATCTCGAATCTCCCACTCCAAGACCCAAGACCCAAGAGCAGTACTCATGCCCAAGCTTATTTCAAAAGTCGTCGAGCCCTGGTATCCCAATACCGCTATCGGGCTGGAAAACGGACTCGCTTCCGTCGTGCAAATCGAACGCCTCGGAAGCAATGCGTGCACGGTTCGACGCGCCGCCACCTTCAGTATAGCTGAGTCCCTGATTCGTCCCAGTTTTGACGAACCTAATATTCATGACGGCGGTCAATTGGCTTCGGTTTTGAGTGAGCTGGTTACCAGCGCCGGATTGTTACGTCATAAGCGTTGGTCTTTGAGTCTGCCCGAAGCGACTACTCGGACACTGGTTTTGACAATCGAAGGTCAAGCACAGTCGGGCTCGGAGCTTCAGGAAATATTGCAATGGAAAATGGAGCGTGGTTTTGGCTCTGAGCTTCAAGAGTTGTCCGTTTCCAAAAAGCGACTGCAGAAAGATTCGCAGGGCCGCGACCGTTACCTGGTAACTGCGGTAAGGAAGGGTGTGCTTAGGGAATATGAAACAGTACTTGAGTCGTTGGGATGGCGAGCCGGACTGGTTCTGCCTCGGCATCTTGGTGAGGCTCAGTGGCTGGTACGTAATGGTTCAGCGGGCGACTCGCTCCTCTTGAGTGGTTCGAGCGAAGCTTTTACTGCAGTGATCCTTCGAGATAAAAATCCATTGATCGTCCGCACCGTTTCCTGCAGCGACGAGGAGTGGGAGGATGAGTTTTTTCGATTGCTGCTGTTCTATCGCGATCGAAGCACTCCGGAGGGTGCCGACGGTAACCTGAACCTGACTCGCCTCATGGTCATTGGGGACGGCATCACGAAAGAACGTGCCCAGGAGATCGTCAACGAGACCACTGGAGGAGATTTGCGCCCGCTAAAAGCCGAAGATTTGGGCTTGCAATTGCCCAGTTCCCAGCTCAGTTTCGATTCAATCGCTGCTCCAGCGGGTCTGGCGACACTCTCGTGGTAAGAGTCATCCCTGCTCACTCCATTGAAACAATTCGGTTTAGCCGCACGTAAAACCCCTGAATCATGAATATTGTTACGTCCACCGTAGCCGACGTTTTTTCCCAGGACCTTGCCTCCGTGAGCGATCGCGATCTCGTGGCTACTGCCGTCGGCGGCGTCGAGGGAAGCTTTGAAGAGATTGTTCGACGCTACCAGAGACCGATCTCAGCCTACGTCTATCGAATGGTAGGCAACTACGAATCGGCATTGGATCTAACTCAGGAAATCTTCATCAAAGTGTACAACTCGCTGGCCCGTTACAGGGCGGAGTTTAAATTCTCCACTTGGATTTACAAGATCGCGCACAACTCTGCCGTGGATCATTTGCGTCGAAACGCAACTCGCGAGCTTTCGCTAATCAACGGCTCCGAAAACGACCAGTTTGAATTGCCCGTTGAGAGCGGCATCTTAAGTCCCGAGCAGGAGAGTGAGCGGAGAGAAAGACGCGTGGAAATAGAGTCTGTAATCAGAGCACTGCCGGCTAATTATCGCGAGCTTGTTATTCTGCGACATTCCCAGGACCTCACCTATGAAGAGATCGTTGAGGTGACTGGCTTACCCTTAGGCACGGTCAAGAATCGCCTGTTTCGCGCGCGTGAAATGATGCGTCAGGAGTTTGTCGAAAAAGGGATCACCAGCATTTGATGAGCGCTACAGCAAAGAATCTTAAAGAGGTCTGTGGAAGGAATCTGGTTGCCGGCTACATCGATGGCGAATTGGATGAGGACATAACGATTCTTTTCGAAGAGCATCTCGAAAGCTGTGCTCCTTGTAGGTCGGATTTGAGAGCGCATCGTCTATTCATCTGCGAGCTGGATGCGGTTCTAACTGAAAACGCGAGCGTATCAATGCCCGCTGACTTTTCTCGAATAGTGGCCGTACGAGCAGCGAGCGATATGAGTGGTGTCCGCTCCGCTTCGGAACATAAAAAGGCTTTGAGCATTTGTGTAATGCTGGCACTGGCCGGGTTCACATTGCTGGGTGCCACTGCTCGTGATTCGGTGTTTGTTGTTGGGCGCAGACTCACTGCAGGTTTTTTTGGCCTCGTCGATCTTTTGTGGAATGCAATGTACGACACGGGCGTGAGCATTGCAGTCATTCTTAGGGTGCTAAGCAGAAAACTTATTGTTGAATCCGGTTCACTGGGTCTACTGCTCGTTCTTCTCGTTCTTGCTGTGGTTTTACTCTCGCGCTTGATCTCCAACTATCATCGCACGGGCGCAACCGAGTAAGGGGTGCCTGTTGGCAATGGTCATCTGTCGTCCACAAACTCACGTTAAGACTGATCTCTCGACGTTTCGCTACTCCCTTCATGGATTCGAGTGGTACAGGATCTTCGCGCTTGCGGCGTGGATATTGATTTTGGTGGGGACGGCATCGGCGCAAGGATCCAGCGCCGCAGGAAGTAGTGATCAAAAGGTCGTCGTAGTTAACGGTGTTACCAATAGTACCGTCTTTGGATTGGGAGAGTCTGTAATTATCACAGGCACAGTAAAGCAAGGTGCGATGTCATTCGGGGGTGACGTGATTGTTGCGGGAGAGGTGGAAGGTGACGTCGCGGCCATTGGTGGCTCAGTGATTCAACTCCCAGGTTCCCGAATCGGCGGTGACGTCATAGTACTCGGAGGGACTTACAATCCTGGAGATCCTCCGGCCACACGGAATCCTGCGGCGATGACGATGATGTATGCGGGTTATCAACAGGAATTACGCGACATGATGCGAAATCCGACAGGATTGCTGCGGCCGCGCTGGACCCCCGGATATCTTGGAACCCGTTTTCTCGTCATTCTTTTTTGGTTCGTAGTCTCATTGGCATTTACCGCAGCCATGCCCGGCACGATCAGTCGTGGCGTGACGAGGCTCCAGTTAACCAGCCTGCGGGTGGCCATCATTGGACTCATCGGAGTAATTGTACTCTTCGTTGGGGTTCCTGTTTGCCTTTGGGCGCTGCCGGAGACTCTCAGCGTTGTTGTAGGGCTGCTGGCTCTCCTTTTTTGGTTGATTGCAGTCGTTTTTGGGCGTGTGATCCTTTATGCGGCCACTGGACGATGGCTGCAGCGAAAATATGTACCAATCACAAAAAACTCCGAATCGGTGGCCCTGCTGCTCGGGACTAGTTTTTGGGTCCTGCTTACGTCGCTGCCGTATATCTGGCCGTTTATGGTGGCTGTTATACTCATAATTAGTTTTGGACTCACGCTGACAGCGCGACATCGGGTGGGTTGGGCTCGCGGCGAAAGCAACCCGACGTTCTAAAAGAAGCACATCCAAACCTGAATTTCGGGGCATAAAGAGGGCCCGACGGTCATTTCAGGGAAACAATTTGTAACCTTAGGTCTTCTGAGGCGTTATACAAGCAGTTTCCTGTTGTCATGTCGTAAAGGACGAGCGGTACAAAACAGAACATTCTCCATCGCTGTGACGTACCCACCTTGGCGCTTGCCAGCAATAGTTCATCATCGCCTCTTTACGATCTAGCATTGTCATAAAGCCGCGTTTTGCGGTGTTCAGGTAAACAGGAAAGGACAAGTAATGAAGGCGTTCCTATTCTCGGCTGCTATCGTACTGGCGTCACTACTTGCTTCAACGTCGACTTCGATCGCGCAATCTCCAACCACCCAAGCTACTGATACAGCGATTACAGCAAAGGGGGCGATTGGAGAAGTTAAGACAATCGACCCCGCTTCTAAGCAAATAACCATCAAGACCGATGCTGGGTCGGTGGTTACCGTATCGCTTTCCGACAAGACCTCCTACAAACGCCTTGCACCGGGTGAGCAATCTTTGACCAACGCTTCAGAAATCACATTTGCTGATGTCGGCGAAGGTGATCGGATCTGGGCAAGGGGAAATGTCTCCGAGGATCGCAAGTCCGTACCTGCGCTTATGGTTATTGTTATGACCAAGGGTGATCTTGCGAAGAAGGGCGAGGCCGAACGCGCGGAGTGGCGACGCCGTGGAATTCTGGGAGTGATTACTTCCCTAAAACCAGATACGAAAGAGATTACGATTTCCAATCGAACGATGGCTGGAACCCAAACAATTGTCCTTCCTATCACTGATAAGACGGAGATGCGCCGTTACGCTCCTGACTCAATTAAGTTTAGCGACGCGAAGCCCAGCAACTTCAGCGAACTGCGAGTGGGAGATCAGTTGCGGGCACTTGGAGATCGCGGAGCGGACCCGCTTCGTTTCAATGCGCAGAAGGTGGTAACCGGAAGCTTTCGGACTGTGGGTGGCGTGGTTACCTCGGTTGACACAGCGGCGGGTGAGATCAAGATAAACGAATTGGAAAAGAAGCGTCCGCTCACGATCGTGATCAAACAAGATGCTGTCTTACGGAAATTTCCGCCCGCTTCAGAGATGGGTGGAATGATGGGAGGGTTTGGCCGTGGACCAGGAGGGCCAGGAGGAGGTGGTCCCGGTGGTCAAGCACCTCAAGGCGGACAGGGTCAAGCTGCTGCCAAGCCCCAGGGCGGTCCAGGTGGACCAGGAAATGGCCCGGGTGCGCCGGGTGGCGGTCCTCGCGGAGGTGGCTTCAACATCAACGATATGTTGGAAAGGCTGCCAACAATTTCACTTGCCGATGTTAAGGTCGGCGATACGATCATCGTTTCCAGTACACAGGGCGTAGATCCAGCCAGGTTAACGGCGATTGCGTTGGTCTCTGGAGCTGATACCCTGCTTGCTATGTTGGCGCCGCGACCACAAGCCGGACAGGCGCCCAATCCGGCGGCCGGCCTAGGCAGCGGCATTTCGTTTGGCATCGGCTTGCCATAACCTCAATGTGTCAAAGCTTCCGCACGCAATTTCCTTGGCATGTCGGAAGCTTGATTAATCTGATGTCATGCCCGTTTCCCCAAAGGTCTCAACAATGAA
>JBKOYD010000154.1:0-38891 GCA_046725195.1 Acidobacteriota bacterium | reverse complement strand
TCAGCGTTCATCGATGCGTCGGTCGAAGCCGATGCCTCTCGCCCTACCGGTCCTGCTGCCACAGAAGCGTCGCCCCCCAACTCAAATTTGCTGTCGACCAGTTTCTTCAACCCTTCCGTGTTCATGAACAGCAAAATAAGGTCGGTGGACTGACCTCCCACCTGAAGCCCGACGCTGCCCCCTTTCAATTCGAAAAAGGCGGGCGCTGACCATCCTGTTCGCGTTCGGCAACTCGCAACTCCACGTCCGGCTTTGGCACCTACGATGAGGCCGCCTTTAATAACTGAAGGAAACACGGCGACACACTCAGCCTTGTCCAGAAGGCCTGTCGGTAAACCCTTGTCTGGGGTCGCCATGATTTCGCCAAACACTTTCGCCGCCTTCGCAGCCTGGCTCGCTCCCTCTTTTGGGTCCTTTCCGCGCGGTAAGGGAGGTTCTGGTGCGGCTGTTGGAACCTGGCTCTTTGCCTGACTGTTCGCCTTTGACTTACCGCCTTGCGCGTTTGCTCCACTGCTTGCGCTAATCACAAAACAGACGGCCATTAGCAGATAGACGATTGAACGTTTGTGCATACTACCCTCCTTATACTTGTAGCCATTGAAAAAAATGAGAAGCTCTCAATACATTGGGCCAAGCCAAAGTACTAAGATACGCGTCGTCGATCATCAAACCGGGGACTCACGACGTCAGGGGGAACGTTGAACTGGAGGCGGCACCCACGCTCCATCAAGCACTTCGCGTTTGGGCCAGTACAAACGGAGAATCAAGTTAAAAGCATCGGCAGGAGCGGGCAGCCAGTTCGACTCGTACTCACTACCCGGTGATTTGTATTGTAGCAACAGATCCAGCGATCCGTCGGTGTTGAACTGGAGCCTATCACGGTCCCCGATTGCGTAACGGCTGATTGGGTTTCCAACAAAAGCTTGTCGAGCGTTGTACATCGTCAGCGACCAGAAGGCGTTTACCGGTGGCAACTGATTCCTTTCGAAGTGCAGCACGTAGCGATTCCTTCCGCTCAAAGGCTCTTCATCACTATCCACCCGAGTCATCGGATACACCGCATCCTCGGAGAGGTTGGCGCCAAGACCAACGAGGGCGACGCGCGCGCGTGTTGCATAGTCCGTCCCAAACGCGCCGTGACCCATGCCGATTCGCCATCCATTAATCATCTGATCGCTATTTTCAGTTGCACTGGCAATAATCTTCTTAAGACCATCCCTTGCTCCTGCTTCAAGAGCCGTAACACCTGCAGAGTCAAATGTGCCTTCGGCGAAGCTGTGACCGGGTACAATGCCGATGTGGTCCAACTTCTCAATCATTGCCGCATCTGTGACGTATGGAGGATTGCCGCGAAGTAACTCAGCGAAGCGGCCAAAAAAAGTGCGTGCGTCCATCCGCGCAACTTGATCCACGGGCGAAGTCACGGTGTCTATAGGAAGACTGCCTATTGGCTTAATCCGTGGCGCGTCGCCTAACTTCCATGAGCTTAATGGTATCAGCTTGTATTGATCTTGGAGTTCGTTAACGGCAGCAACGTCAGACTTGTCGTTTGTTTGTGTGCGGCCTATTAGCCAGATGATTTCCGTTGGTGCCCGCAATTCTTGAAGGTCCGCCGGCAAACCACCTCGCCATCGAGGACCCGTAATCGCATAGTCGCCTTTTTGCGTTCCCGTAGTGCGTTTTCCAGGCGACGCAAAGACGTTGGTCCAAGCATCCAGAAGAGGCATAAGGTAGTAACGACCATCAGTGTCAGGCAAGCTCAGCACCAGCGGTTCTCGACTTACGTCGATCCATGCCGAGGAATAAAGAGTGTCTGCGTTTGGACTGACGACGTCCGTGAAGGTGTGATCTGGAAATTCTCGTAAATGATGGAAATGATTGACTGGCGCCTTGCCTCGACCCGTCGTTAGCACGTCACGACTTACTGCCATTAGCACAAGTGGGTAGCCATAGATGAAGGCCTCTTCGGCGATAGACCGAGTTTCAACCGCACTTAGCTTGGGAGCTGACATGAACAACGCTTAACTATGTCACCAACCTTAGCGGCAATTAATGTGTGTTCAGTGGATCACGCTGTGATCCGATCAGGCGTCTCGCGGGCGCGTGGGCGCGGAGCGCAAATAATACGTTTAAATTTCATTCTCGCGCCGAATCCAAGTGGGCGCTCAGTTTGGGAGCACGCGAGACGCCTGCGTCCTAAGTGAACTATTCGAATCCCTATTAATGTATAACGATTCCCCCAATGAATCTCAGGTTGTCTTTAGAAGTGTACGCCTCCGCTCTTGGTCGGGAGAAGAGTCCGCAAAAAATGAGCGACAGATGAAGAACCGTAAGAGATCGAGCTAGTTAGCTTGAATCAGGTGGACTTTGTATTTTCGGTCAGGAATTTTAGGTATCTGGCTTGCGCAGAAGGCTCGCACAGAGGCTTGCAAACAGTCATTACCTAGTCAAACATCGTTTTCGGATCGCATAGCCAATCGACAGCATGATCGTTCTTGCAGTTAAGACCTGGCGCCTAACCTGACTGTCCGTAAGGCGACGTGTCGGTTTCAATGATACCTTGACCGTTTGCGCGTTCTGCTTAAGTGCCTTCTCTTTCTAATTACTTAAATGCCTTCGGCGTGGGCTGATTAACGCTAGGCCTCTTAGCTGGTAACGTCCAAGACCGTTCGGCTGGATCCCAACCGTTTGTTCCTGAAAAGATCATTGGTTGTGTCGTAATCCGATTTGAGGGCCCAACGGTCTTGTTGAGAGGTTCGGTCTTGTTTCGCGAAAAGAAAAACCCTTTGGACCACGTTGGTAAAACAGGACTTGCGGGTTGGTTTAGGGGCCACATTCTCTTTATCACAAACGGTGTGATCGAGGAATGTGCTTGATTGCCTCCTGTACCAGCAACTGAAAAGGGGCTTTGCTCGAACGCCGGTAATTTTGATTTGCATGCAGGTGGCGGCGACAGTATGGGCGAGGAATGACGCAGCGATAAATCCATCTGCCGTCCGGTCCCTTGTTCCCAGCCGTTTTCGTAAGATGGCGTCTTTCGTGTGCTCAACCTGAATCCTGTTGAATGCTGGTTCGCTTCACCGGCGAGGTTCGTCGTGCCGCGATTGCCGGTAATGCAAGGCTGAATCGTAAAGTTCTTTTTTGTTATAGGTTCTTGCGCAAACGCGCATAGCGCAGAGGATGTAAGACAGAGTAAGAAGTTGACGCCTAGAATCCGCAGCTTACACATCGCCAGCGACTCTCCTCGTGATAGGTTATGGCAGACTAGAATATGGTAGCACCAAAGATTATCGGGTGGGTTTTGTATTTCGTCGTGTAATTGTAGGTACTGCATGACTGTCAACGTTACCGACAATTAAGGCCAGGTGTTACATCTGGAGATCTACGAAGTTCGACAGTATTTTACGACACTCTAAACCAGTAAAATTACGGGATTTACCCGAGGATGAATTCCTGTAATAATCCGCGGCATGGCTACCAATGAGGCGAGTCTTGTTTGAACGTTCGAGGCCGTTGTGTGCGGGACGAGCCGTCCGAGCCGTTGCTCCTTTGCCTCCTCCGCAACGCGTCGATCGAAAGAAGTTAGAGACCGTTGCATCGGCTGGAACCTGCGCTGTTCAATTCAAGCGGTAAACAAGCCCAGATTTAAGAGTTAGAAGTAACCTGGACGAGCCGGCAAAGCCAAGACCGGGGAGATAAGGAAAGCTGTCGGTTCCCAGGAGAAGTTGAACTAGTTGTCAGTAATGTGAGGCGTGGAATTCGCCTTGGAGTCCCAGATCTGAGCCCCTTAAGATATATGGGATACTCTGACTTACTAAACGAACGCCCCCAATTTTGGTCAACGTTTTTCTGTTTACCAAGACTCGTTCATATCGATAAACGCACGCCACTCAGTTCCTTCCTACCGGCGAAGTCGCTTGCTCGAAATATAAACTTAGGGAAAGGAATCCATTTTCTTGCTGAGCTGTCATTAACATGACGGATCCTATCATTGCTAACTTTTCAAAGCCGGTTTTATGCTGTTCTTCTCTCTCTCTCCAAAGCACCTTCAGCTGCCTTCATCGGCGCTTCTGGGTCTCGTTGTCTGCCTATCATCAAGTGCACAGTCCACTGCGACACTACTTGTACCTGGCAGTGTTACACCTTCAACAAATGGGTTTTCCACGACGCCGAGTAGAGGAGTAGGTGCTCTAGCGATAAACACCGCTGGTAATCGAGAGGAAACGGTCAATGAAATAATCGAGCCCAACCGAAACGGCAATACCATTCCCGGGTTTGGTCATACCTTCGACGTACAGCGACAAATCCTAACCTTAAACGAAACGCATCTCTTCGGCGCCGGCAACGTAAACGAGGCTCGTCTAGGATTCAACCGGATCTACGGTACGGCAATACGAAATGCAAAACTAAACCCTATAGATTTCGGCATTCGCAATGGTGTGAGTCGATCCATCGGTTTGCCTCAAATTAACGTTACTGGAGGGCTCAACTTCGGAGGACCCGTGAATCAACCTGCGGGCAGGGGTGACACCACTTTTGTACTGGCAGACACTGTGAGCTACCTGCGTGGCAAACACGCGATCAAGTTTGGCGGTGAAGGTCGGCAATTCCGGAGCAATAACTTTGCGCTTGATACAGGCAGGTTCAACTTCGTGAACATATCTGACTTTCTTGCAGGCGCCGCCAATTCGTTTAGCGTAACGCCAGGCGATCGTAGTAGCAGCATTACACAAGGCGCCCTCAATCTGTTTGCTCAAGACAATTTTAAGTGGCAACCAAACTTTACGCTGGAATTAGGTCTTCGCTTTGAGTGGAACATTACACCGACAGAACGATTCGACCGCTTGTTCGCTATTCTTTTTAAAGAGCCGACCTTCTGGCAACGCTATAAATCTCACATAGTCGGACTCGGTTTACTCTTTCTGATTCAGACATTACTAATCGCCGGCTTACTAATAGAACGCGCCCGACGCTGGCGTGCCACTCGAGGTCTCGCGGAAAGCGAAGAGCGCTATCGCAATGTGATTGAGACCCAAACCGAATTGATTTGTCGTTATCTTCCGGACACCACACTGACTTTTGTCAACGACGCCTATTGTCGCTATTTCCAAAAATCTCGTGAGGACTTGATCGGATCAAGGTTTCTGGAGTTGATTCCTCCACATGCCCGTGAGGCCACCAGTCTGCACGTGCAGTCGCTGATCGATAATCCGCGTACCGTTACGTATGAGCATGAGGTTATTGGCCCAGACGGTAAAATGGGCTGGCATCAGTGGACCGATCATGTCATTTTCGATTCTTCTGGTGAGGCGGTTGAATTACAAGGTATTGGTCGCGACATCACTGAACGTAAGACCGCGGAACTAGCGTTACGCGAAACTGAGGAACGGAATCGCGCAATTCTTCGCGCCATCCCGGATCTGATGTTCTTGCAAACCAAAGAAGGTGTTTTTCTCGACTACCACGCCAAAGACCCGAGTTCTTTATTAGTCCCTCCCGAACAGTTTCTGGGAAAGTCGATGCACGCCGTTCTGCCAGAACCGATTGTAAAGCCGCTCGAACGGTGCTTTGAACTTGCCCTGTCGACCGGAGAAACGCAGGTGATGGAGTATGACCTGCAATTGGACGGAGAACGAAAGTGGTATGAGGCCCGCGTGGCCCCCTGTAACGGAAACAAAGTGTTAAGTGTCGTGCGCGACATCACTGAGCGAAAGCGCGCCGAAGAATGGGAACGACAAATTGAGGAGCGATACCGCGACGTAGTTGAAACTCAGACTGAATTGATCTGTCGTTTCCTTCCTGACACAACTCTCACATTCGTCAATGAAGCCTATTGCCGCTATTTCGGAAAGTCTCGCGACGAACTAATCGGTATGAAGTTCATTGAGCTAGTACCGGAATACGCACGCCCTGGCACCATGCAATACTTCGAGTCTTTGGCTGAGAATCCGCGTACCGAAATGAATGAACATGAGGTCCTTTTGCCGAATGGCGAAACCGGCTGGCACCAGTGGGTCAATCACGTGATTTCTCACAATGGCAGTTCGATTGAACTTCAAGGGATAGGACGCGACATTACCGATCGGAAACGGGCTCAGGAAGCCTTGCGTGAAAGCGAGGAGTTCAACCGCCGCATTGTGGAAAGCAGCACGGATTGCATAAAAATACTGGATCTCGAGGGAAATCTCCTCTACATGAGCCCGCGAGGCCAACAGCTGCTTGAGATTTCCAATATCAAAACGTTACTAAACAAGTCTTGGATCGACCTTTGGCCGCCTGAAAGCAAACGGATCGCCACTGCGGCCGTCGAGCGCGCCCGGTTGGGAGACATTGGATCGTTTCAATCCCTCGCGCTCACAATGCTCGGAAAGCATAGGTGGTGGGACAACGTCATCACACCAATCAGAGGTGCAAGTGGAAACATTGAACGACTGCTTGCCGTCTCTCGCGATATAACGGCCCAAAAGGAGGCTGACGAAGCAATCCGCGAAAGCGAACAGCGCTTCACAAAAGCTTTCAAAGCAAATCCACAACCCATGTCCCTAACGACATTGAAGGAAGGACGCTACCTCGATGTGAATGAGAGCTTCCTAAGCATGAGTGGGTACACTTATGACGAGGTGATCGGTCACACCTCATATGAACTGCGCATTTGGGAAACACCCTGGCATCGCGCTCAGTTAGTGGCAGGTCTAAAAAACGGTGGCGCGGTGCGTAACATGGAGACCACATTCCGAACCAAGAGCGGAAAGATGCGCGTCTTATTGTCGTCTGCCGAGTTGCTGGAGTTAGGCGGTCAGGAATGCATTCTGGTTGCTTCGAGCGATATCACCGAGCGCAAGTCACTAGAAGAGGAACTGCGATTGAGTGAACGAGAGTTCTCGACGCTAGTGCAAAACTCCCCAGACGTGATTTCGCGTCTCGATCGCAATCTTCGGTATATCTACATAAGTCCCACTGCGGAACGTAATACGGGAATTTGTCCTGATTACTTCATCGGCAAGACTCCGGGCCAAGTCGCGCTTAAGGATTACGACTGGCGCGCCTTCGAGACGAGTTGTCGCCAGGCGTTTCTCACTGGGAAAACCGTGGTACGAGAGTATGTATACGCTGGTCGCAACTACTGGACGCGCATCATTCCAGAATTTACTCCCGACGGCGCAGTAGAGTCGGTAATGGCAATTAGTGAAGATGTCACTAATCGTCTACGTCAGGAAAAGGAGCTTCTCGAACTTACTGTTCGCCTCTTCAACATACAGGATGAAGAGCGACGCCGAATCGCGCGCGAGTTACACGATGGAACGGCACAGAACCTTTTTGCGATTTCGATCAACCTTGCAAAGTTGGGCCAATTCGACTCTGCAGACAAGGCGGAGGTCCGCCAACTTATCGATGAGTGTCAGGCACTCGGGGACCAATCGCTCCAGGAAATCCGTACATTATCGTACCTACTACACCCCCCTTTGTTGGATCAAGCTGGATTGGTTTCGGCACTCCAGTGGTATGTGGAAGGATTTAGCAAGCGCAGCGGAATCTATGTGGATGTTATGGCGCAACCAATTGGCCGGCTAAATTCCGATATCGAAACCGCTCTCTTCCGAGTCGTACAGGAGGCCCTCACGAATGTTCGTCGCCACTCGGGTAGCGAAACAGCCAGCATCCGACTTGAGCGCCGGTCAAACGAGATTGTTCTTGAAATAAAGGATCGCGGAAACGGACTTCACGCAGAAGATCGTGCGAATCCCGAAGGTGAGTTTCATGAACTTGGTGTTGGAATTCCCGGCATGCGTCAGCGATTGCGTCAGCTCGGTGGGCGACTGGAAATAACCTCAAACAATTCCGGCACTGCAGTAGCCGCGATCGTTCCTCTCAGTAACGGAGCAAGTTATGGTGCGTATTCTGCTGGCAGATGATCATGATGTGGTTCGACGCGGACTACGTGACGAACTCAACAGCCATGCTGGTTGGGAAGTTTGTGGTGAGGCTTCCGACGGACGGGAAGCCGTAAAACTGGCTCTGAAACTTGAGCCGGATGTAGTAGTGCTCGACCTCTCGATGCCCGAGCTTAACGGACTGGAAGCGACGCGCCAGATTCGACGCGAATTGCCTCGTACCGAGGTACTAATCTTCACTATGCATGAGACGGAGCAATTGATTCGCGAGGTGCTCTCAGCGGGGGCCCGGGGTTACGTCTTAAAGTCAGATGCTGGACGCCATCTTGTGAGCGCCGTTGAAGCCCTCTCGCACCACAAGCCCTTCTTCACAGCCAAAGTATCCGAGGCATTGCTCGATGCGTTCTTGAAATCTGCGGCGAAGCCAGATGAGGGTTCTGTGTTCCGGACGTTGACCGATCGCGAACGCGAAATCGTACAGATGTTAGCCGAAGGAAAGAGCAATAAAGAGATCGCCGTTAGCCTGTCTATCAGTGTCAAGACTGTGGAAACGCATAGGGCCACCGTCATGCGCAAACTCGACATCAACTCCATTGTGGAACTCGTTCACTATGCAATCCGCAATCAATTGGTAGAGGCGTGATGGGATCGCTTTGAGTCTAAAGTTTTAGACTTAACCGTTGGTGTGAGCGAGGATGCAACGTTAAACCATCCTGATGGTTCTGGGCTTACTATTTACATAAACCTCCTAGTTAGAAATACAGACTCCACCCTATTACGCCAGTACGTCCAACCCTTTATTCTCACTTAACTAATAGAGTTCAGATTCTAGGACGGAGTAAAGTACGTGCCCCGATGAGCTGTAGTGTGCTAACAGCGATTACAGGAACTCAACCTGTGGACCTCGAGTTAGGCGACAGGCGAATCGGACACACGCTGCGTTGCGAAGATTCTCTCTTGAAGAATTGATGTCTGCTCGCAATGGGCCGTCTCAGGCATCTCTCTTTCGACAGCAATTACCTCGGGCAACCAGAATCAAACGTGAGCTTACCAGTCCCAGATGAGCGAAGAGCCGTGAGTGAGTTGGTCGTATTCGTCTTCCGAGATCAGTACCGAGCGCCAGAGGTACTGAACGAACTCAGGCGACGAGAGTGGCCCTGGATTCGAGACCTGGATGATGCAGTCGCCATAACTCTCAATGGCAAAGGCAAAGCAAGAGTTCACATGAGCGTTGATCTTTCAACATGTGAAGCAGTCAACTGGGCAAGGTTGTGGGGGTCACTCCTGAGCACAACTCTTTTTCTACCACTCACGGATATGATGGTTGAAGCTGTCAAGGGAATTTCGGTCTCGGCGGGGATGCGTGCGGCGTTGCCGACCGAATGTTCCTCCGAGTTCCCCGAGAAAAAGTGGTGGCGGGATACTTTGCATCTTTCGGAAAACTTCACGCGAGATGTTGCGGCCCTGATCGCACCCGGAGGCTCAGCTATATTCATGCTCCTGCGCGCGGCCACGGTGCCTGTTGCGCTCGAACAATTGCGCAACTATGGCGACACTATCATTCACACGTCCCTGAACACCGACCAGGACGATAAGATGTTCGCCATGCTGACGCATTGATAGGAGATGTAATTATGAGTATCCAACAAACGGAAATCCTGTCGTCGATTCCTCAGCATGATCTATTTGAACTCGGAAAAAAACACGCCGACATCCTTACATATGCTGTATCTCGCGTATTTAGCTGCTGGCATCTACGGTTGAGTCGGCCGATCACTCGTAGCCGGGAAACTTATCGGGCCTGCTTGAGGTGTGGCATGCATCGTTCGTTTGACTTAACAGACTGGAAGTCGCGAGGTCGTTTCTATTCTGCGCCGGTTGAATGGAGGTCCAAAAGATGAATCTTCAAGCTAAATCCGACACCTTCTGGTTTGGGTAGCTGCGTTTGCATTCAAAGTATTGGGGGCTAGCGATGATCCTCCGTCCTTTCAAAGCAGGTGACTTCGTCACTGCCGGGGGAGTAACGGGCACCGTCGAAGACATTGGTCTATTTGTCACGACCATCGACACACTCGACAACGTGCGTAATTTCGTCGGTAATGGCAAAATATTCGCGGAAAATATTCAGAACTTTTCTGCGAATCCTTATCGACGAGTGGATCTTGAAGCACAGTTGAATAATTCGGTCGATGTGTTTCGCGCAACCCAGATTCTCAAACAAAGGCTTCACGCTATCCCAAACGTGACTACCAGTCCCGCGCCGGATGTTGAAGTGTTGAAGTTTACGCCGCTCGGACCAGTACTGGCCGTGAGACCATATTGGAATAACACGCATTACTGGCAAGTCTACTTCGACACGAATCGCGCTATTCGTGAAGCATTTACCGCGGCGGGGTTCCCGGCGCCCGAACATCACCTATCGATGCGCAATGCCGCAGTGGTCAAACGGCACGATGGCCGCTCCGTGGCTGCAAACTGATAGGAACATCATTGATTGATAATCGCGCGACCCTTTTCGGAAGCGCGAGTAGAAGGAGATGAATGAACTATCTAAGACGAAATAGCCGAATCCGAATCCTTGTTTCCGGGGTCATCCTTGTTCTGGTAGCCGGAACCTTTTCTTCAGCCTTGACTCAAAAGAAAAAGCGGCCGCCGGTTTCCTACTCGATCTACGCCAATGATGTATTGCGTGTTAGGTTGAACGGGGAACTTAACTCCGAGACCGCACGCGTCGGCGACACTTTCACCACCACTTTGGTGGACCCGATCTACTCCAAGAGTGGTGTGGTGTTGGCGCCGCAAGGAAGCACTATCGCCGGCCGTGTTACGAATGTTCAGCGAGCACAAAAGAATGGAAAGCCCGCGGCAATGGATGTGCAATTTGTTTCAATTACTCTACCAAATGGAGTTCGTCGAGCGATCAATGGCTCTTTGACGGACCTCTCTGAGTCGACTGGAAAGAGTGATAACGAAGGACAAGTTTCTGCGCATAAAACGACTCACCGCAACGTCAAGTTTATTGGTGGGGGCGCGGCGGGGGGCGCCGTAATTGGAGCAATCGCCGGTGGCGGTAAAGGAGCTGCAATCGGAGCTGGTGTGGGTGCGGCAGCTGGCTTGATAACCGGGAGGCTAAAAAAGGGCCATGAGGTAAAGGTCAAGTCGGGCACTGAGTTTGGTGTTGTGCTCAACCGCAACTTTACCCTGCCAGCTTACAGGGCCGGCTGACTCTCAGAATAAGAAAGTTTGAGGTGTGTGCGGTGCGCATCTACAGGAGGAGAAGCACTGAAGGGAACACACCTCATCGGGCCGGGGATTGACAAAGGTCAGGGGCACCCCGGCCCGACTTCTTGCTGTCCGAATTCCAACCTGAAGGAGTTGTCGGTGCCGACGTTTTGGTAAAAGGCAACATCGCGGACGGCGCGTTGTTAGTACTTTTGAACAGTGATATAAACGCGCCACAGTATTCCCCCACCATCAAAGCTCTTGCGTCCAGGAGATTGCTCACGGAGCGGCAAAGTGACACGCGCAACCGAACTAAACTTTGAATAGTTCTCTTCGCTGGCCTTAAGGAGGATAGATTATGAACGCAATTACGCAGATCATTACTCAACAGCTGGCGGGGGGCGCTATCAGTCAAATGGCGCAGCGAGTAGGAATTAGTGAATCAACCGCCAACACCGCCGTTCAGATAGCCGTGCCGTTAATTCTAGCGGCGTTAGCACGTAATGCCTCTCAACCAAATGGCGCGGAGCAGCTTCATCAGGCGATTAACAACGATCATGACGGAAGCATCTTCGACAACCTTGCCGGATATTTGAGTAACCCGCAGCAGGCAAATGGAGCTGGGATCCTGGGACATGTGTTCGGCGGCCAGCAACTCACGATGGAGAGCAATCTGGCGCAGGCAACCGGCCTCGATCAGGGTTCGGTGGGAAGTATGCTCGAAATGGTTGCGCCCCTCGTTATGGGGGCCCTTGGACAAACGCAACAACAAACTGGACTTGATGCGTCGGGCCTCTCTAATCTGCTCAACGATCAGCAACAGCAGGCACAGGCCAACGCGCCCGGAATGATGGGAGTGCTCAATTCCATGCTGGATCAGAATAAAGATGGCAGCGCGATCGACGATTTAAGCCGCATCGCCGGCAACTTCTTTAAGTGAGGAACTATTGCTGAGCCTACTGGACTTAACATGCTAAAGGGAGGATAAGCTATGAGCATAGCTAAAGTAACTGAGATAACGGCTTCGTCCCCCAAGAGTTTCGAAGACGCGCTACAATCGGGCATCAAACGAGCAAACAAAACTCTCGATAATGTCCTAAGCGCCTGGATTCAGGATCAAGAAGTGACTGTGCAGGGCGGCAACATCGTTGAATACAAAGTCAGAATGAAGATTACTTTCGTACTTAACGACTGAAGTTGCATACGAAACATCGACCCGACATTAAGGAGGAAAAGAACATGCTTAGTTTCTTATGGTGGTTGATCATTGGGCTGATCGCAGGCGCCTTAGCACGTTTGATCATGCCGGGGAAAGATACGATGAGCTGGTTGTCGACTATGTTGTTGGGAATTGTCGGCTCCATTATAGGTGGGCTGGTGAGTTGGGCGATTTGGGGAGCCGAAACCAGTGGTTTTCGTCCAGCTGGCTTATTGCTCTCGATACTCGGCGCCATTTTGGTGCTGTGGATTTGGCGAATGGCGAAGAGCCGCAGCACTGTGTAGTGACCTTGGCTAAGTTCGCAAGCTAACAGTACGCCGGTGCCTGAACTGCCGGACATCGTTGTTTATATCGAGGCTCTCGAGAAACGGATTCTAGGCACTAACCTCGAACGCGTACGCGTTGCGTCGCCTTTTCTGCTGCGCACTGCTGTACCACCGCTGTCCACTGTTGAAGGCAAGAAGGTTGTTGGGCTCCGCCGCTTAGGCAAACGGATTTGCTTTGGACTCGCAGATGATCTGTGGCTAGTTCTGCATTTGATGATTGCTGGCCGACTTCACTGGCATGAAAGTCGTGTGAAGCTATTGAAGGTAACCGGATTGGCTGCCTTCGAGTTTAGGAATGGGACTTTGGTCTTAACGGAGGCGGGTTCCAAAAAACGCGCTTCTCTTCATCTCGTCGAGGGCGAAGCGGGACTTGAACGACTCAACCCCGGCGGCCTGGAGGTATTTGAAGCGACCAAAGAACAGTTTGCGAAAACACTCCAGGCAAATAACCATACCTTAAAACGGGCCCTCACCGATCCCAGAATATTGAGTGGTGTAGGCAATGCCTACTCGGATGAGATTCTTTTCGCAGCTCAGCTCTCACCGTTCGCACTCACTCAAAAACTGACATCAGACGAGATCGATCGGTTGTTCCGCGCGACTAAGACTACGCTGACTCACTGGGTTGAAAGTTTGCGCGCCGAGTCGCGTGAGCGGTTTCCGGAAAAAGTAACAGCGTTCAGATCTGACATGGCCACTCACGGTCGATACAAGAAGCCTTGCCCTCGCTGTGGCAGTAAGATTCAACGGATTCGTTACGCATCCAACGAGGCAAACTACTGTCCCACCTGTCAGACCGGAGGAAAGCTTCTCGCGGATCGGGCCTTGTCTCGTCTGTTGAAGGACGATTGGCCGCGAACCGCCGAAGAATTAGAGAGCCTGACCAAATCTTGAGTGTTCTGACGCTAATAAGCGGGTACCCTTGAGACAACACGCAATGCCTCGGAAGCCACGTTTATCGAAATCAATGACGGAAGAGGAGTTTGACAATGGATACTGGTACGCGGTGGAAATCAAAGCTTTCGCTGATCAAATTGGCATCTCTCAAGCTTTTTTGGCAGGAGAGAAGAATTCGACCAAGTTGCAAGCAATGAAAGCCTGGGCTCAATTAAAAAAGTTAGATATTCCAAAAACCTATCGAGCCTGGAAAAATTATCGTCAGTATATCGAGTAAGAAGAGCGATGTCGGAATATTAGTGAAGGTTATGTTTGCAATCGACTTGCCAGCGAGGGCATAAGCGTAATCCATATTGGGGGCGCCAGCACAATGGCTGCCAATCTAATCTACTATTTGCGTAGCGGCGTTATTGCGGGAGCAGTGGCAGGTCAATCCTTTTCTTTGCCAACCAATCAGACCGCGGGAGCTGATTTGGGTCTCTGGTCAAAAGTCGGCGGGCTCAACGCGGAATGGGAAGTGATTGACTACAACACCGGCGGTGAGCGTGGAATCAGAACAGACTTACAACGAAATTCGCTTCGCCTACGTATCCCGGAATACGCTTTGACCTGCAACCACTACTTGACGAGGAAGAGCGTCGCTTTAGTGCATGATGGAGACCGCGGCTTTCTAATCCATGGATGGCCGCCGTGTAACATGAAAAGTTGCGTCGCTGTAATCGAGAGATGGGACGATTTGCTAAGAGCACTGATAAGCGAAGGCCGCGGCTCAATCCTCATCGTTTAGTGGAGGAACTCACGTAGTTGTGAATGGTCACACTCGCATACCAGCGGCTTTATGCCGTGTGGTATCTGCGTCAGTAATCTGTGAACGAGCAATAAAAATCAATTTGTCGTCCCTGGCTTGTATAGCTCGTCGCTGCCTACATCGAAGACTCGATTCAAACGCGCTCGATAGTTCTCAAACGCGATCTGAGCGCCCAGCTGAAGCAACTGTTCCTCCGAAAACTGCTCCCGCAACCGTTGGTACAGATCCTCGGACACATTTGCGGGCGTATCCGCCATCGAATCGGCGAGTTCAATTACCAGGAGCTCCATTGGTGTGAAGCCTGACACATCACCACTGACGAGCGCGCGAAGCTTTTCATCAGTCAAACCAGCCTTTCTGCCTACGGCAGAATTAATGTCGACTCAAAAAGGACAACCTACTCTCAATGCGGTTCGAACTTTCGCCAACTGGATGGTGCGCAATGACACTCTTCGCTTTTTGCTGAGACCTGCCTCCATGGCTATGCTGCCCCATACCAGTCCAGGCACCCGCATTTGTTGTTTCACCGGCGTCAGATCTTTGCCGAAATTCTTTCGCATCGTTCCGTAGAGCCAACGCAGGTGCAACGGCGCCTGCTCTTTGTCTAAGCCTGTGATTCGGTTCATTTACTACCCTTTCTCGTAGATGCTGACGAAGCGGCAATCGTAGACTGCATTTAGCTCGCCAATTTTTCGTTGTATAGACCAGTGGCCCTAACGAGTGTCCGATATGCGTCAGTCTTGTCGTAGCGTACCGCATGAGGCTTCCTGCGACGTGACTAGCCTCCGCCGAACGTTCAGCGACAAGCTAAAGTTTATCGGACACTAGTTTTGGAGGCGTCCTTTGGCGACCTCTGCTTCGGTTCGGCGTCTGCAAGGTGTCTGGTCGTTTGGTCGGTAACGCTCAGGTTGGAAGGAATGAACTGGCTCGTGTCGGCAGGGCGCAAGCTGCGAGGAGTAAAATCCTTGTCGAGGCCGTCCGTCCTATCAAGTTCGCGCTGCGCAATCTCTGCCTGCTTCTTGCTGACTACTAGACCATTAACGATGAGCGCCATACCCACGAAGAACGGGATGACCCCGGCAACCCATAATCGACTTAGTATTTCGGCGGCATCGGATGAAACGTTACCTACAAGTCCCTGCATGAACACAAAGAGAAAGATTGCTAACGCAACACCGACACTGCTCGTGATAACTCCAGCTTTGATTTCGTTGTAACGTTTTACCTCAGGAGTTATTCCTAGTCGCCGCTCGATCTCCAGCCTGCGCCGTTCGGCAACCTCGGGCGACATAAACATCTCAGCAACCCATGTGTCGCCCCAATCGAATTTCTTTTCTGGTTCCGGGCTATCGAGCGCTTGTCGAACTGCTACCAGATTGGCGCCACAAACGGTGCAGAACTTCACATCGTTGCTTTGATTTGAGGCACATCGCGGGCAGAACATGAAGTGGCTCCTATCTTGGAATTGTTGAACGATAAGTCAATTCTACGACCTATGTTCTCAATAGAAAACCGGACCAACGCCATCATTCGAAAACAGCAGACATTCCCAGAAACGCGGCATATCGATCCCCGGCGTCTTTAATCTTCCGCCATTCTGACTTATTCAATTGATCAAAAGGAGTCACCTCGATTCTGACTGAATTATGCTGAAGAATACGCGTCCAGCCACCCACAACCCGCCCGCCCAGAACAACCGGTGAATTGAAAACTGGGTTACGCTGAATAGTTTTTTGACCTTGTGATCGTCCAAATGCCGCCGTGCGATCCTTATACCCAATCAAGTACTCATCAAAAGGCGGCAGTAAACATGCCTTAGTCGGTGCCGCCTTAACTGCAGGTATATCCGATGAAAACCAATACGTCTTCCCTTCGACCATTTTCTTACTGAACTTCATCTGAATCATTTCCAGCCCGGTCTTCGCATCCGCCATAGTTAATCCTGACCACCAAACGAAATCCTGTAATGTCGCCGGACCGTGACTCGTGAAGTAGCGACGTGCCAACTCTGCCAACGCTTCGTCTCGTTTTAGGGCATTGAAACTGGGTACTCGTTCTTCGAGGAGCGCGTAGGTAAAGTGCTTTCCCTTTCTAGGACCACTGCAAATTATTCCCTCAAGTTCGGCGCGATAGACAATGTAGACGAATCGCAGCGCATTACCGGGTTCAATACCAGCTCGCCTAACCGCATCTCGCAGTTGGTCACGAGTGAGTTGCTTACCACCGCGTAACGCGTTAGTTAGCGCCCTATTTGTTTGCTTGAAAACGTTCTCGTCTAGCTCGAGTTTGCGGTAGTGGTGATTGTTAATTATCTTGGTGCGCTCTTTACCAAGCTCTAGCAACCAGCGAATGTCTGACGGCGCCACAAAGTGCCAGGTCGGACGCATTACGTGAGTACGCAGGAACGTTCCTTCGTTAAATGCTTTTTCTACACTGGCATCCGTCGCGTCGTGCAAACGTTGCCCAACTGCCCACTTGGCACCTTGAAAGTCTTGCGCCTGAACCGCACCTAACCATTTCACCAGGTCAGCGGGTTTCTTGACAGTTGTGGATGATAGTCGCTGGTTTTGCAGGCGCTGTTGAGCAATATCCACCGTGGTCATATTCTCCTTACAATTGATCGCGGCTTGTGTCGGCCGCATTGATATAAATACTCGTCAAAACTGGCGCAAAGCGAAAATCTTCGTTGTAAACTTTTGCGTACTTCCAGCTTGCATTAGACTACGCTGGAATAAGTTCCTCCGAGCATGAAGGCCATTCCTGTAGAAACCATCGCGCATTACCGGATCATCGAGCCCATCGGCGCTGGCGGTATGGGTGCCGTTTATAAGGCCTACGACAACAAGCTGCAACGGATAGTTGCGTTAAAAGTGTTGCCGCCGGAGTACGTATCACAGCAAGACCGTCGTCGCCGCTTTTTTCAGGAGGCCCGCGCAGCGTCGGCATTGAACCATCCGCACATTCTCACTGTTTACGAAGTTGGCGAGGAGCATGGCAAGCCTTACATCGCGATGGAGTATATCGAGGGCGAAACTCTGCGTCAGAAGATCTCAACCAACGGATTGCAGGTGAAAGAGACGTTGGAGATTGCGATTCAGATCGCCGCAGGACTTGCGAGGGCTCACGAAGTAGGAATTATTCACCGCGACCTTAAGCCCGAAAATCTAATGCTCAGCCGTGACGGCTACGCCAAGATTCTCGACTTCGGTCTTGCAAAGCTGGTCGCAGAGCGCGAACGCGCACTGGCGGCTGACAGCGAGCAGAAGACGCTCATTCGCGGAGTCGAAACGGAATCCGGCACGCTAATGGGAACGGTAAATTACATGGCGCCGGAACAGTTGTTGGGCCAACGGGTTGACCGACGCTGCGACGTCTTTTCGTTCGCGGTCGTAATCTGCGAAATGCTGACTGGTGCCGCGCCGTTCGTTCACGACAATCGTATCGACACAATGCACGCGATTCTTCACCAGGAACCTCGGCTACCTGCGGCAAGTCGGCCGGAACTTCCGTTCGATCTGCAACGAATTCTGGCGAAGGCGCTGGCTAAAGCGCCGAAGGACCGTTATCAAACCATAGGCGAACTAGCTGAAGAAATTAAGATCATCAAACGGGATCTTGATTTAGGCAAGACGCTACCCGTCGGCTCCAAAACAAGGCTGGTGTTGAAGCGCGCCGCGGTGGGATCGCGGTCGACGGTAGTTGATTACGAAAAGGAACTCAACGAATCGCAGTTCAAAGCAGTCATGACAACTGAAGGGCCCCTGCTGATCGTGGCCGGCGCAGGAACGGGAAAGACGCGAACGCTGGTGTACCGTGTAGCTCGTCTCGTTGAAACAGGAGCGAAACCTGAATCAGTCCTGCTCTTAACGTTCACGCGTCGAGCGGCGGCAAGCATGCTCACCCGCGCTGCTGCACTTTCCGATGCGCGTTGCCAGAGAGTGTCCGGCGGCACGTTTCACTCATTGGGCCATTCGGTCTTACGAAAGTTTGCCGATCAAGCTGGCATCCAACGTAATTTCACGGTGCTCGATCAGAGCGACACGGAAGATCTGATTGATCTACTGCGCCGGCAGATACGGCTGACGAAGGATCGTCATTTCCCGCGCAAGCGAACCATCGCCGCAATCTTTAGCATGATGGTCAACAAAGTTCAGTCTATGAAGCAGGTGCTCAATCAGGGTTATCCTGAATTCATAGATGAGCGCCGCAATCTGGAGACGTTGTTCAAGTCGTTTGAGGAATTTAAGCGAACTCGGCAAATGCTCACTTACGACGACTTGCTCGTGCGTCTGCGCGACGCTTTGGAAGAGAGCGCTCAAATGCGCGAACAACTGTCGGAGCAATATCGGTACATAATGGTGGATGAGTACCAGGACACCAACAAGCTACAGGCACAGATTGTGAAGTTAATGACGGCCACCCACGAAAACGTCGCCGTCGTCGGAGACGAATTCCAATCCATCTATTCGTTTCGCGGCGCGAGTCATCGGAACATGCTCGAGTTTCCGAAGCTATTCCCGTCGTCGCAGATCATCAAGCTCGAAGAGAACTTTCGCAGCACCCAACCTATTCTTGACGTGGCTAATGCACTCATTGCTGATGTGAAAGAGAGCTACAAGAAACATTTGTTTTCCCGTATCGAAGGCGGGCAGTCGCCGGTCGTCGTCAGCGCGCGGGACGAAAATGAGCAGTCGAGGTTCGTTGCTCAACGAATAGATGAGTTGCGCCAGGAGGGTGTGCCACTTAGCGAAATCGCCGTTCTGTTTCGCTCGAGCTCGCATTCTTTCGACCTCGAAATTGAATTGGGCAAGGAAGCAATTCCCTTCCGCAAATTCGGCGGGATTCGATTTGCTGAAGCGGCGCATATAAAAGACGCCCTCGCTTTCCTTCGAGTTGTGGTCAAACCTTCTGACACGCTTTCATGGTTCCGTGCACTCAAACTAATCGAACACGTCGGCGATGCGACGGTCTACCAGATACTCGAGCATCTCGGAGTTGAGCGAAAAGAGTTTCGCTCTTCACGGACCAAAGACGCTCTCTTCAAGAAGCTGCATCGATTTCCGGCCCGCGCAAGTTACAAAGCGCAGCTAACGCGTCTGGCGCGCGTATTCACAACCGTACTCGAATGTAAAACACCCGGCGAACAACTCTCAGCAGTGCTGCGCTTCTATCGACCCTTGCTGAAGAACAAGTACGATGACGCCCAACGCCGCGGCCGCGATCTTGAACACCTGCAGTCGATCGCGAAACGCTACAAGACGTCCGCAAAGTTGCTCGACGATGTCGCACTCGACCCGACTGAAGCGGTCCAGGGAGATGGCCCACGACGCGGAAGCGGTTTTGTTACGCTCTCGACTGTGCATTCAGCCAAAGGTTTAGAGTGGGACAATGTGTTTATAATTTGGATGACCGACGGCTGGTTTCCTTCAAATAGGTTTCAAGATGAGTTTGATGATTTAGACGAAGAACGGCGCCTTCTTTATGTGGCGACCACGCGCGCGAAAAAGGATCTACATTTTGTCTACCCTGCAGTTAACGTCTATCGCGAACTGGAAACCGGAGGGTCACCAACGCTGTCTCGATTTCTTGAACCTATCCCAGCGGAAATCTTGCCACACGCATCTTTGTTGGGCAGCGAGTAAGATTTGACGACTTTTACCAGTCGCGGCAACTTAGGAGTAATGATTGGTACAAGCTCAACTCGATCTACACGTGCCTGGGCTGCCTGGTCTCAACTGGATAAACAGTATTCTGGTGGTAGGTTTACATTACTTATAACTACCGCTCGCGCGCGTAACCACCGAATTCGCACCTCGCGCGGACGTTGTGGCAGTCTTCGCACTTCGCTTAGTACCCCTTTTCCTGACGCCCGTCAGTTGCAGCACGTCGCCGGGTTGACACTCGAGTGCCTCACACAACTTTTCCAACGTGTCGAAGTTGATTCCCAGCGCCTTTCCTTTCTTCAAGCGCCAAAGCGTCGTGTGGCTGATGCCAGTCTCTTTGGCCAGCCAGTAAAATGTTCGGCCTTGGTCTTTTAACAAGCCGTCGATTCGGATCCCAATCATCAGCATCTCCTTTGTCGGTTCAGTATGTATCACATGCGAAAACTATTGTCGATGAAAACTATATTCCATAGTTGACATATATGGGGACCGGGCGTAACGTGGTTATCGAATCGAGTCGCTCGCTCCCTTCTCAGATCCTCTGGAATTACCCAGACTACCCTGAAGTTAACAGCTAATACTTAAGGAGCAGGAATTGGTCAATCTCTACATCAACCAGCGCCGGGTCGGAGAAGTGACTGTTCTGGATCTGAAGGGTCGCGTGAGAATCAGTGGCGGCACGATCGAGTTGCATAAGGCGATTAGGTGCCTCCTCGCAGAAGGGAAAACTCAGATTCTTCTAAACCTCGCCGGAGTTACCCATATCGATTCGAGCGGGTTTGGCGAACTTATTTCCAGTTACATCACAGTCAGCAACCGGGGCGGAAGCATCAAACTGGCCCACCTTACGGAACGGATCCGTGAAATAATGGCGATCACCAAACTACTGCCTGTTTTCGATGTTTATGATGACGAGACAAAAGCGCTTCCGAGCTTTGAGGGTCAGGAACCAAAAGCCCTAGAGTCGCGACCCCTCCTCCGGATTGAGAAGGTCGTATGAAAGAGGATCTCGAAGACGAACCCGGAAAACGAGAAGCGGCCGCACAAGATGCGGCACATTGGGCATTCATTAACCAGTGGCAGGTAGCGGAACAAAGCGACGACCGGAGACCTATGAATGGCGCCGTCGCTAACGATGGGGGAATGCCGTCGGTTCAGCGATCATTCGCTCGCCGTTCTCATCAGCTAAGCTACAAAAAGTGGTCCAAAGAGAGACACGACTGAATATGTCCACAGCTGGATTTAGTAACTTCGTCCCTCCCTTAACCACCAGCCAGTAAGTCTGATCGGGTTACCTGATGACAACAATAAACTCAGATCAATTTCGCAATATCTGCGCTGGCGTCTGGCGCGACCGAGCAGCCGTGCTGGCTGGACGCGGTTTCCTGAGCGGCGAAGCTGCCCTGATGCGCGCAGTTTACTGGCGACTTTGTAAGGGCGGAGTAAAAATGAATGCCAGCCCGGAGAACTATGGATCCTCGCAGACGTTTCTGACCTATCAAACCATAGTTGGGTGTGTGCTCGAGCTAAATGCAAGTCCACACTTTGACGGATCGCCTTTTCTTCAGGACCTTCTGCAACGCTACCAGAGTGAAGTGGAGTAAAGTTGCCAGGCGACGAAGAGATATTTGTCGTACACGGTGTTCAATTATTTCATCTATGTGAAGAAGGCTTTTTTGAATTCAAATACTAAACCAGAGAGAGCGTTTACCTTTAGATTCATTGACGTGGACTCGAATGTCCAATTGGAGTTGATGAACATGACCGACCAAACGCTCAAGTGCATCGAAATACTGACAGTCTTCCTGAAGGATGAAGTGAGCCTCGGAGGACCTTCACAAGCTCATGTAAAATTCGAGGCAATAAAGTCAATCCAACCGCAAGGTAAAGCCATTATCGCTCATCGTACCTGGGTCAACGGTAAACCCGTCGACACCAACCAGGATCAGTTGGGCCGACTAAGGCTCATTTCAGGCAAAGCCAGCCCGTATGTGTTGGACCTTTCCTGGGAAGACTCAGAAGGGAAGACGCGCTATCAACGAATACCCGTGGGCCACTAAAAACCTTAAAATGAGTTGTTCGCTTTAAGACCAGAATTGGCATGCGGCGCTCTTAATAGGCATGCCGCGAAAACACCTCTCGTGCATGATCCGGAATTTTCGAATGAAGGAAGAGAAGAATGATAGTTTGTGAATTGTGTCTGCATTACAAGCAAGACAACCAATGTGGGATCGACCTAAAGATACCGAAGGGCATGAGTTGCCGCGAGTTTTATCCCGGCATTCAGAAATTCTGCGCTAACCCGAAAGACTTTGTGAGTTCGGGACAAGTCATCGAGATGGCAACCTTCTTTGGAATGAAGGGAACGGAGCTGAAGAAGGTCAAGCTAATGGCCGCCCGGGCAGAAGACGCTCGGTTGTAGTGGCTAACAACTGCCTACCAGTCGACGCTGAAATCCACATTCCTCAAGTGGAAACACTCTGGTTCACACCGCGGCTTTAGCCCGAAAAGCTTGCCTGCAAAACTATTGAGCCGTTTCAACGGTTTCCTCTCTGTCGCATAACTCTCGTACCTAGAGTATTGAAAATGTTTCTTAGATTTTGGCGAGTCTGCTCGGTCACAGGCGCTGAAGCCGCGGTGTGAATGCGAGGTGAAAAAGCTTGCGCATCTCGCTCTCATGACTGATCATGATGCTCAAACAAGCTAATTTGATTGTGTTAGTTCAACCAGGAACGGGGGACAGTTATGAGATGGAGGGGCGAGAGGCAGAGCGAGAACATTGAAGATCGACGCGGCATCTCGGGAGGGAAGATCGCAATTGGCGGCGGCATTGGAACCTTAATCATTATAGTGATTGCCCTTTTATTCGGCGCCGACCCGGAACAAATACTGCAGCAGGTGCCAAGCAACCAGCCTGACGCAAGCAGCCAAACCTCACGACCAGGAAATCCTCAAGAAGAGGAGCTCAAGCAGTTTGTCTCAGTCGTGCTGGCGAAATCAGAGGACGTATGGACGGACGTTTTTCGGCAGAATGGTCGACAGTACCGAGAACCTAAGCTCGTTCTTTTCACCGGTCAGGTGCAATCAGCGTGTGGAATCAGCGGCGCTGCTGTTGGCCCGTTTTATTGCCCCGGAGACGAGAAGGTTTACATCGATCTATCGTTTTATGAAGAGTTGCGTAGAAGATTCAGTGCGCCGGGCGACTTCGCGCAAGCTTACGTGATCGCTCATGAAGTCGGTCACCATGTTCAGAATCTTCTAGGAATCTCGGAAAAGGCGGATGCGATGCAGCGCCGTATGAGCGAAGTGGAGGCGAATCAACTATCAGTTCGCCTCGAACTTCAAGCAGATTTCTTTGCCGGTGTGTTTGCGCGCTATGTTAAAGAGCAAGGGTTACTGGAACCGGGCGACGTCGAAGAGGCTTTACGTGCAGCGAGTGCCGTCGGTGACGACTCTATCCAACGTAGGACTACAGGTTATGTTGTTCCCGACTCATTTACCCACGGCACGTCAGACCAGCGCCTTCGTTGGTTTCAGAAGGGTTATGAGACGGGTGATATCCGTCAAGGCGACACCTTTGCTGCACGGAGTTTGTAGACCGGCTGACGGTGCTATTGGAATTCCGATCAGCCCGGCAAATTGACTTACTGGAGTCTTTGGACCAAAAATACCGTATGAAGTGAGTCTTCTTGAAGCGGGAAATTTAAGGCGGGGCAGTTCGATTCATTTTAAACGTTACGTACCAGTCAGGCCGAGCTTTAAAGCATACTGTATTAACTCCGCAGTACTCTGGACTCCCAAACCCTCCATCATCTCGTACTTGTGAGATTCAGCAGTGCGCGTTGAGATACCAAGGCGGGTTGCTATCTCCTTCATCGTGCAGCCTTCGATGACCAGCTGCAGTACTTCACGTTGGCGGGGTGTGAGCGTCAACTTTTGCGTTTTGTCTATTCGCTCCGCGAGATCCTGCACCCATTCAGAAGCGATCAGCGGAGTGACGTACTTGAATCCATCCAAGGCCTGTCTGATCGCATAAATCAGATCTTCACCAGCCGATTGCTTCAGTACATAACCAACGCCTCCGCACCTAAATGCTTCCGCAAGCAAACGATCGTCAGCGTGCATGGTCAGAAAAATTACTTTCGCACTATTGCCTTTGTCCCTCAGCCGCCGAACTGCATCGAGACCGTTCAGCACAGGCATTGAAATGTCCACAACGATCACATCAGGCTGGAGTTCTTCGGCGGCGTCAACCAGAGCTTGCCCATCGCCAACAGTACCCACCAAATCAAATTCGTCTTCCAACAGCCCTTGCAGACCTTGGGCAAACATCTTGTGGTCGTCAGCAATGAGAATTCTTGTGCGATTCATAGAGTCACCTGACTAGTGGAACCCGCGCCAGCAGAACGGTACCAGTCTGCGGGTCCGAGCGAATGTCTAAACTCCCATGCAACAGCCTGATTCGTTCTTCCGTGCTGAGCAGACCAATGCCGCTTCCCCGTCTCGCCTTCTCGACGTCAAAACCTCGTCCCGAATCTGAAACTTCCAAAACCAAAGACCCCGCATCCTTTTTCACTGAAATGCTCGCTGACGCCGCACCCGAATGTCGGGCCACATTTCGCAAAGCTTCGAGCGCAACTCGATAGATACAAACCGACACATCTAGTGGAATGGGTTCGACGCCAACGTCAGCAGCGAACTTGATGGCAATTCTCTCTTCGTGTCCAAACTCGGTCACGTGTGACTGCAATGCTGCAACGAGTCCGAGATGTTCGAGGACCTCTGGGTGTAATTGATGTGAGAGCCGTCTGATTTGTGTGGTCAAATCGTAAGCCTGTGAGCCGAGCTGATCGAGTTCCGCGAGCATCTCCGTACTTGAAGTCGGGAGTTTGCGTTTGAGCCGACTGATAGAGAGTGCCAATGCCGCCACGTTCTGACTCACGTCGTCGTGGAGCAAAAGCGAGATTCGTCTGCGTTCAGATTCCTGGGCCGTTATCAAACGCGCCGCCAGCGCGCGGATCTGTCGGTTGCTTTGAAGTAGCTTCTCTTCACTCTGCCTCGCTAGTTCAACCGCGCGACGTGCTTCAGTAACGTCTCTCACTATGCTCAGTGCTTTGTCGCCTCCGGCAGCAACCAGACGAGCTTCGTAATGGCGCTCCTCGTTATTAATATGGAGTGAGTACTCCAGGACTTGCGGATTATCAGGACCAACGCCTTTTCCGTTCAATCGACTTATGCAGTGCATTACGTCGTCCGCAAACTCTCTTGGCATGATGTCGTTGACAGTCTTGCCGAGAAACTTTTCTGGTGGTGAGAGCAACATTTGCGGGTCGCGCGCATAGTAATCAAGGTAGACACCATCCTTACTATGCAAAAACATCATGTCTGGAATGGCGCGCAGGATAGCTTGGTTGCGTTCGTTGATTTCTGCCGCTTCCTGCTCGACTATCTTGCGTTCGGTTAGGTCCAGATCGATCCCGAGCATGCGGGAGGGTCGCCCCTCTTCGTCGTGGAGCACGTCTCCTTTGCTCAATATCCAACGCGTATTGCCGTTCTCAAGCAAACGGAACTCGATCTCGTAAGGTTTACCTTCATTTATCGCAAGTGAAATTGCACTTTCGACTGCAGGTCGATCGTTGGGATGCACCCTTTTGAAAAACGCTTCGAGAGCCGTGTCACCAACCTCATGAATATCGAAAACTCCTCTGCCATCCTGAGTCGATGGGTTCTCCGCAATTTGCCAGTCCCACGTTCCCATCTGAGCAGCGTTCAGAGCGAGAGTCAGTCGTTCTTCGTTTTGTCGTGCTACGGTCTCGGCCCGTTTGCGTTCTTCAATTACAGCAGCTAACGCCATCAGTGGAATGGACACAACGATCAAGAACCACTGTATCGAAATGGCATTGTTCGCCGCAGAACCGGTAACGAACGGTCCTGCACCTCTGGTAGCTCCGGTGATCGCCAGGAACATGACCAGAAAAAGTGAGGTGCTGGCTCCGCGAGGACCGAACCGTACGGTAGCCCAGAGCAAGAACGGCAGCGGCCAATAGAGCAATGACGGCGTTTTATCAGCCATACCACGCTGACTGTTAAAGACAAAGAGTCCAACAGCAAGAAGGCCGATTGTAAGCAAACCAGCCTCGACGTAACGTCGCAGCGGGGCTTTGCGCAAAGCCGTCATCCCACCATTCACCCAGACAATGACTACAGGAACCAACGTCAGCGTGGTCAGGACGTTTGAAAGGAAACGCATTCGCCAGAGCTCCCAGTATGAACTGTTGCTCCAACCGTTTAACTTCACTAGCCCAGCGTCGAGAAAAGAAGATAGAAAAGGCGCTAAGAAGGCGCCCATAAGAATGAAAACTGTGAGATCTCTGACTCTGTCAAAGCGGAGTCGATCGACAACCAGATAGCTGATGCATATTGCACCAATTAGCGCCTGAGCGGAATTACTGACAAACCATGACAGCACCATTGCTGTTGGCACACCACTCTGCAACTCAGATGCAAAGTGCGCAGGCAACACGGCGAGAATTACTAGCCAACGCCAACGTGTGGGAGTTAGAAGTAGTCCTACAAGTAACACAGCGTTGGGCATCCACAGTGGCGAGATTGAGCCGGGCTGTAGGGCAAACTCGAATCCGATCTGCGCGGTTAGATAATAAGCAAGGGAGATCAAGACGGATATGATCACAGCTCGGCGGAAGGCCGGATCATGGGCTTGAGGTCTGGGGATGTTTTGGGGAGTCACGATCGCCTCTGAACACACTGTCCTGCTGCGGTTCAATTATGAGGCCGCCGCGATCTAAGGACAAGAAGGGCTGAGCATTATAAGGACCCAACAAAAATAGGACAGTTGGGAAGAAACTATGCCAGCTCACTTCTTAGGGAAGAGCGCTGTAACAATAATTCGAATGCTGCAGTTTTCTGGTCCGCCTTCAGGACTGGTGACCCAGCACTTCAACCCGCCTCCAAAACTCACCGGTTGCTTGCCAAATCTCACCAACTTGGAAATCTGAGGAATTATGGGCACGGACCAACTGTTACTGACCCAATCGTAGGTGGACTCCGTGTTTATGGTGTAGGTCCAGGCTTGTTTATTCGTGTACGACAAAAAAGGTTGCAGAAAAGTAGAGTTCACATCAGACCGGCTCGACTTTCCCGCTACGGACCAGATGTGGTTGGCGAGAATGCCGTAGGTCCACGCCTCCTTTTGCTTCAGCACCAACGCCGTCGGGCCAAGTCCGAATTTCTGGGTGCCCAGTTTGGAATCGCTCGCGGTAGGTATGAACAGTACTGGGCCAACTGCCCAGATGAAGGGTTCCGACTTACTCGGCGAAAAGAAAAAACTCTGCGTGGTATCGCCCAGACCGGACTCGCTCGTTCCCGGGCCCGTGACGTTGCTTTGATGGATGATCGGAATAATGGTTCGCGAAATCAGATTCCACTTGTCGTTCAGCTTGATCGGAATCACCGGCTGGACGTTGAGTGTGTAGCGCCACCCTGAACCGGTTCCCATTCCAAAATCGAAATTGCTCTGCAAGGGAAAACTGATCAGCGATGCCACCGGGTTGGACAACTTCTTCGCCAACTCCTCCGCCTCAGCCGCCTTATCCGGTTGACCCTGGGCGGGCGTCGTTACAAATAAGGGATTGAGCGCAAACTTCGGTTGGCGGACGGACTTTATATCAAAGGATCGGAGTGTGAAGGGCTGCACCACACGGAGGCCGCCATCGAGATTTTGTTGTGTGGCCCTTGCGGGCAGCGCTAGAGCGAAATAGTCACACCTCGTTTTTTCCGGTCGCGACTCCGTATGCAACAGGTTGACGTGTGCGTTGTCGCTTCGGTGGGTTTTCTCCGATGTGGTGGTAAGTGTGCGATCGCTACGCCAATCGCAGACATCCTTCTCCTGGGCCGACTTAAGAGGTTGTTGAGCAAAAGTGCCGACAGCCATTAAGAGAATCAAAGTCACCATGCCCTTTAGACTAGCCAGTCTGATTGCGATGGTTCTCGCCGTTGTAAATCGAAGCGGGTCAGGTGCCTGCCTCCTGTTGCCCGCACCTGACCCGCCCCGGTTTGGCCGCCTGGTGATCCCGCGGCCCAAAGACGAAAGATTTTTCCGAGATCTGAACACCCCATCTCGATAGGTACGACCTGAATACTATCGACGACTCAGTTCAATTGATACTGTCAGTTTTTACAGTTTTCCTACGAAAAACTTTCATGTTGACCAGAAATGCCGTCAGGTTGCTGTCAGAATTGACAGTATTAAGACCTATCCTCCGCCGCTAAAATTCATGATTGAAGGAAATGAATCTGGCCCGACTCGGAAGAGCCCGAACGGACCAGGCGCAGTGAAGACGGGAGCCGGCTACAGTAGCGAGCGAGTGAAGTCCGCAACACTCACGAAGGGGCGCTGAGGGTTCCGGACAAGCTCGCTCGCTACTGTTGGCGGTTTTTTGCAACGCCTAGTCACTGCAGAGACTGAGTAATTAATCAGGCACCACCGGCTTTATTGCCGCGTGGTGCTTCAACTTCTGCCTAGTAGCTGGGTTTTCGCACTTTAAGACACCCCGACTTTATGTCGCGTGGAATCTCAACTTCAACCTAAGTTCGCGCACCGAAAAGGCAGAAGTTGAAGCACCACGCGACATAAAGTCGGTGGTGTCTCAAAGAAAGTTTAGGCGGTTGTTCTAGACAGAAGTTGAAGTACCACGCGGCATAAAACCGGTGGTGTCTGAGCTTTATCTAACATCACTGCCGTGAGTGGGATTTTTGCCTTTTGTGCAAAGCCGCGCAATTAGGTGATATATGTTTCTTAAAATCGGAACGGGAAGGCCATCGGGTGGTTTAACTGACAACAATCACGTGGAGGTTGCGTCCAATGAGAAATGTGAGCATTCGATGCTTCAGGTGGCTGTTGTCAGTCACAATAGCTTACATGGGTTTATCGTCCGTTCTGGCCGTTGCTTCCTGGCCCCAGGACTCTGCTAAAAACACATCAGCTCCCAGAGCTGAGCAGCCAGTACAGGACTGTTCTGAAGCAGAAGAACTTCGCAAGAACGTCCAACGACTAACAGTGGAAGTACAACGTCTTAGAAAGAGAGTCACCGATCTCGAGAAAGATCGACAGGTTAGTGTCATTCAAGAACAACTAACTAAGGAAGAACAACGAGGGGAACAGTTGCAATTACGTCTCATTGACATCGGAGACAAGGAGGCGGGTTTTCAAAGTCGAGTGGAACAGCTTAACTACCAGTTACGACCAGAACAGATCGAAAGCACGATGTCGGGAGTCGGTTCAGTTCGCCCAGAAGAAGCGCGTGACGAGATCCGACGGCGGCTGACGAATGAAAAGCTGCGCATTCAATCGCAACTTGACCTCCTTCGCCAGGATCGGAACCGGACGCAAGCCTCATTAACTACTACCGATGCTTCGATCCAGCGTTTACGTCAAAAGCTTGCAGAAGCTCAGAGGCCGTAAAGTTCAGTTCGACTTTTTAGGAGACTTATCAGCAACAAAGTCAACTTTAATCTTGCCACCGTCTGCTGACGTTGCTTGGATCGTTGTAAATCGTCTAGTCAATTCTGACCCATCCTTTCATGAGAGGCGCCGAGAACGCCGATCCGCGACGTTCCGGGGCCTATGGCACCGCGCGTAACTCCAAATCTTTAGTTATCCCTTGATTCTAGGAGGGGGCGCGCGGTAACTGTCACAATTGACAGGTTTGGGCTAGCCCTCCTTCCCTTCAACTAAATGTGCGGTTCTTCACGACAAACCTTTATCGGAAACGCCGCTTGTAGGGCAAACCCCTACAAGCCTATGCGCTGCTGACTGACAAAAGAATCATCTTTCCATTGATTGCGGCGGCTCAGTTTAAGCTTCAAAATCTTTCATTTGGTTGGGGGTCGAAAAAGGGGACCGGGGAAATTTGAAGGAACTCAAGATTGTTATCGCGGATGATTCAGTAGTTGTTCGAGAGCAGTTGCGACGGGCCTTTGCACAAGTTGAAGGCTGCGTGCTGATTGGGATCGCGGCGGATGGTAGTGAAGCGATTAATATGGTTCGAGCACTAAAGCCAGATGTCGTCGTACTAGACATCTCAATGCCTCACAGAAACGGCATACAGGCTCTCCGAGAGATACGAAAAGAAGATCCTTCGACAGTGATCATTATGTACACAGCGGATCCTTCTGTGGTTCTTAAGGAGTCGTGCCTTGAAGCCGGCGCAAACTTCTATCTGGATAAATTACAGATCCAGGAACTCATCGATATCTGTGAAGAGCGGTTGTTAGAGCAGTGAAGCGACAACTGCCGTGTGCCAATGCGCCAGCCTTTCTTTCCTGCAAGAGAAGGTACTGGCGCCACGCCGGGTGCGCGTTCGTTTGAAGGGGACAAACGCAGCGCCCGGCGCAGTTTCAAAGTACTACCCACATGCGTAGTACTATGAACCAGACAAGCATCTCATTGAGACCGCAAGCGTCTCGCCTGCACTGAGTGCGCCGCGCGAAATCGCGCGCGTTAAAACTCGCAGGGGCCTCGCATCCTGCGGTGCTCGGTGCAGGCGACACGCTTGCGGTTCAGTGAGCAGCTCGCCCGATCCGTTCTTACAACTTCATCAGAGCTCAATTCAATCGCATTGCATTAACAAAAGCCCTGACTGTAGACTCCTCACGAAATCTTTGGATAAGTCACGCAGAAATGGATCTGAGGCCCCTCTAAGCGCTTTGATTCTACATCTCTGATTTTTTTTGACTTGCCTGCGTTCATTTCGCTGCGTAGCGATCACCGGGTATGCGCACTTCAGATAAAAACCAAATTTGAGGTAAACAGACCGTGAACAAGTTGCGACTGGGTAAAACGACGTGTGCCTTACTGCCACTCATTCTGCTGGCGATTCAGTTACGCCTCACAACAACAGCGCAAAACCAACGAGCCCAGAATCAACCAGCACCTCTTCCCGCAACGCTAGGTCTAGAGCTGGGCTACGAGGAATTCGATACGCCAGAGTTCAAACTCAAGTTAGTGAAAGCGTCTCAGACCATCGCTGCATTACAACCAAAGAATGCAACGGCCTTCGACTTCACGCCCGCTGATCGAATGGAAAGACGTGCTGCGGACGGCTTTCATCATCTGGGGGATTTAACTTTTCGGCTGCGCACCGCTAGTTCCAACAGTTGGAAGGACTATGACACAGCGGCCAAACGCCAGGCAGTTCTACCTCTGTCTGTGTCGGGTCAGACATTAGCGGCCGCTGATCTCACACCAACGCTGCCACCCGAGACACCGATCCAAATCACTCGGTCGTGGGCAATAGATAACGGCCGTCTCGTCCTGCGTTTCGAACTAAAAAACAGGAGCACCGCGCCCGTCGAAATAGGAGCGCTCGGCATTCCCGTGGTCTTCAACAACATGATCACCGGCCGCACTCTCGAACAGGCACACGAGATTTGTTCGTTCTCTGATCCCTATATCGGACTTGACGGTGGATATCTGCAAGTTACGCGGCTTAGTGGTCATGGTCCATCACTTGTTGTAGTACCTGAACTGGGCACTCCCTTTGAAGCTTATCAACTGCTCAGCGAACCCACTCGGCCGAATCAAACTTTCGAGGGGGCGTTCGCCTGGATGGTCCATACGAAGGCATATGCTGAAAAAGAATGGAAAGACGCGCAGCAGTGGAACCCGCCCTCCTCTGCTTCGCTCGCGCCCGGGACAAGCGCAAAATACGGGCTTAAGTTTCTCGTGTCTGATCAAATTCGAAACATTGAGAAGACACTTGTCGCGAACAAACGTCCAGTCGCGGTCGGTATCCCCGGTTATGTGTTGCCCATGGGCCTAGACGCCCAACTTTTTCTGCAGTCTCAACAGAACGTCCGAAGTGTGACGGTTGATCCGGTTGATGCCATTACGATCAGCGAGGGGAAGGTCACCCCGAATGGTTGGAAGTCGTACAAGTTGCGCGGCTACAAATGGGGACGAGCGCGAGTCATGTTCACGTACGATGATGGATCAAGACAGTCGATAAGTTACTACGTCACTAAACCGGCCGCCCAAGCCGTTGGTGACTTGGGTAACTTTCTGATGACTAAACAATGGTTTGTGGATTCGAATGATCCTTTTAAACGAAGTCCTTCGATAATGAGCTACGATCGTGAAGTTAACAAGATCGTGTCACAGGACAGCCGGGTATGGATTGCGGGCCTGGGTGACGAAGGGGGTTCAGGTTCCTGGCTCGCCGCTGCGATGAAGCAATTCGGGCAGCCGAAGAAGGATGAGATTGCAAAATACGAACAGTTCGTCGATAACGTTCTATGGGGCGGACTTCAATATAAAGATGGACCGAACAAGTACGGGGTGCGCAAGAGTCTTTTCTTTTACTCGCCAACAGATGTCCCGGGATTTCAATACGATTCGTCGCTCAACTGGACAACCTGGACCAGTTGGAAGAAGAGTGATGCTGAATCGATCGGAAGAGGCTACAACTATCCGCACGTAGTCGCTGCTTACTGGTCACTGTATCGCATTGCTCGAAACAATGCGGGACTGGTGAGCAACCATCCATGGGACTGGTATCTCGACCAGGCCTATCAAACTACCAGGTTCATGTTTGGGAGGCAGGCTAATGGACGACGTCGCGTCGGTTATGTCGAACTTGGCTTGATGGAAGGCGATATCGTTCTCGAAGTTTTGAAAGATCTCAAGCGCGAAGGCTGGACGGAAAAGGCCAACGATGTCGAAGCTCTAATGAAGGAGCGTGCGGAGCGCTGGAAGAAAGAGGCTTATCCTTTCGGCAGCGAAATGGCGTGGGACTCGACTGGCCAGGAAGAAGTCTATGCGTGGTGCAAGTATTTTGGTTTCGACGATAAGGCACTCGTCTCGCTGAATTCGATCATCGGCTACATGCCGACCCTGCCGCATTGGGGGTACAACGGCAACGCCCGACGCTATTGGGATTTCCTTTATGGCGGCAAGATCAGGCGCATTGAGCGGCAACTTCATCACTATGGATCAGGCTTAAACGCTCTTCCCGTTCTGTCCTACTATCGCGAGCATCCGGACGATGATTACCTTTTGCGCGTGGGTTATGGAGGAACAATGGGCGCACTCAGCAACATCGACCCTGAAGGTTTTGCTTCTGTGGCTTTCCACTCATTCCCTTCTACTCTCAAGTGGGACCCTTACAGCGGCGACTACGGGCCAAACTTCTATGGTCACGCATTCAATACCGCAACATACGTTATCAACCACCCGGAGTTTGGGTGGCAGACTTTTGGCGGAAACTTCAAGCGGCAGGGTGATTGGGTCAAGGTTCAACCGCTGGATTCATTTCGCATGCGGGTCTATATCGCACCTCGTGGTCTCTGGTTGACACTTGATGCGGGAAACTTTGAAAGCGTCGAAGTGAACACACGAACTAATGTCGTCCGAGTCGGTCTCTCGGCGGCGACTCCCTACACTTCGCAAGCGCGACTGCGTCTCGAGCAGCCTGCGAAGATAACGGGCGTCGGAACGTATCATCCTCGCCAACAATTGAAGAGCGAGCGTGAAGCCTTCACGATTCCCTTGAGAAAAGGAATTACATTGATTGATCTTGTTGACGACTAGTCGCTTGCAGCTCCTATGAATTCACACGTTGGAAGGAGAAGCGACATAACAAGTACTCTTAGGAATGGGACAGTTAGGCAAGCGGCAATATCAAGGACCTCACGAGAATAGGACAGTAAGGAAGGGGGCAAGCGGCAATCAAAAGGATCTCACAATAGAGTCACCGAGCGCGCCCCCGCTGATCCACATCAGGCAAGTTAGAGCGACAGGGATCCAAGCTCAATAGCTGTTCCAATTTTAAGTAGATGTAAGAGGCTTGAACTGAACCAGCGGGGGCGCGCTCAGTGACTTCTTTGGTGAGATCCTTTTAATTCCGCTTGCCCCCTTCCCAACTGTCCTCTTGCTTTGAGGTGCTTGTAATGCTGCCTCCCAGTTGGTCCTCTTGCTGTGAAGTGCTTCTTGCCCCCTTCCCTCACTTGTCCTTTCAATGTCACAAGCTTGAGACTCTGTAGCCAACTTGCGATTTCAATGGGAGAAACTTAAAGCGCTTGCTGACCATGTTCTGGGCTGAACCTCCGATTTGCAAATCTACAAACCACTCAATCGAATTAGTGTTCAATCCGCACAAGATTTGAATTTGTCTTGCCACTGCCTTATTCTCTCGCGAAATCAGTCTCAGGTCTCAGTTCGAGTCTTGAAAGCAGCGCGAAATTGTTCTAACTCTTGTCAAACCATCATATGACTCTGGGAACAGAATGGGTCGTTGACGCAACCGGATGTGACCCCGATGCTCTAGCGAGCCTCGACCGAATGCGTACAGTTTTTGATCGAGTCATAGGCGATCTCGATCTTCATGTCATGGGAACGGTCGCGTGGCACCAGTTTTCGCCTCCCGGCGGATTAAGTGGACTTGCACTGCTTTCAGAATCACATCTTGCCTGTCATACCTATCCAGAATTTGGCGCTGCCACATTCAATCTCTATTGCTGTCGTAACCGGGCTGCCTGGCCCTGGGAAAGAATGCTACGTGAGATGCTCGGCGCCACCGCAGTAAGTGTTCGAGTCTTTGAACGATTGCTTCAACAAGATGAGCCTGCGCTCGAGGAACTCGGCCAGTGTGCAAGGTAACAATCGTTTATCCCTTAAGATTCGTAGTTTCGTCAAAGCCAACTTGTCGGAGGATTATTAGATGAGTGTGCTCGTGGCGAACTGCCCGTCCTGCGGCGGACCGGTCGAATTTAAGAGCGGGCAAACGATCGTTGTCATCTGTAACTATTGTCGTTCTGCTGTCGCGCGAACTGATCGCGACTTGAAGGACCTGGGCAAGGTAGCCGAACTAGTCGAAACCGGGTCGCCCCTTGATGTCGGGCTGCGTGGCAACTGGCGAGACGTCCCATTTGAGTTAACTGGCCGCGCCCAACTTGGTCACGAGATGGGCGGACAATGGGACGAATGGTACGCCACCTTTTCAAATGGTTGGCTTGGTTGGCTCGCTGAGGCGCAGGGCCGCTTCTACCTAACTTTCCAACATCCGATTCCCGAAAATGTTCAGATTCCTCCGTTTGACAATCTTCAGCTAGGACAAACCGTTCATGGTCTACCCGGAGAGACTACGATGATCGTCGCTGAGACCGGACGGGCGACGGCGCGCAGTGCCAAGGGCGAGATTCCGTATCTCCTGACACCGGGTGAGACCTACTACTACGCAGACCTGTCTGGTCCGAATGGCGCTTTCGGAACGCTCGACTATAACGAGTCCCCTCCTCTTATCTTCCTGGGCCATCAGGTGACGCTCGCTGAGCTGGGAATCATGACAACGCGCGCGCCCGAACGAGAACAGCGTCAGGTAGGAGCTGCACAAGTAAGCTGCCCAAACTGCGCTGGTCCACTCGAACTGCGTGCACCAGACAAGACCGAGCGCGTGACGTGTCCAAATTGCAACTCCCTTCTCGACGTAAATCAGGGACAACTGAAGTTTCTAAAGGCGCTCCAAAAACCGTCATTTGAACCGGTCATTCCCCTTGGCACGAAAGGCAACACACCTGAAGGAGAGATGACTGTCATTGGCGCTATGTCGCGCAGTGTCACCATCGAAGGCACGGAATACTTTTGGAACGAGTATCTTCTCTACAATCCCCAGATTGGCTTTAGATGGCTGGTTCACAGCGACGATCATTGGAACTATGTACAAGCGGTTCCGCCGGGTGAGGTTACTTCGTTGGGAACGACCGTGAGTTATCGCGGCAACGACTACAAGATCTTTCAGGACGCTGAAGCGAAAGTTGAATCTGTTCTTGGTGAGTTTTACTGGAAAGTTGAAGCCGGCGAACAGGTTCATGGCATCGATTACATTTACCCGCCGTATATGCTTTCGCAGGAAGTATCGACGGTCTACATCTCCGATCCAAAGGATCCCCAAAAAAAGAAGCGGGCAACCGGCGAAATTAACTGGTCGCTCGGAACTTACATAACAGTCCCGCAGATCGAACGGGCCTTCTCATTGACTAACCTCCCGCGTCCCAGGACTGTCGGAGCGAATCAACCGTACAAACACAAATGGATATATAAGTACTGGCTCGCGCTTGTGGTCGTCGTTTTGTTGGTGGGAGCAGTGACTCTTATCGCCTTTGGATCACAGCGCGAGGTCTTTTCCCAGACAGTTACTCTTCCTCCGCTTCCGAATGCAGATGGAACTCAGGTGTTCTTCAGCGAACCTTTTGAGCTGGCTGGACGACGAAATATCCGGGTGGTAGCCGAGTCGCCGGTCCAAAACTCGTGGGTGTACCTGGAAGGCGATCTCATCAATGATGACAATGGTTTGGTACAGTCATTTCCGATCGACATTTCCTACTATCAGGGAGTGGAAGACGGCGAGTCGTGGACCGAAGGCTCACAGAACGACTCGGCGTACACTTCAGCGATGCCGGGCGGGCGCTACATTCTGCGGTTGGAGGGCCAATGGGAAAAGTGGCAACAGCCGGCCTCTGTTTCAGTGAAGATCGAGCAGAATGTGACTCACGGGATCAACTTGTTGCTCGCGCTGATTGGGTTGTCGATCGTCCCGATCATCATGGGCATCTATCACTTCACCTTCGAGAAGAGGCGATGGTCTGAAAGTATGTTTGGTGGTGGTAGTGACACTGACAGTGACGACGATAGCGATTCCGATTCCGCCCTTGATACGCTTTTCGACAGTTAGCAAGGCGTATAGGTAAGGGACCATAGCGACGCTCAGGAGAATTCAGGTGCTCAAAATACTCTACGCGATCTTCGGCACCGGCGTGGTTTCGTTATACACGGCTGCCGCAATTCTTGGTTGGGAGATAGGAGGAGGTTCACGACAACAGTTGCCTCCCGATGCGCGGCAGAATGGCTACCGATCATTCCATTTCTGGCACTACGGCCTACACGGAGGAAAATGATGCTGATTGACTCAATCGAAGTACCGAGCATTCTCGGATTGGTGGTGCCACTCGAGGGACTGCTCCCAATTATCGTAACGACGCTGGTATTCGTTCTGTTGGGACTGGTTGTTTTCGCACTCGCCTTCGTGGTCATTGCTAAAGCCACTCCGTTTTCAGTGCGGAAAGAGATTGAAGAGGACCAGAACGTTGCGCTTGCAATCGTCATAGCGTCTGTGATCCTTGGCAGCGCCTTGATTATCGCCGCTGCGATCCACGGCTAAAGTGAGCCCCGACCAGAGACGCGAAAATCCATTGGGTAATTGCCTCTCTGCCACGACCCCGTCGGCCGCCATTTCGTCACAAGCGGTGATCCTTGAACATTCGCTTACTACCCAACTGGCGACATGAAACGACCGCCGCTTCTTTTTCTTAATGTTCTCATCGTCGCTACGTGCGGTTTGATCTATGAACTCCTCGCCGGGACGCTGGCCAGTTATGTTCTGGGCGACTCCGTAACTCAGTTTTCCCTCATCATTGGTATCTATCTGTTTGCTATGGGTGTGGGCTCATGGCTCTCCCGCTTCATCGACAAAGCACTCGCGCGACGATTCGTTGACATTGAGTTGGCGGTGGCAATACTCGGTGGATTTTCTGCACCGTTGCTGTTTCTTTCGTTTTCGCGAGTGAGTTATTTCTACGCGGTTCTGTACTTCATTGTCTTCGCGATCGGCGTATTTGTCGGTCTTGAGATACCCCTACTGCTGCGCATTCTGAAGGATCAGGTTGAGTTTAAGGAGCTGGTCTCTCGTGTTCTCGCTTTTGACTACATTGGGGCGCTGCTGGCTTCCATTCTGTTTCCTATTCTCTTTGTGCCCCGCTTTGGGCTGGTCCGCACGTCGCTGGTTTTTGGGATGCTGAATGCAGGTGTTGCTTTGTGGGGTACGTGGCTGCTGCGCCCATTGATCAAAGGTCGCATTCTTGGGCTGCGGTTGAGAGCAGCGATCGTGCTGGCCTTGCTGCTCCTGGGTTTGATCAAAGCAAACACGCTCACTTCCCTTGCTGAAGACGAGATGTTTGCCGATGAAATCGTCTATTCCAAAGACACGCCTTATCAACGAATCGTTATCACGCGCGGTCGCGCGGGTTTTCAGTTGTTTCTGAACGGTAACTTGCAGTTCAGCTCAACCGACGAGTACCGCTATCACGAAGCTCTGGTGCATCCGGCGATGTTGCTGGCAAATAACCCGCGACGCGTACTTGTGCTAGGGGGAGGCGACGGATTGGCTTTGAGGGAAGTACTGAAATATCCATCCGTGGATCGTGTGACGTTAGTGGATCTGGATCCTGACATGACGCAGTTGTCGAGTCGCTTTCCCCTTCTTGCCACCTTGAATCGTCAGGCATTCGCGGACAGACGGGTACAGGTCATAAACGAAGACGCGTTTGTATGGGTTGAAGAAACGATCGAACAAAAGTACGACGCCGTTATAGTTGATTTCCCCGATCCAAACACCTTCGCGCTTGGCAAGCTCTACACATCGCACTTTTATAAGATGTTGCGGTCACGGTTGACTGATAACGCTGCAGTGAGTGTTCAGGCAACGTCGCCTATGTTTGCTCGCAGTTCGTACTGGTGCATCATCAGGACGCTCGAAGCAGCGGGCTTTACAGTCAAACCATATTACACGGCCGTACCAAGTTTTGGACTTTGGGGATTCGCCCTGGCGCGAGCATCCGCCTTTGAGATTCCGCAACATCCTCCCGAGGGTTTGCGCTTTCTTGACGACTCGTCCCTCGCAGCTATGTTTACACTTTCTGCTGACATAGGACCAGTACCCGTTGAGATTAACCGGCTGGATAATCAGGCATTGGTTCGTTACTACGAGGGTGAATGGAAACGGTTTGAGTGACGCG
>JBKOYD010000065.1:0-6032 GCA_046725195.1 Acidobacteriota bacterium | reverse complement strand
AGCAATAATCCTTTGCCGACCCAACCAAACCTGCTTTGACCGGGTTATTGTGAATATAGTTAATTTTCTGCCAGATCATTCGGATACTCCAAAGTGGCAGGGCTTTAAAACTCTCCTGCCAGACTCTATGAGTGGAACCATTAAAAATCCCTTACAACATCTCTCTTGTTTGAAGATGGGAATCCGGTGCAACACATTGCCGGTTACATAATGCAAAGCACCTGGAAGGTTGAGATTGGACCACTTTTTAGTCATGAGGAAAGCTCCGTGAGATGAAGCTTGAGTGGACAGAGGATACAGATGAGATCCTTGTAGTGCAACAGCGGGGGCAAGCCACCCTTCCTGACCTCAAAAGAGGAAGTGAGATCCTTGTGGCAAGAGCGGCGGCGGCCACCCTTCCTGACCTGAGAAGAAAGAACACCAGCACAAGGACAAACACGGATCCGCAAGACCCTCCAGGAGCCTTGCTGATCCGTGTAGTCGGTGAGGATCGTCGGCCGATTATCTACTTGTACATTTGCGGCGACACGTACCGGACAAACTTCAGGTCCGCGAGTGCTTCCAGTTTCTCAATCGGAAGACGACCAATAATGAGTTTCGAAGACTTCGGGTCAAGTACTACTTCAAAACCCAGTTCTTTCAATTTCGCCAGAGCTTCATCTGACTTCTCGGTCAGCCAGACTTGGACTTCGGCTTTACCATCACGAACGAACCTGACCTCGTCAGCACTTGAGATAATTTTCCTATCTCTCAGACGCTCGACCACTGCGAAAATCGCTGCGTGCAGCTTCAGCCGCAACTGTTCGCGTCGGTTCTCTTCAGGTGAGCGCCCAGCTATGCGAGCAACGTCCATGGCGTCGGCACTGAGAGTAACTGTCATAGGCTGATTGGGCGGTGGAGCCGGAGTTGCTGAAGCCGATCCGCCACCTGAACCGCCAGCATGAACAGCTCGTCCACTTCTTGTTGCAACCGGAGACTTCGCTTTCCCAGCGCTAGCTACTCCGCCCCCTACGAAGTATCCCAAGGCTGACGTGTTCTTGGAATAACCGATTATTTCTCGGTCTACTTCCTCAGCCCTGACGCCTTCCGGCACCTCAATCGGCACATCAACTCGTCGAGGCTTCCCGCCGTCAGTAACAACCATCTCCTCAACGGCAACGAAAGAAGTGAATTGCGTCATCAGTCGGTACTCAAGGCCAAGTTGCGTAATCGTATCTTTCAACTCCGCACGCATATTCCCTTGTTGCGCACCGCCATAATCCTGACTCATTAAGTTGTCGATTCTCTGGCGTGCCCAAAGCGAGGCAAGAACATCATGCGACGCCATTGTCTCGGGAAACTCAACCGGAATCTCACGTACGAAATCATTTCCGGCCATTTTTCCTTTTAGACGAATAGCCCCACGGCCAGCAGCGGAGAAACGTCCAGTAAGGACCACCGGCTTTGCTCCAAAAAGATCCGGGATGCGTTGCGGGTAAACGTCCGTCACCGGCAGACCACTCCAATCGATAGAAATGTCGGTCAACAGCGGATTCCGCACGCGTTCATGAAAACGTCGTGCAGCAGCAGAGCCATCGTCGTTCAGAGCTACATATTCCACTTCGCCTCGTCCGGCATCCGCCATTTTGTCCAACAGGAATCGGTTAACTGCACCTCCAATACCAAAAGCAAAGACGCGAGCGTTTTGATGTTTCTGGACCTCGGAGATGATCTCCATGTCGTTTCCAACATATCCGTCAGTCATGAAGCAAACGATACGCACATGCTTCTGATCGTCCGACGGTTCGAGTGCGGCCTTGATTGCTGTCATCATTTCAGTCCCGCCTGAACCCGAACGCGAACTGAGGAAAGCCTGCGCCTTTCCCAGATTCTCTTTTGTCGCGGGCACCGGCTGCGGGAAAAGAATGTTGGTGTCGCCTGCAAACGTGATGAGGTTGAACGTGTCTGATGGGTAAAGACTGTCTAGGGCCAGCTTCATTGTCTCTTTGGCCTTCTCGATCGGAAAACCATTCATCGAGCCTGATGTGTCCAGCACGAACACTAACTCCTTCGGCGTGACATCTTCTGCCGTCACGCGCTCTGGGGGTTGGAGGATCATTGTGAAGAAACCACCCTTCTCAGAACGATGCGTCAACAACGCGTCTTGAATCGCCCTTCCAGCAACATCGTAACGGAGGATGAAGTCCTTGTTGGGAATGGTCGAGCTTTCTTTCAGAGTAAGTCGGGCACTGCGAATGTCCGGGCGTTGTATTTCGACCTGGTGTGTCTTGGAACCAACATTGTCAATTATTAAACCAGCATCGAGAGAGACCTGGAGCGAAATGTCGTGACCGCTTCTGAGTCCTGACGCTGCGGGCGTTATGCGGGATGCGTCAGGAACACGATCGGTGTCAGGCGCAAAACCGTTGCCTCGACTTTGACCGGATACCGCAGTGCCGGGGACGTAGCGAGGACCAACTACCATGGGAAATACAAACTCGTACGCGCCATCCTCATATTTCAAGGTTTCGACGTAACTAATCGTTATTTTGACTTGATCGCCCGGAAGAATGTTTGCCACGGATTGCGTGAAGATGTTTGGACGTTCCTGGTCGAGCAAACTAGCGACTTGTCCCCCTGCCTTAGCCGCCTCGTAGACTGCCTGTGCCTCATCACGAGGAAGAATCTTTCCGCGCACTGTTCGACTGCCAACAATCATTGTCATGTCGTCAACTGCGGCGTTCTGCGGCAACGGAAACGTGTAGACAGCTTCGATCTTCTCTTTGAAAGGATTCTCAAATTCCTGCGTGACCACGACGCGAGATAGAAAGCCACTAATCTCCGCCTTAACGTCAGTGTGCTTAAGGGGACATTTCGATTTAGGTTTGCCTGCTGCATCAAGCACAGTCAACGCACCCGGCGTCTCTTCCGTTTGCGCGACGGCGGTGACTTCTGAGTAATGAAAGGCGGCAATGCACAGCGGCAGGATGAGGACGCCAATTACAATAAAAAGCGATTTGGGAAAGAACTGCTTGTACATGATTTCCTCCTAAGCACACATCGAGAGAATTTGTAGCAATTAGAAAAAGCGGTGCGAGGGTTTATGCTGTCTGAGGTATTAGAAACCGCACCTCAGCCGCTGTTCCCAGGTGCTCTTGGAATAGAACGGCACCTGGTCTTTGGTCTTGCGTTTTGGTCTTTGGTCTTTTGCACTTCGGACTTAGTGCTTAGTTCGATTGTTCACAGGCTCAGTGCATCGAACCTACAAGCAAAGTAGTAAGTACAAAATTCAAAACACCAAGTACAAGCTCTAGACCTAAGACCAAAAGCCCAAGACCTTTCTTCAATACAGATTAAAGTTATATTCCAACTGCATGTAGACCGACACTGGGCGACCGCCTTTGGTCGCAGGAACAAACTTGATCTGCCGAGCCGCCGCAATGGCCCGCTCGGTTAGACCAAAAGGAAGAGAGCGAACTTCTCCTCACCAGCAGACCACTATCGATTATTGTTGGCCGGTATTCGATCGCAGAGTCAGACGTTGTCATCGTAACCTCCCGCCTGTAAACACACTCCGAACTGCGGACGAATCTGCGTGTCCGAGAGACTTCGGCTTTCCTTAGGATTAGTCCAGCAGCCCTTGCTTGAAGAAGAAGTGGTTTTCCGACGAACAAATTCGCCGGCGATGGGGAGCCTCTAGTGCTTATTACCGAAACAGCTGAAAAGGTGACGCTCTTTGAGGAGACCTGTTAGTTGGGAATTGGGATGAACAGAAAGCTATTTGGGATGCCAGGGAAAATGGTGGTCCACAAGCGCAAACTAGAGGAAGGAAGAGACCGCATTAAGAAATAGGACAGGTCGGGAAGGGGGCAAGCAGCAATACCAAGAACCTCACAAGAATAGGACAGTTGGGAAGGGGGCAAGCAGCAATACCAAGAACCTCACAAGAATAGGACAGTTGGGAAGGGGGCAAGCGGCAACATCAATGATCTAGCTGTGAAAGTGCTGAGCGCGCCCCCGCTTGATCCTCTACCATGCCCTCAGCAGCTGTAAAATAGTGATCCAATCTGGAATTGATGTTTGATCCTGGAACCCGGTCGGAGTAGGAATCCGCATTGCGGCGAACCCCCTCCACAGATCCGGACGTGCGGAGTTACCGCATCCGGCTCCTGTCTTGGGTCAGACGGTTAAGCTACGTTCACAACCGCCAAGCGGTTTGCAAGGCGGACGAAGGGATAGGGATGACGGATACAACCAACAGGTGTCCAGCGAGCAGTAATGCGCTTGAACTTCTCCCAGCTGAGGGTACGCGCTTTCTGACTACGTCGTTGCAGCGTTCGCAGCCAGAGTCGTCCCACGCGATAGGTAAAGCTCCCCAGCGCTCGGCTGTTCAGCGGTACCCCATAGTGCTGGTAGTGTCCCCGCAGTACCGCCGCTACCCACTCACCTTGCTCCTGCAGTCGTTGATGCATGCGCTGCCGTAGCTCTTGCTTCAGTTCTTTCAGCTTCGCTTGCATCCGCTTGCGCATCGTGTGGCGAATCACCTGAAACTTACCCTTCCGTGTCTGTCCGCAGATGTGCGTGAAACCCAGAAAGTTGAACGTCTCTGGCTTGCCCTCACCTCGCTGTTTGCGGCGCCGCGCTGCCTGTCGACCAAACTCGATTAGCCGAGTTTTGTCCTCATTTAGCGTCAGCGAGAATTGGGCTAATCGAACTCCCAACTCCTGCCGAAACTGCTCCGCGTCTTCACGATGTTCAAACCCTACGACTATGTCGTCAGCGTAGCGCACCATGATCATTGCTCCGCGTGCGCGCCGCTTGCGCCACTGGTTGGCCCATTGGTCAAAGACATAGTGCAGATAGATATTCGCCAGGACCGGACTGATTACTCCGCCCTGCGGCGTTCCCATCTCACTCGCTTGCCAACTGCCTTCCTCCATCACTCCGGCCCGCAGCCATTTCTCTATCAAGCTCACAAGCCGTTTGTCTCCCACACGATACTCGATGAACTTCTTCAGCCATTCGTGCGCGATGGTGTCAAAGAACGCACGTATGTCTGCATCCAGTATCCAGTTGATGGGTCGTGTCGTCAGTCCCACTGTCAGCCCGTCCAGTGCATCATGCACACTACGACGCGGCCGATAGGCGTAGGAGAAGCCCAGAAACTCCGCTTCCCAGATAGCCGACAAGATGCACGCCACTACGTACTGGACTACCTTATCGGCTACTGCCAGTATGCCCAGCGCACGCTGTCTGCCATCGGGCTTCGGAATGTACACTCGCCTTGCTGCCGGTGGTCGATATCCTCTCCGCGCCAGCCGCTCTGCCAGTGCTCTTAGGTTCTCTTCCAACTGCTCGCCGTATTGGGCCCAGCTCACGCCGTCTATTCCCGCTGCCGCTTTCCGCTTCAGCCTAAAGTATGCCGCTCGCAGTTGCGTCTCGTTGTAGACCACGTGATACAACGACGTCATCAGCTGTTGCTCCTTCGCTGCCAACCGTATGCGCTTGAACACAGACCAGCTTTCTTTCCGGCGCGGTGTCCGGAGCGTGTCCTCTTCAAGCTCATTTCCCTTGACCAGCCGCCTTCTCTCCACCAGCTCCGCTCCCGTCTCAGGCACAGGTTTGTTTGCTTGCTTCTTCGATACTATGCGGCTGTCCGACTTCCGATTATCGTTCATCATCGGCGTTCGTCTTTGACTTCCCGATGCGGTCCGCTCGCTCCATCGCGCTTCGGCGGACAACAATCGGATCTCACGGTTCCCTATCAATATGTTTCCGCACATGCACGGGGTCTACGACCACGCGGAGTCGCTACGGCACTCGCCTTGTCGCACCGTATTGTGTTGCCTTCGCCGTCCCCCGAGGAACTCGGCACTCCGATTTTGCGCTTTCGCGGCTCAATACCCGACCTATGCGTTCCCCTGTCAACGCTTCGCTCACAGAATTGCTCCTGTCAACGCATGACTCGGGGCCAACCGATTGGCTAGACCTTTGTTGTTGAGGACTTTCACCTCTGACATATTGACGGTTATCCGTCGCACCGGGGGCGCGCT
>JBKOYD010000045.1:0-69040 GCA_046725195.1 Acidobacteriota bacterium | reverse complement strand
CGGTGAATCAGGAGTTACCAAAAGAGGATTGCCGCCATTTATTGCTCCCGCAACTCCACTAGACTGACTGACAAAAGTTATTGAGTTACCGTTGATGCCTGTGACCTTTGCAACCTGATGCGAGATCGGGCCGTTACCATTCACGCCGCCAGTAACCTTGAACGCGATAAGGTCACCCACTGCAAGATTCTGCACCGTCGATAAAGTCGCGCTGCCGGTTCTGGTGCTGGCGTTGAACGTCGGGTTACTAACGGTCGCGATGTTTCCTGTTTCACCACCTGACCCACCGAAAAAGATCGGAACAAACCACGCTTCCAAATAGGTATTGTCAACCAACACATCATAAGGTGATTGTGGAAACAAGATAGCGTTGGAAGCAACGATGTTTGTTGTTCCCGAATAAAACCCCCGGAAGCCGGCAATCCTGGAGTCGGTTATTTTAATGTGTGCTCCATTAATATTTAGCCCACGTTCCGCCGTCGTCTCAGCTGAGAGTGGCGTAGTTGTGTCGTTGGTCGCCTCATGTATCCAGCATCTGTCTAACCAAATGTTGTTTGGCTTTTGTGAGTAAGGAATTATTGTGACCCCACTTGACCTATTCCCAAGTTTGACCAATTCATTTGTGATCATCGCCCCACCAATGTTGGTAAGTTCTATGCCCGTCAGGCGATAGCCTGAGGCGTCAGCTTCAGCTTCCAACACTGGTAACGACGTCGTTGTAACTAACTTGGCCATCGTGGGCCCGTCGCTTTGTGTAATTTGAGTTCCGACTGGAGGAAGAAGATTAATCGAGCTTGTATGTATCCAGACAGGATTTGAGGCACACTGCTTTGTTCGCAGCATGAAAGGGTTCGCAGTCGTGAACACACTGTCCGACGGCAGGACTATCTCATCCCCGCACGCCGCGACATTGATTGCCGCCTGAAGGTTTCCCCCAGCCGGCACCACTATAACTGAGGCCTTAGTCTCATTTATGATTGCGCTGAACGGAATTAACAGGACGAACAAAGTAACTGCAAAACATCTACGCAGACTTCTACCGCAGCTAGAAGTACTTGGGAGAGTCATCTTTTCCTCACTCCATCAATGTTTTTGTTTCGGTCAGCTTCCGGCTAACAACTTCGAAAACCATCGAGGTGAGGAAGCCATACAAGACGGACAGACCCGTCAGTGCAGGGGCAGACCAATCCCTTTTCATTCCTCCGCAGAGAAATGATCAGGCGAACTTAGGTTGATCGCAGGGAAAAAGGCAGCCCAAGCGACTCTTGTCGGGGTTTACTATGTCGGGCGTTGGGAAAGCAGTAACCGGAGAGATTGACCGATCAAATTGCACACACGGCAATTGCGGCAGTAAGAGCCTTGAGCTGTGAGCCTAAGGCCGAAACACTCTCGGATCGCGCCTTCGGCAACCAGACCATCTTCCTAAAATGCGCGGAAGACTCTTAGCTTTGCGTCCCTACTTCACAGCAGGTTTGCCTTTATCGTGTTGCAATCTTTAAATCAATACAAAGACCTAGTTAAAACTCGTCAAACGAAGTTTAGCACCTTTGCTGCCTGGGTTGTCAACCAAAAAATCCGGGAGCTATGGCCCCACTGGGACCATTCCAGGGTGGCGAAAAACCGCATAAGTGGAGTTTTGGAAAACTAGACTGCCGACTACTGCGTTCTGGACCTTCAAAGGGCTCTCAGGATTGGTCTTTTGCTGCACAAAAAGCAGCGGCAGCGGCCGCCATCGATCGAGAAACTCTCCGCGGTCGAAAAAAGCATCGACTTCCGCCTGTCGCTGGACTCGCTCGGGCGTCTCCCAATGAGAGAGCCAAGCGCGCAAAGGCGTGTAAACCAAGGTCATGTGTCCGATTTCCGCATCTCGGCTCACCACTATGAAGCCCCTGTTCTCTGGAGAATTGAACCAGGCGATTACCTGAGCCGCATCGCGAGTAAGCCGTACCCCCTGATCGTCCCTCTTCGCAAAAGAACCCAACCACAGAAGGTTGTCGGACAGTAACACGCCTCCGATGAGCAAACAACCGATAAAACCGGCAACGCGAAACTTAAATTGCAAAAGTCGCTCAAATGCAACAATCAATACAGGTACAGCCAAGAAGAACAATGGAATCCAGCAATATCCACGTGTGAAATGGAGCGGTTGTCTAGGCTGTATGGCAAACTCATGATTTGACAAGCCGAACGCTACCAGAAACCAAATTAGAAACAGCCGATTCACCGGATCCTGAAGGACGGCCTGAGCCAAACGGCTGTCTCGCAGTCGCCAAACCGTAAGACCACCCACGAGCGCATAAGCGGGAATAAAATTCTCCGCTTGCAGCAACCACGGAAGTGACCATTCTGAAAACATGGTGTAGTGTTCGGGAAAGGAGTTGAGAAAAAGTATGTAATACCCCACGTGCCACACGATCAGACCAAGGCATCCGATGAAAAAGTAGTTTGGGATAGCTTTGTTCTTTAGGAAGTAAAGTTCGACGATGGTCCATGCAAGCAAAATCGCAATAAGTTCGATCCCAGTAAACGGATGGCTCAATGAAACCAGGAATGCGAGGACAAGCGCTGCGATATATCGATGGCTCACCAAACACAGGATGCAGCCCAGGAAAAGGGCGTGATAAAAAGCTTCCGTTGGGAAAATGAGGTTTCGGCCAAAGTTGAGAAACCACCATCCTTCCGCTGGATCGAATCGAAAGATTCTACTCTTCGCATCATGGGTAACGACTTTGTAAGCAATTCCGGCGAAGGCCAACAAGCCTCCGCCCCAACAAAAAAGAACCAGTCCAAATCTTTTCGGCCATGATTCCAGGCCGATTATTTTGCGATACAGTGCTATTGCCACTCTCACGCAAGCAACAGCAGCAACAAGCCCGACCAACATGAAGACGACGCCGGGGTCGAGGCCAGTTACTCTCAATACAACTGCAAGAAGAAACAGGAATAGCTGAAAATAGATCCGTGGCGAGTTGTATGAAGCGCTAGCTGGATTACCATATGTAAAACGAAAGTGTCCTGAATCAAAGTGCTCGCGAGCATTTGCCATGTACGACGGCATATCCGGATGAATAAAGCCGGTCGCTACTAAACTATCTCTTTTTACATAGTAATGAGTGAAATAGGGCCAAACGGCTGGAGCTACCAGTAATAAACTCAGAGCTAAAAAAGGCAAATGCTGTCTCAGCTTGGCCAAGACAACGTTTTTCACTGTATTCCTTTGGACGTGTGGATCCGCGGACATCAACTTGGATTTGGTTGCCTCAACGTTTCGTAAAGCTGAAGAGTATTTTGTACTGCTCTTTCCACCGTGAAGTATTCACGAACACGATCCAAAGCTCGATCACCCATGTGACGGCGGCCCTCAACATTCGTAGCGAGTTCCTCAATCGCATCACATAGCGCATCGCTATTAAGTGGCTCAAAGAGAATTCCAGCATCACGATCCTTAACCACTTCCGGAAGAGAACCGCTTCTGCTGCCTACCACCGGGACTCCGCACGCCATCGCCTCCGTTAAGACAAGCCCGAATGCCTCCCCAGTTGAGGCAAGCAAGAAAATGTCTGAGGCCTGAAACAAACGCTTGGGGTCGGCGACATTGCCAAGCCAATGGATATGCTCCTCGACATGAAGTTTCTTACTCTGCTCCTTCAGACTTGTGAGCATCTCGCCGTCCCCGCCAACAAATAAACGGAAAGGCATCCTCCTGGCTTTCAACTCCTTGCATGCCTGAACTAATACCTGGGGATTTTTAAATGGCCGGAGATAAGAAACAGTACTGAGGATTAACTCGTCGGAGCGAATGTGAAACCTCTCCATCCATTCCTTCTTTGCCGATGGATCAGGCGTAAACCTCTTATTATCTACTCCAAGATACCGAACCACGATTTTTTCGTTTGGTACGCCTGCCTTTACCAATTGTTCTTTAACGAACTCTGAAATAGCGATTACCAGCGACAGGGGAGCGGTCATAAGCCTGGTCCGAACGCGCAACAGGACTTTCTTCCAGGATGTGGCACGAAACGTCCCACTGTTCTGCATTTCATAGATAATCTGCTTGATTCCCGTAGCCCGAACTATCCAAGCTAACGGACTGAAGTAATCGAAGAAGATGATATGTACAATCGTAACCTTGTTCTCAGCTACGATCTGATTTAGTTCTCGATAAAAATTGAGTAGTCCCTTTTGATAGTTAATGTCACGAACCACCGCTCCAGCCTCGCTAAACTCTTTCATGAAGTCTGCTTTGAGCGGTGCGGAAAAAATAATAACTGGTCTAACTCCACGAGCCACGAGTTCGCGACAAAGCAATAAATGCCGGTCTTCCTGGCTGGTCCAAGTACGCGGGGCCGAGTCTAATATTAAGGCGAACCCTTCTCTCGGATCATTCATTCCTAAAGTCCGTACCGTTCAAATGTCGTAGACGCGAAGCAACTCTCCGACATTCGTTTGCAGATTGAATTTCGTTTCAGTTTTCTGACGTCCCGCATACCCCAATGTCTTACGTAGTTCTCTATCATCAAGCAATCTTAGAACTCTTTCCGCAACAGCATTCACGTCGCCTCGATCTACAAGAAAGCCCGTCTGGCCATCGTCAATCAATTCCGGTATCCCACCAACACGCGTTGCAACTACTGGTTTGCCAAATGCCATCGCTTCCGAGATCATCCATCCAAAGACTTCTTCCCAGCGCGAGAGTTGACAAACAATATCGGCGGCATCATACACACCTTCGCCGAATGGATCTTTCATCAATCCAGTCCACGTCACATTATTACTGAGCCCCAGGTCGTTGGCCTGTTTCGTATAGTGCTCTCGAAAAGGTCCATCTCCAACAATCACGAACTGCGTATCGGTGCGTTTCGCAGTGACTAGTCCAGCCACATCCACCAGGTCAGCAATTCCCTTTTCAGGAATAATCCAACTAACCTGCACGATGATTTTCTTATTATCTGAAATGTTGAAACGTCGCCGAAATTCGGCGCCACGCACGCAATCAGCGTTTACTCGTGTTAAATCCACGCCGTTATAAACCAACTGGTAACGATTCCTCGGAAGCAGGTCAAGCGTCTTCGCGCAGTAGCAACCATACTTGCTGACACAAATCACCTTCGTAATCGGATAATTAATCAAGTGGACCAGGGATCGCTTCCAGAATGGCGCGCGCGCAAGCACATAGTTTTCCGGCCGCGATGAGTGATCGGTAAAGAAGACTTTCTTAACTGATAAGACCTGGGCCAGCCAGGGAAATACTCCGACGAAACCAGTGAAATGCAGATGCAGAATATCGGCACGGTAACGTCGCAATATGCTCGCAAGTTGTTTGGTCGCGGTCCAGTTGAAATCGATTGAGTCTTTAAGGACTTCAAGACTAACGTTAGGTAGATTCAAAAAATTCGCTACGTCTTTAGGCGGTTTCGATTCAAAGCACAGCACGCTCTTCCATCCGTGCCGACCCAGTTGCACTGATAACTCACGGGCGAATGTCTCAGTGCCACCAATCCTCATAGGTTGAACTCCGAAGACTGAAACGACGGTGGGCATCAGGAAGTGTGGCCTTATGTTTGGAGTGGAGGAGCAATCACCGGCGACTGACTTTTCATTTGCGACTGCGCATCTGATTTAGTTTCGCGGCAATTCGCTCGCGCAGACTCTTTGCGCGCAACTGTAAATTCAAAGTCGCAACGAAAGCGTTGTAGAGAAACGGTGGTTTGGCGGGTCTTACATAACCGGGAATGAAGTTGATCTTGTTTCCAAATCCGAGCAGTTTTTGATCGTCTGGCGACAAATCTCCGAGGAATGCGGCGTTAAGTAACAACGGGTGATACCGATTGAATTTGCGGTCATCTTGCTTCAATTCTACCTGGGGATCGTGATAGTTGAAGAAAACCGCGTGACGTCGCTCCAGCATTGGAACGCCCTGGCGGTGAATGCCGGAAGTGTCAAACATGAAAGCAGTCCCCGCAGGACCCATCATTTCTACGACGTCCGCGGAAGCGAGGTTTTTTAATTCCACGTTCGGGACGGGCCGCGGATGTTGCTTACGATGGCTGCCGCGCATGTAATTGAAGGCTCCACTCCGAACGTCAGTCAAATAAAATGCTAACTTCAATTCCCTGGGAATATCGGTCGTCGTTTCCTGGTCATACCACGCATCGCCATGCCAGCCGTGAAAATCTCTCTTGGTAGGCAACGATCTCCAACCACGCGCTTCAGTCAGTTCCGCATCGCTGCCCAAGTATGCCTTAATGACTGCTTTTACAATTGGATGAATAGCGACGTCGAGAAAGCCCTGCTCCAGCAGTAAAACATCTTCGATCATGTGGCGATAAGGTTCGCTCTTTTCGTAACCATCGAAGTTATTCCATCGGAGCCGTTGTAGTCTCACCTCGAAGGCGACTTGCATTGCCTTCAACTGTTCATCAGTGATGAGACGCGGTAATAAAACAATGCCACTGTGATCGAGCTCTTTACAGAGTTCTCCTACCACACCACTCGACGCATCTGATGATGGTACGGTTGACGGAAACTGATTCTCTGTGACGAATTCTCTCGTCGGTCTCATCTCCAATCCTTAAAAAATACCGCCAAAAAGGATAATACGACCAAATCCCTCAACATCCCAGAGCCGCAAAGAATCACAAAAGGCAAACGATTTTACAAAACCATTTCTGCCTCTTTATGGCTTTGGGCCTCAGATCCCATGTGCATGATTTGACGCAGCTTATAGTCACGATAACCTCCGGGCGAGCCGGAATGCCCATCAACCGCAGCGCTTACCATATTGAATGCCTCGCGCGCGGTGGCAAAATACACTGAGAATTCCCGAGTCTTTTCGGATAATTCAAGCACTTCGTTCATGAAGCGACGTATCTGAGCGCCTATCATCGCGTCCTGGTCCCAGTCGAAGAAGCCGTGGCTGTACAGCTTCACGAAAACCCAATCAGCCCGGCCCGCGACAGTGATCCGCGCGCTGCGCCAGCGATTGAATCTATCAAGGCTCAAAGGATAATTCTGCGCGAGAGCACCGTCATCAACTCGCGGCACAGGTAAAGAGTGAATTCGACGGGTCCAATCAAATACCAGTGGGCCTTCGAGAATTATCGGGAGCGCAGGCTCTTTGCCTGTGGCAACGTTCGGCCCTGAGCGATGAGGCTTTCTTTGATCAAGTGGATAACCACAAGTGTAGATCGCGTTGATACGACTAACCTGCGATTGGTGCGGTACTGAAGGTAAGGTCAAATCTGCGTAGCAGCCCGTCTCTGCAAGAATCTTCATTTCAGAATCGACACCACACCAACGACCACCAGCGGAATTTGCAAGCGCCCAGTTACCGTGAACGAACGCATACTTAACCGGAGACGTTGGAGCTTCTCTGGAAAGGCATTTGTGTTCTTCCGCTAAAATATCGCGAAATTCTTCGAGTATACGCCGAGTATTCTCAGCAGTATCAGGCTTGTCAACGCCGTGATGCAGGTGAATTTCGACCTCACCGAATCCTTCGGCCTGAAGTTCAGAGAGCATTTCCAGCAGTGGACGATCATATTGCTCTGCCGGATAAAAATTGGTGTGCCGAAAAGGCATCCCATCGCGATCGCGTAAAGCATTGCCGGTTTCGCGCGCCAGCTCCATCCACTTCTCTACGCGTGGAATGGCTTGCGCTCCTGTACCTGGTTCCCAATGATTTGCCACCAAAAAGATCACGTGTGTTTGGCCTATCGGTTCAGAGATCCTGCGCGCAAATTCATTAGCCCGCCAGAACGGGTACCTCAACAACCACGGGATGGACCACCGCAGTTTCTGGAGATACGTTGCGTCGTCGTGGTGTTGATTCATAGAGATTTCCGCGCGACCAACAGCACTCCTTCGATCAGCAACTCTTCCTCACCCAGATTCTTGAAATCATTAGCGAGCTTGCTTCGAATCTCGTTCACTAAGCGGACGTTTGAGTCGTGCTCGAATCTTCCAGGAGCATACTCCGCCGCAGGCTCCAATCGACCCGTCGGAAGTACACTGGTTACAAAGAATTTCGACTGATACCCAAACTCCTTCATCTTCTGAACGTAGTAACCCAAACGTTTTCGGTTCGGCAATCCTGAATCTGACGCCATTCGCCTGTAGATTGGCTCGGAGATTGTCAGGAAAGTCAACGGATGCATTCCCTGATCGCGAAACATTCCGTAATCGCCGAGATCGATTGTATGGACCAGGCTACCACCAGGTGCCAACAATCTATCCATGGCCGCGAACACTGGATCGGGATCGTAGATTTCCTCCAACACTGCGCAAGAAAGGATCAGATCAAACTTTTCAGATGGCGCGAGTTTGTCACCAAATGCCTCCAGACTGGCACCATAAATACTCTGCAACTTTTGCGGATTGAACTGAACGTTGTCAGTAAGGCTAACTGCCTGATCGAATCGATTCTTTTCTTCAGCACTTAGGCTCTCTCTCAAAGCCTTGTAAATCGCTCGTTCATGCTCCGTGTTCCGCTTCGAATAGAATCTATCAAGACACACCACTGAAGCGGCACCGGCTGCGAGGAACTTTAACGCCACACCGAAATTGTCTCCTGGTCCAAGCTCCAGGATGTGTCTGCCCTTCAGATAATCGTGAGAAAGACCGGCGTACTTGATGTAGTCTGCAAATTGCTTTTCGATGTAGGCGAGGCTATTCGTCACGCTACGGTTGAGGTGAGTCGATCCATGGATGGTCTCAATGTCACCCGACTCAACACGTTTTCTAAGCCGGCGGTTATCAAAGAGCTTGTAGATTATTATGGCAGTCTTGGATCGTCTGGCCAGTCTCTTAACAAGATCACGCATCCTCTGTTGTGCTCTTTGTGCCTCTTTGTGGCTATTCCCGCTTCTTTCCAAAGTAGGGTGGCTCAACGTCGGAAGGTGCGACGGCAGCAGCGAGGGCATTAAAGTCAACTCCAGGATTTGCGCCATCGACTCCTTTTCGTTTGAACTTGCTCCCGGGCGAAAGGCGCCAGTCTCCGCGTGTGAAGTCAACCAAGCCCACCTCATTAAATGAACTCACAACCAGATTACCTTTCGGGATAGTAGCCGGAAAACCGTGAGTGGCAATGACTCCATTATTATCGACTATGATATTCCCGCGTGAACCGGCGGAGAGCATATTAGGCTCACAGTAGAGCCCGTACTCGTTGTATTGAATGATGTTGTTACGAAAACTGAAATTTGATGTAGGTGTCCCATAGCAGGTCATAATATTGCCAGTGTGCTGCACTGTGTTGTTTTCGACGGTAAGTGTGTCTGCGCAACAACCCGCCATGAAGACCGCGGAATAGTCGGGTACGATATCTACCAATAAGTTGTTGGCGATACGAATGCGCTTCGCTTGTTGACTCTTGTTGTAATTGTCTCTCCCAAGAATGCTAAATCCAGCAGCGGAATGACGAACAATGTTATTTGTGATAGCGATGTCCTCGAGCGTACTCCATGGCGCCGTGCCGCTCTGGTTGCGCACTGTCAGAACAAAAGCACCGACAAGCCCACCCGACTCAAGCACATTTCCATCGATAATTACATTGCGGGCATTCTTTAACTCGATGACTGCTTTTATCGTCGCACGTCCAAACCACTCCCGCGGCTTGTACAAGAAGTTCCGACGAATCTCTATATTCGAAGGAACCAGATCTTGCACGGCGGGATCGGCACCTCCGAACATAATATTCTGCCCGCCGCCTTCAATGTAATTGTTGACGATATGAAATGGTCCAGGTCCATTCCAGCCGCAAATTCCCTGTGTTTCGTCTTCTGCACCAGCGAAACCTGAAATGTAGGAGTTGGTAATCGTGGTATCTCCACTATTCAGACCAAAGCCTCGTCTGGCTTTATTAAGTCCAGTGGAACGTATGTAACAGCGATCGAAGGTTAGGTGGTGTGGGAACTGAGTTAAGGACTTGTATTCGCTTTTTCCAAGATCGATGAGATTGTAGAGATACTTGGAATCTGCAGCAGGTAAAAACTCAATACCCACGAACTTATAATGATGCGCACGATCGGCAGTCGCTATAGCCACTGAAGCATCCGGACCCACAATCTTCGGCATTGCCTTAGCATGGATCTGCGGATTTACTCTATCGTTTTCTGCCGGGATACCGTGGAGATTCGAGGTTGTGATCGTAATGTACTGGTCGCTCCCAGGTGTACTGTCTTTAAATGGAAGGATAATAGGACCCTTGTAAGTGGCGCCCGCCTCCAAGACAATCACGTCACCATAACGAGCGTTTTCTATCGCCGCCTGTAGATTATCGCCCGCCTTTAGTTGGATCGTTGAGGAGTTCGAGACACGCCGTTCACGAGTGGTCGGCTGCGCATCACGTCGTCTTTGTGCTACTGCGAGGAACAGGCAAATACCAACGAAGCCGACAACAATCGCAACCGTAATGAATACTTTCAATCGTCTTGAGCTAAGAGCCTTCCGGTCGCTATCCCTCTGGACATCATTCGGAGGGGGTGCATCAGACCTTGGGTCACTCTTATCAGTTACGTGCATTGCTTTCGGCTAAAAACAAATTGATTGCACCCGAGACCCACGCGCCCGCAATTCAGCTTCGTAAGAATGAATCCTCGTGCTGTAAAGAAGTCGAAGATCTCATCTGGAGTTGAAACCTCGTACGGGTAACCCCCTACCCAATCCACTATATCGCGCCAACGATTCATTCCCCGCCGGCGATCGTATTGCGACCACGATCGGAAATACGAACCTATGTTCAAAGTCAACACTGAGCGGGCCAGCGACTTCAGTTCGTCAGGTGCGATCACAATGAGCGTGAAAGGCACCCTCAGAACGCCAGGTAACCGGTTGTACGTTTTTTTCAACCACTTCCAGCGTGAGCTTTGGCTGCCGGTGTCATTATACAGTGCGATAAAGAGTTTACCCCCGGGAGCCACAAGTCGATGAACGTTTTCGAGCGCCTGCCACATTTGGCCAGTGTGGTGGAGCACGCCCCACGAATAAACGACATCAAAAGTTCCAAGCGACTCCAGGTATGCCTGGTCAAGAATTGAAGCTTCCTCTACCTTCCATTGGTCGTCATTCAGAAAGTAACGCTTCCTAAGCTCAGCGGTGCAGGCAACTGATTGTGGATCGTAGTCGAATGAATGCACTCGCGCTCCCAGACTCCGCGCCGCAAGACTAAACAGACCACTCCCCGATCCGACGTCAATGAAGCTGAGCCCTTCCAAAGAATCTACGGCCAGCATCTCTTTCAGAGACGCTTCAGCTTCCTTTATTCGGTTCGCATCAAGGAGCTCGAGGAATTGATTCCAATTCTTGCCAAATTCAAACCGCTCGCCTCTGGCTGTTTCCGCCGCGTGCTTGTTTAATTTGCGTATGTTTTGTTCCTGCGTTGCCATAGAAACAGCGGCCACTACATGAGCTCCGTCAATACTTGTTGGAATCTGGCGGCGACTGCCTTAGCTTCGAATTCCTCACGCACTTCCGGCCGACCCCATCCTGTAACCAGATCATCTCTTCGCTCCCACACAAACGAGAGGAATTGTCGCACGACTTCAGCGACCTGATCAGCCGATCCCGGGTCGGCGACCCATCCACCCAACCTTGAGATCAAATATGCTGCGGTTCCTGGCGGTGTTATCCCGATTATGGGTCGATCTGCACCAACGTATTCAATCAATTTCGACGGAAGAAACACGCTCTCAGTATTTTGGGGGACGGGGGCATCTATTACCATCAGACCCGACGCTGAGGTCATCATCGAAAGGCTCTCAGAATAATTCACACGAGGCCGGAATACGACCAGACCTTCTGGTAATTTGGAGAGGCCCATCTGTTCCACGTCTAACCCGTAAACATCGCCCACAATTTCGAAACGGAACCGGCTCAACAATTCGGGCTCCGTTAACGACAAGATCTCGAGCGCTTGAAACAGCGGCTTTGGCATGCGGGTCAGGTACAGACCCCCGAGGTAACGAATAATAAGCCGGCCGTTACTCCTGTTTGGAACATTCGTAAAGAGATCCGGCTCGTATGCGTGGGGAACAATTCTTACTTTTGAACGGAGAGCCGGCCGGTACTTCTCCATAACCAACGCTGCCGTTTCACTCGAAGTAAAGACGAGGCGATCCGCATGTTCGATCACGCTGTGCTCCAGCCGCGCATTTAGCGCTCTTGTCAATCGATCGTCGATTCTAAATGGACTTTGAACCCAAGGATCACTGAAGTGCGCGAGCCACGGAAGTTCAAAACGACGCTTTAGCTCCAGCCCGATAATGTTGTCAATCAGAGGAAACGCAAACGTGACTAATACATCAGGCTGATAAGCCTCTGTGCTGATGAAACGATCGATTGTCTTGAGCACCGACTTTTTCCATGGACCAAGATGATCGGGTGTTCTCGACCATATTGGTAAATAGACTCGATTGGAAAAACGCCTTAACAAATCTCGGCCTGGAGACATGGAAAAGGGTACACGCAGTGTTGTCTTGAGAAAAGACTCCATATCTCCGAATCCACTGGACTCAGCGCTTTTTCCATCGTGATTGCCTTCACAAACCAAGACGGTGGAAGCGCTCAAGTGTTTCAGGAGCCGTGATACCTGGATGGCCCGAGGTTCTTGTTTGGGTGGATATGAATAGGAAACAGCAAGCAATTTGGGGATTGCAGAATTGTCAGCACGCTCGACATGCTCCATTAGCGTTAGCTCCGCGGGCTGTTCGATCTTCGAAGAAACAAGCGTTGACATTTCTTACGGGGTACTTGACACGCCAGCAGCTATTCGCGCGGAAAACCTCATACCTCTTTAATCTATTCAGTTTCGCCGTCGAACTCGCATACCCAGCGCAGCCAAGGCGCTAGCCATCACCAGCAGCGTTGCAGGCTCGGGTACTGGCTGTGCAACGTTGAAGGAGTAGTTATAGGCGTTAACTGCCTGGCCCTGGTTGGGACCACCAGGGATAATAAAATCGGGAAAACTATTCAGTAGATCTATGGTGAGTGTTGCGGGTACTCCGAGGAGGTTGGAGCCCGGTGAGAAAACTGAAAACAAGAGCGTGAATGGAGGTTGTACGGTGCCAAATAATGGAATTTGAAAATCCTGAACGACGGGCGAACGCCCCAACTCGCTATAAGTGATTCTCAATGTGTCGATGGCGCCCATTCCCAGCGCGCCAGTGAGATCGATGCTGAAGGTGAGATTTGAGCCGAGAAGTGTGGTACCAGGATTGGAGAATAGGTCGACCGTGGTCGTATCGTTATTCTGAAACACGGACACATTGCTAAAAACCAATGGATCCGCCGTCGCCGTTCTCTCCGTCAGGCCGAAAAGCATCAAAACCGACACTAATACCAGAATTTTGTGCAGCTTTGCAGGATTTGTGGTGGCAATTCGCATAAAGTCCAGGCCCAATAATTCGTCGACTATTTAAGAGCTAACTTCGAATTGGGGGCTTTTACCATTTCTGTGAGACTTATTTATTATAAAGGCTGCGGCAAAGATAGTAGATTAGCTTCAAATACTCAACCAGGACGAGTTGCCAACCACGTGCGTGCAACCACCACGTTGCCGGAGGCGGTGTTTGAATTCCCGTCTCTACGGGATCAAGTCCAACTTGCGTGTTGCCATCGCGAAAGAGAGTACGAAAAGTCCACAAAGCGCGTCTTGAATGGTAAGACGAGGTAACAATCAGGATAGACCGCAAGTGCTGAGTTTTTGAGTACTCGCTAAGGAGCACGGCTTCGTCCCACGTGCTATTGACCGACGGTCTAACTACCTCAACGTGTTCCGAAGGAACTCCTAACTTACTCAACTCTTTGACCGCTATCTCGTCGAAATACGGGTTGCGCTGTTCGGGCGCCGACCAGCCTCCCTGTCGATTGTCGGTGGTGAGAAGTATTTTTTGCGAACGTTGTTGAGAATACAATCGGGCCGCGTGCTGCACGCGCTCAGACAGAGTTGAGGAGCCACTGAGAATTACGATCGCATCCGCCCTTTCGAGCGGAGCGCTGACAATCAGCCAACGAGCGCCAAGCCATGCCATTAGCCATAAGAGAACCAGTAGCAAAAAAGCGACGAGTAGTCGTCGCCAGTTCCACAAACGATTTAGCTTAGGCATTTGTGCTTTTTGTGATTCTTTGTGGCTACCAGCAAATGCCCTGGTAGCTATCGTCTGAAGTCTTCTTGAACAATCTCACCAGGTCGATTACTACTTGGTCTTCCTTCTGTTTCCTTTCGATCTCCTTAAACTCTTCAGCCTTGTTACCTACGACTAAGATCTCTGCGAAATCAAGTACCTCTTCCATGTTCGCGCGCATGAGCTGTGCGATATGCGGGATCTGACGTTCGATGTATTCCTTGTTGGCGCCAAAGAGCCGGGCTAGTGAAACATCGCGATCATAAATACTGAGCTGAAGTCCTTTCCCGATGAGCGTCTCGATTAAGGTAACCATCGGCGATTCACGTAGGTCATCAGTGCCCGCTTTGAAACTGAAACCAAGGATGCCAACACGTTTCTTGCCGGTAGCCAGCACCAATTCAACTGCGCGTTCGATCTGCTGTCTGTTGCTGGGAAGAATGGCGGACAAAACCGGCACCTCAACGTCGACCTGTTTCGCCTTGTAATTGATTGCGCGCAAGTCCTTCGGCAAACACGAACCGCCAAATGCAAATCCGGGTTTGAGATAGTAAGCAGAAAGATTCAGCTTTGTATCCCGGCAAAAGATATCCATCACCTCATGGCTATCGACACCCACTGCCTTGCAGATATTTCCGATCTCATTCGCAAAACTAACCTTCAGCGCATGAAAACAGTTGCATACATACTTGACCATCTCCGCGGTCTTTACCGACGTCGCAATGACGGGCGCATCAATACCGTTGTACAGTGCGCGTACGATATCGGTTGTATCCGTATCGTCTGCTCCGATTAATGTGAAGGGTGGCGCATAGAAGTCTTTCAACGAGGAACCTTCACGCAGGAACTCTGGATTAATACAGACTCCAAAATCCTTGCCTGCTTGTTTTTCTGAATACTTTTCCAGCGTCGGAATTACTACGCTCTCGATTGTTCCAGGCAGCATCGTGCTTCGTAGTACGACTACGTGGCGCTCATTCTTACTTTTCAGCGCAGCACCGATCTCTTCGCAAACGCGCGTTACGTAACGAAGGTCTAAACTGCCGTTTGGATTGCTTGGAGTACCTACGCAGACCAGCGAAACGTCGGAACCACGAACGGCTGCCGCTGAATCGGTTGTCGCCGTCAGACGATTCGACTTCACAACCTCATCAAGCAATGGTCCAATTCCAACTTCGACAATCGGACTGCTGCCCACGTTAATCATCTGGGCCTTGTTGGCATTGACGTCAACGCCTATTACCGTGTGACCTTCCTTCGCGAAGCACGCCGCGGAAACACAACCGACATAGCCGAGACCGAAGATGCTGAGTTTCATAAGCAGCGAATTATTTGCTTGATAGATTCAATAATCGAACTAGAAAACTAGAGCCCCACGTCAAGTGAATCGTTGCGAAAATCAAGGGCATCACAAGAACCATTGCAAAATTTTTGCTCGACCGGTTTGAGGCTTGCGATCCAGCCAGGAGAGCGCAAAAAAGATACGTTACGACTTCAACGAGTAGTAACCACCACGCCGGCTTCCAAAATATTCCAATGATTCCGAGAACCAGGATGGAAATGACAAAAAGCGGAGCAACGAGATGCCGGAGTTTAGTCGAGCGAGGATGGAGACGAATCATCTCCGCTTTCCAGCCGCCATACCGCACGTACTGCGATGCCAATGCCTTTAACGTCGTACGAGCAAAATAGTCGCAATGGCCGGCGCGGTCCAGAATTACCTGCCGGCCGGACTGTCTCACACGGTAGTTGAAATCGTAATCCTCGTTCGTATGAAGCGATTCGTTGTATCCTCCGAGCTCTTTCCATAACGACTTCCTGAAGCACGCAAAAGCTACTGTATCAACGGCCTCTTGTGGTGGACCACTGGAGCCTAGCCGGTATTTGGCATCACCTATTCCAAAAGGATGCGAAACGGCCGCGGCGATCCCTCGTGCGACAAGTGTGTCAGCACCTGCTCTCACCATGCACGGCATTCCCACAGCTCCGGCTGTGCCCGATCGCAGAACTTCAACGCAGCGGCGAATATATCCGTTAGACGGAACCGCATGAGCATCCATGCGCGCGATGATATTTCCTCTCGCAGCAGCGATGCCGAGATTCAAGGCCGTCGGAATGTTGCGGGCGGGGTTGTCAACGAGAATTACCGGCAAGTCAGGTCGTCGCGTTTTGAATTCATCAATCACCGCACGAGTGCGATCTTCGGACAAACCATCAACGACGATGATTTCATAGCGATCTGACTCGAACTGGTCCGCGAGCTGCTCGAGCGCCTTGCCGATAAAACGCTCCTCGTTGTAGCAGGGGATCACAACCGACACGCTCTCGAACCCTTCGCGGAGAGACGATTCCGTGGCCCATTCTGTCTTTGACTCTACCGCTCGAACTGACATGGGCTTCTCAAACTGCCGTTTGTTGTTGACGTCTGACATCAACACTGTTTGCGACTTGAGAAGTGTGATGATCTCGAATCGTAACTTCACAAATCTCAGCGAAGCGCTTTGCTACTCCATTCCATCCGAATTTTTCACTTACTGCCTGCCTGGCGTGTTGGCCCATCTTTCTTGCCAACGGCCCATTCTTGAGTAGATCGACGACTGCCGCGGCAAATGCCTCTGGAGTGTCTGCAATAAAAAGTTCTTTTCCATGTGTGACCGGCAGTCCTTCAGTGCCGACGCTGGTGGATACAATAGCTTTCTCCATTGCCATTGCTTCAAAAATTTTTAGACGGGTACCACCGCCGATCCGCAGCGGCACAACATAAGCGGCTGCGCGCTCCATGTACGGCCTAACATCTTCTACGCGGCCGGTAACCACGATCGCAGCATCTTTTCGACTCAGCTCGAGCAAGCCCGGGTACGGATTTCGACCAACGACTGTTAGCGTAACGTTGGGGAGCGAACGTCGAATCACCGGTAAAATTTGATCAGTGTAGTAGTGAATCGCATCTTCATTGGGCAACCAATCCATCGAGCCAGTAAACACCACGTTGTGTTTCTCGATCACTTCCCTGCCGGTAGGCGTGAAAAAATCTATGTCAACTCCCGTCGGCACTTCAAACACCGCATCGACCGAATACTCCTCGCGGATTTGATTAGAGTCTTCCTTCGAGACCGCAATCACTGTATCAAAGCGTTGGCACATCTCCCTTTCAAATCTTTCCATCTTCCGCCATTGCTGTCGTAGATAGATTTTCTTGATTGGATTACTTTGTACTTCGAAATGTCGCTTCCAGATCATCGCTTCGACATTGTGCTGGAAGAGAATTGAAGGGCACGACAAATCGCGAGGCACGTTTATCGCGGGCGCCAGGAAGTCGCAGATTAAAACGTCAAATGTCTCCTGGTTCGCACGTTCAAAGATTTGTCTCCGCATCGAAGCAGACTCGTACTTCTCGATCGCATAGGGAAAACTAGACACCAAATTGAAAAGCAGTTCCGCATAAAAGGCTTTGGAGAATTTCTCGCGCTGATGGTGCGGCACGCAAACTAGTTCATGACAATATTCCTGAGCCTGCTCACGTGCCGAGACATCGGCTGAACCATCGTCGAGGGCCAAATACGTGATGAAATGATCGCGCTTCAGTTCCTTTAACATGTTGTAACTGCGGATTTTGCCGCCCTTATCAACTGGGTGAAGCAATTCAGTTTTTAGCCAAAGAATCCGCACGTCTGATGCGCCAGGCTGGTCCTATAGATGATTAGTGGACTTTGGGACAAGTTTGCATTTCACGACAGCGGTCGTGAACTCACGTGTCCATTTGTTTGAGAGAAGCTTCAATTTGCGGATTGGCACTGGTTCTATACTTTCAAACTCAAATTCGCTCTGGGCCACAATCTTCTTAAAACGTTTCACCGTTAGTTGGTTGAGTCCTCCTACTACCTCATCAAAATGATACGCGGGTCTACCTGAGTCTTCGCGATACCACCGCATTAACACAGACTCACTGAATACAAGATGAGACCACGGAAAAATTGAAAACCCGTGTCCTCCAAGTGGGTGATACCAGGTTGGTCCAAAGCAGGCGAGAACATAACCGTCGTCCTTTAAGAGTTTTCTCATCACCTTGAGGATTGCAGGTGGATCAGCAAAGTGCTCAAACGCATCGAGGCTTATAACCACGTCGACTTTTTCGTCTGTTTGGGTGGTGAAAACACAAGAGTTCTCGACGCCTGCTCTTTTGGCGGCCAGCCGGGCCGATGCTAAAGGTTCCTCGCGTATGTCCAATCCAATTACGCGGCGCACACCATGCTTAGCCATATCGATCGCTTCAATGCCGCCTTCACAACCGAAGTCGAGTACGGTTTTATCAGTAAGATCGCGCCAGATCTGTGGCCCGAAGAATACTTCCATCTTACTCAGCCCATCGTAAGCTGTAGTGACGTTATTGTCCGGGCAAACCTTCACAAGTTTACGCAGGAGCCGATAACCAATTTCACCTGAGATGATCGCCAAAAACCCTCCGGGTTCTACCTCAATTATTAACCGATCAAAACTGTCTCTTCCTGAAAGGGTGAGACTTCCTGGGACGCTTCACCATCAAAAAACTGCCGCTGCCAGATCTCGAAATTGACGAGCGCCCACAATCGCTCCTCGTGATTCTCAACGCCGGTTTGATGTCGATTCACCAAATCGCGAACAAAGTCGCCGTTGAATAGTCCGCGCGACATAGCTCGCTCGCTCAGTACGTACTCATCGATGATTGAGCGGTAAGCGCCTCTGAACCACGCACCGACTGGAACTGGAAAGCCCATCTTCGAGCGAGAGAGAATTGCCTCCGGCAACACACCCTTCATGCTCTCGCGCAAAATGTATTTGGTGGTGCCGCCGCGCAGCTTCAACTTCTCCGGCAAACTGCAAGTAAACTCAACGAGCTTGTGGTCCAAGAACGGTACGCGACTCTCCACCGAAGTAGCCATGCTCATTTGATCCTGCTTCATCAGCAACTCTTGCAGATAAGTCTTTATATCTGCGTATAGCAATCGATCTAGCAACGACTCAGCATCCGTTTCTTCCAGTGCAGCGCGCACTCCGGCATAGGGGTCTATACCGCCAATCCGCTCTAACGTTGCGTCTGAGAGCAAATCGGCTTGCATCGCCAATGGAAAAACCGCGAAGTTGTCGAAATAGATACTTTCGATATCAGGTGCTAGACCGAGGAAACTTCGCAAGAGCTTCTGTCGCACTCTGGAGGTTGGCAATCCCTTGATTCCGCTACGCACGGCGCCGCGAACGACGCCTGGAGTCAAACTCGTGTATCGTTTGCCAAGTGAAAGATTCAGAATCGTCTTGCGATAGCGCCCATAACCTGCGAGTAGCTCATCGCTGCCTTCTCCTGTCAACACAACCTTCACGTGCTGTGAAGCAAGCAGCGAAACGAAATAGAGCGCAACACTCGATGGATGTGCGAGCGGTTCATCCTCATGCCAAACGAGCCTGGGCAACGCGTTAAAGAATTCCTCGGGACTGACAACAACTTCGTGATGGTTGGTCTTGTAGGCGTTAGCAACGATTCGTGCGTAAGCGAGTTCATTCGCTTCCCGCTCAGCAAAGGCGACCGAGAATGTCTTGATCGGTTCTTCGACCATGCCGCTCATGACGGCTGCAATTGCTGATGAGTCGATCCCGCCAGACAGAAACATTCCTAGGGGAACATCGGCCATGAGTCGCAGTCGCACGGAGGTGCGAAATAGTTCATACCATTCCGCGATGTAGTCCTTTTCGGTTCGTCCCTGGTCTACAGTTTTTGAGAAACTTACGTCCCAATACTTTTTGATCTCTAACGCGCCGTCGCGCCAGGTGAGCGTGTGGCCCGGCAAGAGTCGCTTCACGCCTCTGTAGAGAGTGTCTTCACCTGATGTTGCGTGATTGGCAAGGTAATCTGGCAAAGCAGCGAAGTTGATTTCCGGGGTAATTGCGCCTACTTGAAAAAGGGTCTTTATTTCCGACCCAAAGTAGAGCGAGCCATCGTTGGAGTGAACGTAATAGAGAGGCTTAACGCCGAGTCGATCGCGAGCAATGAAGAGTTCTCTTTTCTTTGCGTCCCAAATCGCGAAGGCAAACATACCGCGTAGGTAATTGACGCAGGCGTTGCCATGTTCTTCGTAAAGATGGAGAATTGTTTCTGTGTCGCAGTGGGTGCGGTACACGTGACCACGCGCTTCGAGTTTGTTTCGAGAATCTGCGTGATTGTAGATCTCGCCGTTGTAAGTGATCTGAAGTGAACAATTTTCATTGGTCATCGGCTGGTGACCACTGGCTACGTCGACGATGCTCAGACGGCGATGACCCAGACCAACATTGGCGTCAACAAAAATTCCTACGTCGTCAGGTCCCCGATGCGAGATGACATCGCGCATTTGCTCCAGGACAGTTCTATTCACGGAGCGTCCTGAACGAGTGGAAAATGCTATTCCGTTAATACCGCACATAAAGACTTATCCTGGAAGCCAGGCATCTACACGGATGAACACGGCTTTAACTGATCCGTGTTCATCCGTGTAAATCTGTGGCTAATTCTTTTCGTAGATGTCAAGAGTGCCCGACCTTCACATTCGACCGTGTAGCCATTAATGACAATCAACTCCCGCGGCGTCCGAGAGCTTTCTCGATCGAACCTTGCCCAGGTAACATCGAAATCTGATGCAAGACGCGCAGTTTCAATCCAGCCTCGTACTGGGTCCGCAATCCGATCTCGCAGCATCAGGACGTCATGCTGACCTTCGATATCAATTTCAAACGCGCGTCCGTTTAATGCCTCGATCTCTCGCACTCTCGGCTTGGCACTCGCCCCAGCAACCTCAGGCAGCAGGAATGTTACTAGCTCTTCGGAACCCTTGGCCAGAACAGTAAAAGCAAAGACGGGGGCCTCCTTCTTCTCTCCATAACACTGCGAAACCCAGCCTCGTTCCTTTCTCCACTCTCCATTCCTCGCAAAAACGGCCATTTGTAAGAAAGCCGAGTTGCCATTTTCACTAATAATCCGAACAGTGTTTTCCTTGCTGTGCAACTGTGCTGCTCGAGCATCAAGATGAAACCACGCTTGTAGCTGGTGGTCACCGAGCAATTCCACCTGATCGCGCAGAACCCAGTAATTGTTCTTGAAAAAGATGATGGATCGGGTGTGCGTGGCGGGTTCTGAGAGCCGGCTAAAGCCGTCCTGTGATGCGACCACGTAGTCAAATCGCTCTTGAGTAATCCAGGAAGAACACTCGGAACGCGCAATGCTCTTCCATGAGAATGGTCCATCAGAAACTGATGACGACTCGTTGTCGACGGTCAAAGTGTTATGCGCAAACGAACTGCGAAACCAGTCGCGCAGCTCCGAGGATCCCGTATACGTGTAAGTTCCAGGATCGATAAAGACGCTTCGTCCGTTTACGGCGAGTTCAAACGAGAGTGCGTCGGCGTGCGCATGACCACAGTTATCGATTCCATGAGGCCCGCAATCAAACAACAAATAATTTGAGTTGGCAGACCAACCATCGCGCATCACGTAATAACCACCTACTGGAAACGCGACGGATTGTCTTTCCGGCTCGGCCGCTTCCATCTGATCCAGAGCAGCAAGAGCTACTGGACCAAGCAGCCACAACGTTTCTTCTGCAGCACCTCCCGCAACAAACTTGTAATCCGAGCGCCCGAAAAGCGCTGCACCGGTAGCAAGCGTTGCGCGAAAATCATTGGCCGCGCGATGCGATAGAGTTAGTAGCTGCCCGCCATCGTCATCTCCAAAGAGAGGCGTCGTACCATCTGGTCGCGTGATGTACATGAGATGGTCCAGAAGCAAGCGGAGCTTTTCGTTCAACTCAGCCGGTGGCGCTTCGTCATTAATGGACAGCAGGATCCAAAGATGCAGATAAAAGTCTGTAGTGTAACGGTGGTAGTAACTGGATTGCTCAAAATAGACGCCATCTGCTTGCACGTGTCGCGCAAGTTGCTCGGTGAGGATTTGCAGACCGGTGCTCCGCCATCGTGAAGCTGCTTTGAACTCCGGCAACAGCATGCCGAGATAAAAGAGACCCAGGGCCTCACCTGTCAAATGTGTGTTTGGACTAAAGTAGGTCGAAAGGTAAGTTTCCAGATGACGCGCGTTTAGATATAGAAACTTGCAGATCTGCGCAAACATCTGCGGCGTGAGGGCGAGAGCGTTTTTGAAGAAGTGAAGCGCCCAGACCCATGATATCGATCTAAATGCTACCTCCAGACTGCTGGCCCAATTCACGCCCAGTTTGGGAGGATTCTGGTCCATCCATGAATTGATGTGCGCTGCAAAGGTCTCCGCATACCGTTCGTCACGTGTTAGCCAATACGCCTGGCCCAACGTGACGAAGTACTGCTGCCTGTTGAGTTCCCAGAGAATTTTCTTGTCGCCGAATAGATCCGGGTCCAAGTAGTTCAAACGACTCCAGTGAACAAGTGGAGCGCGCTTACCTGCGATGGGTTCCAAATGCCAGTCAATCGGTGTCCCGAAACTGAGATTGCGGAAGGCCAATAAGTCGAAATAACCTTTCGCGTTACGATCAGCTCGCTCGATGATCTCTTTTTCCGACGCGGGCCAACGGCGTCGAAGTGCGCTAACAGTCACTCGGGGGTTATCAAATGCTGCGAAAAACTTCGGACCAGTTCTTGATCGAAAGTGATCGCGCAGGTCCAAAGCCGAGCGCAATCTCTTTTCGAATCGATTAGCGTCGAACAAACGCAGCAATGCATTGTCAGAAATAAGTTTTGACTGGCGGGACCAGTTCTTTCTTTCAGCGAGCGCAGCAACAGCTTGCGAACTTCGGACGCGAAGCTCGTCGAAACTGATCTGGCTAAGCTTTTGGAACTTGCGCTTCATCTCGTCAGGACCTTGCGTCCAGGAGCCTGTGTTTGCGTCTCCGATTCATCAGCCGCAAAGCTCTCGGCGTTAAACAAGCCGTGATAGCCTTTCATCCAGGCGACTCTCACTGCTTCCCAACTGTATTTCGAGCATTCAAGCCGGCCTTGCTGAACCATTTGCTTAACCGATAAAGGATTATTCAGCAGGGTGATGGCTCGGGCCGCCATTTCGGCATAATCACCACGCTCCACGACCATCCCCGTGGTACCATCCTGGACGATATCCGGTATCCCGCCGGCATCGGTAGTCACGATCGGTAGTCCGCAGGAAAATGCCTCGAGGATTGAAAGCGGTTGGTTGTCGATTTCAGAACCGTTCAAGAAGATGTCAGCGGCGTCGTAGACCTCAGCGATGGCACCGGGATCAACTTGTCCGATGAACGTAGTGTTTCGCAGGCGCAGGTCTTTAGCAAGTCCTTTTAGTGCACCGCTCTGGCTTCCATCGCCAGCGATGATCAGGCTTGCCTCAGGAATCTTCTCCTGGATTATCGCGAACGCTCGCAGTACGCGGTCGACGCCGTAATGGCTCTCCAGATTTCGATTCGACAAAAAGACCGGTCGGAGCCGCGATCGTTCGCGAAAACGAAATCTGCTCGTATCTATCAAGTTGTAAATGGCGGTGGCTTTCAGTCCGAACGAAGCAAAGACGCGGACCAGATACTCCGACGGAACAATAACTGAATCAACCAGGCGAATCGTGGGAATTGCAGTTCGGCGCCAGCGCTGCAGGTGATCTTCCGCTTCACCGCTGTGATAGTTGAGCAGTGTCTTTCGGCGGTAGAGTTTGCTTATCAGGATTGCAGGAGTGGGCGCTAGAACAAACGAGAAATACGACGCAGAAAAAATGTGAATTACATCGTACTTGTAAACACGCAAGAGCAAACTCAACACGTAGGCGATTGACGTAACGACAGTACGAACATACTTGATTCTCTGGAGGTGGCTAAGAACGCCAGGCAAGCGAGGATTGATTGGCAAAAACCCAACTTCCAGAGAAGGCTCTTTGCTCAAGCGTTCAAATAAGCGCGCCGCCTGTACCGACTGCCCGCCGAGAATTCCAAACGACGGCGCAACAATTAGCACACGCAGCTTCGCCTGTGAGTTGCTAGCCATGCTCATATTTTAGTTCTTCTCTGTGCAACCACAGAGAATTAAAACCAGGGCACTACCTTTGCTCAAGCAATCGATCATACAGATCTTCGGTTCGCGCCAGTTGGGATTCGCACGAAAACTTCTCTTCTATCACTCGCTTGCCATTGTTCCCCATGAATCGCGCCCTTGCCCGGTCGCGCAGCAGCGAAATCAGTCGCTCCGCCATCGCTGCATCGTCACCTGAAGGCACAAGGTAACCAGTTTCGCCTTCAGTAACGACTTCGCGCGCACCACCAACATCGGTAACCACCACGGGTCGTGCAGCCGCCATGTACTCAAGAATAGAGTTTGAAAAGCCCTCAGCTTTCGAACTCAATACACATACCTCGGAAATGCTGAGCAACTCAGCCACATTTTCGCACCGGCCGAGAAAAAACGTGGAGTCCTCGATGCCTAACTCCTGCGCAAGCGCACGCAACGAACCGGTCAACTCACCCTCGCCTGCAAGCAAGAAAGCCGCGTCAGGAACTGCGTCCTTCGCCCGTCGCGCTGACCGCAGAAACATCGGGTAATCCTTAACCTCGTGACGCATATTTGCAACTATTGAAACGAACCGCCGAGAAACAACTTCATCAGCCGGCAAGCCCAGCAGCGAGAGTGACTCCGAACGCGATGCATTCGTGCTCAGTCGCCGGAGATCTAAACCATTGTAGACGACCGAGACTTTTTCGGCGCCCGTACCATCGGCTATGAGCTTCTCCCTCACAGCATTTGAATTGGCTACGATGTGATGCGCTAGAGAGTATGTTACTCGTTGCACCTGTTTCTGACCGGCACTACGCATACCTGCGGTCTCTCTCATCGACGCGATACGCACTGGTAAACGCGCCAACGCTCCGCCAGCCATACCAAAAACATTCGTGTAGAAATCGTGCGTGTGAAGAATGTCGATGCGAGAAGACTTCAAGCATCGTACGAAACGTCTCAATTGTATTACTGCGTTTTGATCGTAAAAGCTGGTGAGACTGAAGGAGGGAATCTCTCCGAGGTCAAGGTCCTCAATTGTGTTGCGCAAACTTCCTTCCGGACTGAGACAGGCAAGATGCACTTTGAAACGGCCGCTCTCAGACAAGAGTCTCGTAAGCTGTAAAGCCTGACGCTCAGAACCGCCCTGGTTGAAACTGTCGATTAGTTGGAGAACGGCGGGCTTCAAATAATTTAACTTACCATTTGTGCTTCTTGTGATTCTTTGTGGCTTGGCACTGGTTCATCTAAAAACTGACGATGCCATAGCTCGAGCATCACAAGAGCCCACAAAGCCATCGAGTGATCGCGACGGCCGCGCTCGTGCTCGTCCAGCAGCACATCCACATAGCGCGAATCAACGTAATCTCGTTGTCTTGTACGCGCATCGCTGAGAGTATCGCGAATGCGCGATCGCAACTGTTGATTGATCCATTCCTGAATCGGCACACCAAATCCCTGCTTAGGCCGGTGAAGGATCTCCGCAGGCACCAGGTCCTTTACAGCTCGCTTCAAAAGATGTTTTGTTTCCAGGCCAGCAAGTTTAAGAGATGAAGGAATACGAGTCACAAACTCGATGAGCTTGTGGTCCAGCAGTGGCGCTCTCGCCTCGAGTGAGACGGCCATGCTCATCCGATCCACTTTTGTAAGTATGTCACCTGGCAGATACGTTTTGCTGTCGAGATAAAGAAGACGGTCAAGTGGATTATTCGTTTTGACTTTATCAACTAATTCATTAAAAAGGCCGCCTGCGTACCCACCTGGTCCAAGCTGGCGTGAAAAGTCAGACGTGTAAAGCGAACTTCTATTCAAGCTGGTAAAAACAGAAACACTATCCAAATACCGCGAAATCGGATCCAAAGAAACGTTGTGCAGGTAGTTGCGTCCCCATGTAGCATGTGGCAGTCGTTGGCTGAGCGGGCGCATTACTCCTTCCCGCAACGGCTTCGGCAAGCGTTCAAAACCTCCTCGTTTTCGCTCGACCGCATAGCGCGTGTAGCCTGCAAATAGTTCGTCACCGCCATCGCCGGACAGTACGACAGTTACATGATCGCGCGCGAGCTTCGACACCATGTAAGTAGGAATTGCAGATGAGTCCGCAAACGGTTCGTCAAAATGCCAGACCAGTTCATCGACGACTTCGCAGATATCAGGCGTGACAAAAAACTCGTGATGGTCAGTGCCAAATCTTTCAGCTGTCAGCCGCGCGTACTTCAATTCGTTGTAACTGTCTTCGTGAAATCCAATCGAAAACGTCTTGACCGGTTGGCCCATGTTGCGCGCCATCAGGCCAACCACCGTGCTTGAATCAATACCACCGGAAAGGAAGGCCCCTAACGGAACATCGGAGATCAAACGCAGACGCACTGACTCATCGAGCAGAGCACGCAACTCGTCAAGATAGTCGTCTTCATTGCGAGATTCTCCTGACTTAAACTCAAAATCCCAGTACTGCTTTACGGTGACCTGGCCGTTTATGAACGTCAGGTAGTGGCCCGGCGGTAGTTTTTGGATGTTGCGGAAAATACTCAGCGGATCAGGAACGTAACCCAGCGTAAAGTACGCATCCAAAGCCTCGGCATTGATCTCACGCTCGACATCTGAATGTTCGAGGAGGGCTTTCAGCTCCGAACCAAAAACGAATGTTCCATTTGGCGTAGTTGTGTAATAGAGCGGCTTTTTTCCGGCGCGGTCTCGAGCAATGAAAAGTGTACGCGCTTTGTCATCCCAGATCGCAAACGCAAACATACCTCGGAGATCCTTTAGACACTCCGGACCAAACTCTTCGTAAGCATGAACGATAGCTTCTGTATCAGAATGTGTGTGGAATGTGTGGCCGCGCGATTCGAGGTTTGGTTTGAGTTCCTGGAAGTTGTAAATCTCACCATTGAAGACAATGGTAACGGAGCCGTTTTCACCGGACATCGGCTGGTTGCCACTGACGAGGTCGATGATTGAGAGCCGGCGCATTCCCAGCGCGACGCCTGTTTTGACCATTACTCCCTGATCATCAGGACCGCGATGCCTGATGATTCCACACATGCGCGCGAGGATCGCTTTACGGTCCTCCACTGCACGGGCCTTACGTTCCCAAAGATCAACGAATCCTGCAATGCCACACATCTTGAGAGTTAACGAGATCCTGTAAAAAGCCGATTCCCAAACCTCAGAAGAACTCAAACGGACCTCGAGTCCATCCGGGTCCCATTATTCTTTTGTTTCAGGTACATATGACGCACCAGTCGGGGCATAGTGCGCATGAGATAAAGCACCACTTGCAGCTTCGGACTGCGATACGAGGCGTTAGCCCGCCGCAATTCAAGAACGGCCTGATCATATCGTCTCGCCACTAGCTGTTGCTTACACTTCTCAAGTGCCATCGCGGCGTCACACTTTTCCACTTCTCTTTGCATCTTTTTGCGAAGGCTCTCTGGAAGGTCGAAGTCCTTCATTAGCTTTCGCAGCGCTCGGGCCTGTCCTCCAAAAGAGCCAATGGCGTCGACTGTGAGATTACCTTTGTGAATGCGCCGTCGGGCGTGGATGTGCTTCCGATAGTCAATACGCCCTCCGCGGTAGGCAAGCCGCACCCACAGATCAAAGTCCTCGCCGTGCACGAAGCTCTCGTCAAAAAGCCCAGCGTCGATTAGCCGCTGACGACGCGCAACTACCGTTGAACCAACCACCGTGCATTTACACAGCACCAGGCTTTCGAAGGTGGCCAGCCCTTCCGAAGGGTTAACCCCCATGGTGGTAGTACCTTCTTCCGCAACATCACCAAAATTCACAGCATCACCATAAACGAGGTCAAGAGTCGGGTCACGTTGCAAAACCTCCATCATCTGGGCCAAATGGGTTGGTACCCACTGGTCGTCGCTGTCAAGGAATGCGATGTACTCTCCCCTGGCTGCCCTGATCCCAGTGTTACGTGCGGCAGCAGGACCGCCATTCGGGCGCGCAATATAAACGACGTCGGCAAGGTATGGCTCTAACTCCTTTTCAAGTTGGGCAGTATCCGGTGAGCCGTCGTTTATAACAATGATCTCGTAGTTATTGATTGTCTGGGCGAGAACGGAAGTTAACGCATCAACGATGTGATGGGCCGCGTTGTAAGCGGGAATTATGACGCTAAAAAAGGGCGTGGTGGTTCCTAATGGGGCCATTTCAGTTGCATTTTCGACAGCTGAAAATAAGGTCAGAGTACTCCTTCAATTCATCGAGCATAAAGGAATGAGTTTAGTAATTCTTACTATAGGTCTTGCCTCAGGCGTGCTCAAGCTCACCACGTCTCCGGTTTGGTTTTAAGAAATGGAGGGAGTTCTTGATGTCCATTATTGCCGAACGGCCGGCGGGTATAAGCATTAATGTAACGAGGGCCGCAAGGCCGCCTATCGCCGAGCAAGCCACCAATCCGAATAGGGGGTTTTCTACTTGCACGATCGAGCGAAAAACCACACAGACGAGGACTACCGACGCCGACGCGACAGTATACGGAGCCAGTAAACGATAGAAGTCGATGGTATGGACCGGACCTGAGCGCCCTATATACCAGAACATCAATGGATTGATAATAAGCAGTCTCGCAATGGAGTATGAGGCGGCCACCCCAAGGGCCCCCCAGGGTAACCCTATAAGAATGGCGAGAATCGAAAATGGTGCGCTAATCAGCGACCAGTGAAGCATTTCTCTGGTCCTTCCCTGCGTTACAAGCACCCAGCCTCCAGTATTTACGAGTGGCTGAAATAGAAAAGCAATGCCCATTAGCATAAGTATCTTGGATGTCCCACCCCATTGTGGCCCAAGCATTATCCGAACTAGCCAATCGGAAGTCGAGATCATGAGGGCAATCCCCGGCATGGTAAACATTAGAACCTTTTCAACCATTCGTCGATAAGCTTCCCGGTAGCGTTCGGGTTCTTGCGACAATCGACTTAGAGCGGGTATTGCGACAGAGTTAATGGGCTCGCTTAATTGATCGGTCGGTAACCCTAGAATTTGGGCCGACTTCGTGTAAAAACCCAACTCTTGTGGCCCCGCAAATCGACCAATCAAAAGATTATCGGCATTCTTCGAAAAATAGTTGACCGTGGCATATCCGGTTATATCCCCGCCGAAAGTGAGCATAGATTTCACATCAGCGCCTCGAGTAGGTCGGGCAGGAACCCACCGGCAAGCGAGCCAGACACCAGCTGCGTTAGTGCCCAGCAACGCCATCTGACTGAATACTAGCGCCCAATAGCCAAAACCTCTCCAAGCAAAGACAATACCAACGACATATCCTACCGTCATTGAGACGAAAGCAATCACGCTGAGTGCAAAAAACCTCATCTGCCGCTTCAACAACGCTTCATGTTGCACGCTCAAACCGCCCAGAAGTAATCCCAGCGCCGTCACAGCCGTTATTTTTGTGACCCGCGGTTCACCATAAAACCAACCCACCGCCGGAGAGATCATCACCAGGGTTAAACAAAGCCCTATGCTGAGGCCAATGTTTACCCAAAACAACGTACTTACCTGGTGATAGTTGATCTTCGGCGTTTGGACTGTCGCGAGAGATAAGCCCAAATCCTTAAACATCGAAACAAAATTCGTTACCACCGCCACCATACCGATAAGACCATAATCGTTCGGAGTTAAGAGGCGGGCGAGAATTGCCGTGGCAATTATGCCTACTGCAAACTTACACCCATGAGAAAAGATCGTAACAACGCCGCCCCGGGCCGTTCTCGCTCCTATCGAGGTAACGAGGTGATCGGTTCTAAAGTGTCGATCAGGATCTCTGTTTTTTTGTCCTGGTTCGATCTGGTCAGTCATGATGACCTAGTTGCAACTGATGCGGCCGGAGCTTTTCTCCGCAAAAGGGCGATGGTTCTCCGGTCACTATCGCCATCGATATAATCATCGACGGCTGCAACATCAACACTGCCGCCCAGATTGAACTCTCCCAGGTATCTTTCAAAATCCTGGCGCGTTTCGCCTTCGTGACCTTCGTAAATAAGGATGGACCAGGGAATTATATCCAAAGCCCTTAACCAACCAATATGACCTCGTACTGCCAGGTAGGACACGACGCAACCTTGTGTTGCGGGCGCGAGGAAATCGGGAATATCCTTCCTCAGATCATACGACTCCGTAATATCGGCACCTGTTGTGGAGAATCTTGTGCATCCGAGCGCTAGCAGGAGTTTCTCGGTGTGAGGCACCACATCGGAACGATCCCAGCCATGTGTCCATAGCGCTCCCATCCGTAAATACTCACTCATCATCATTCCTATGTTGCATCCAATGTCGAGTACCAGTTGCTCCCTGATGGACGTACCTGTGGTCTCTAACAATCGGTTGAGAACGCGGACACGATCCTCAATGTTTCGCTTGGCAGGCAGATTTACTACCGGTACGGTCTGATATAGATAACGACCACCGCGTAACATGCTTTGGTCTCCGAAGTGAGACGCCTCGGTGGCCTCGACTGCGGTTTTCTTGAGATATTCCCCGTACTGACCAAGTACAAAATTCTGGAAATCAATGTACCTGAAGGCGCCTTTTTCCGTGACTAGGGCATTGTTCTCGCAGTCGGGGCAACGGAATTCGTCATCGTTGAAACCTTCCGGCGTAACAACGCGCAATACGCCAGCGTCCTCCCAACGGCGAAGTTGATTGATGCCTTCTTCGCATTGCGCCATTGAAGGCGTGCCACCGCTCACGTCTTCAATCACGTACGCGGTCCACACAAGGTCTCCACACACAATTTCAACGAGATCGAAAAGACGAGGACCGAGGCCGGTGCTGTAAAGTAGGTTCGCTACCAGCGTCAGATGTCTGTGACCGTAGACTGAGTTGAGGTGCAACCGGCTATCGCCCTTGCTCACCGTGCCGACGTAGTTAATCTGGTCAACACTTCCTTGCTCTTTAACTATCTTGAGACCGGCGTTGGATGGATAATTTGTAGATAGATCGGCGAAGAAGCTGGACTGAAAAGAGCGAGGCGGGAGATAAATCGCGTGTCCTCCCTCGTGGTAATCCCAACCATTCTTTTCAAGATATTCAACCAGTTCTTGCCAGGTTCTGATATTGCTGTTTGGCACAACACCGCGTCTTAATGACTGAACTGGTAAAACTTTTTGCCAGGAGGGAGACCTCCCTACGAACCGAGCTATTACCTGTTTCAAGCCGATGCGGCGCACAGCGCGCAGTTCGGCAACAACCTGATCCTTGGTTTTACCGGCGACGTAATAGGATCTCGGGAAATGAAACGATAACCAACCTTTAGTGGAATGCTTGGCCGCGGCTTCCATCAATTTAAGCGGGTCTTTAAATTGGTCAAATGCCAGCCGTCCCTCTTCAGAAACTGACAAATAATGACCGCGACTAATCAGCCAGCCGGCCTTAATTGCGGGGATGCAGCAGCTCATGACCGTTTCGTACAAGCTGTTACCCGCTTCGGCATCGATCTGCCCAATAAGGTCTTTGATTGGAAGTCCTTCAGGGAACTCGAGAAGTGTCTCAAAAACCCTCTGCACAATTATTCCATTCGCTGTGCGTTGGTCGATACCCATCATTAAGAACTATACCTGCTTATTCAACTGACACTCATTCTTTTCTGCTGCCCTTTGCTCATGCGACAGAGAACGTTAGATAGACCTGATATCTTTGATTTGAGTTTTCGATTCGGCTGCTACTGAGCTCTCGTATAAGAAACTAATACCAATTGCATATGCTGCCAAGTAATAGACGTACCAGAGAAACGCCACAGATGCGAACAAGCTGGTTACCATGTAACCAACAAGACTGGCTTGCACGCCTATCGCCAGATACGGCAACAACCTCCTCTTCTTATCTACATGCCTGGGATGCGGCATTCGCCCCACTCGCCTTAAGGTCGTTATTAGAAATAAAACATAAACCACGGCACCCGTAAGTCCAATTTCGGCCGCTATTTGCGTATACGAATTGTGAGTTGCTTGCTCTCTATCTGAGAACAAAACATAGTTATCCTTCCCGACGCCAAAAACCGGGTTTCTTACTGCTAAGAACACCGACCGCTTAAGTTCTCCCATCCGGGCCACTGAAGAGTCATCCCCCGTTGTCGCGATGCGGTCGCGATACGTGACAGGGGCCAGTATTAAAAGAAAGAATATCAATGAAGCGGAGATCACTCCTACAATGACTACGTTCTTCTTTCCCAATCTCCAGACTAGGACGCCAATAACAGCAATTAACCCGAGAAAGCCCCCACGAGAGAACGTAACTATGGTTCCCCCAAGGGTAGCGACTGCTGTTGCGAAATAAATCAGCTTTGCAAACAGATTCCGGGAGGCCAGGCCAAGAACAATAATGATGGGTAAGAAAGTAACAAAGTGAAGCGCCAGATCGTTCGGATTTTGAAAAAGACCACCGATAGCACCTTTTATTCGCACCCCCATCAGCGCGAAATTTCCCGCGCGGTAGTCGTTGATCGCGGCAAAGCTAAGGATGCAGGTTGCCACCATCACCAGCAGCAACAAAGCCTTCAACTGCTTCTCCGTGCGCAGTACATTCACCATTACCACAAAGATGATGATTACCTTCAGATACTCAAGGAAACCGTTCCACGCCCGAAGTTTGTCGAGCGCAAATGGCACGGAGATGAGGCACAGCAACAATAAGAGTAAAACGAGATGAACTTCCCTGGTGCGAACCGTGATTCTGTTTTCCAAACCTAACTGTGTTGGAATGAAGAACAACAGCGTGGCTATCGCCGTCACTAACGCACCTTTCGATAGCCAGGCGAGCGAAGGAGAAAATTCATAAGGGCGAAAGAGTAAGAGAAACGTAAACAGAAAAAGGCCCGCGAAACTAAGCGTGTGTCCGGGCTTTAGGATCCGCTGGGATGATCCAGTCTCGCCTGCGGTCTCCAAGTAAGCACCTTGCTCTCGCGCATCGGAATTAAACTTCGATTCAAAATCAGTTACGGGAATTCCAGTGGCTTCCGGCTCTAAGCCGTAGCCCTGGTGCACCTTCGAACGGCGGGGATTGTCGATGGGCTCGTAATCTAAGAGTTTGGATTTGCTTGCCATTCTCAGATCTGAACAAAACATGAAAGCGTTCAGACATTCTGATTCAATGTTCGAATTCAGTCAAAACCAATTCTAAGTGCCAATCCCCAAAAAGCAAAAGAAGCTGCGGGACGCCTTTTAGCGCGGCAGCCTCCTGAATGCGCGAATCCAAACCAGATTCACACCTTTAGTGTCTCTCTATTTTCTTAGACACTCACCTCTTTCTGGTCCATCTCAAAAATCAATGTCTGGACGTGCTCCCTCAGCGCCAGCTCAAACTGCTTGGCCTCTTCGACCTCGGTAAAAGATAGCGCTCGCAGCTCCTGCTCGATCCGCCTGCGATAGTCTGACACCAATGAATCAGAAACTCCTAAAGCCGCCGCTACTTCCAATTGCGTCGAATGGTCCGGGCTGAGATAGCAATGCCACAGAACGCCAATAATGCGGTTGTACTGCTTTACTTTCCCCCGGACTGCCTCATGGAGGCTCGCTAAGAATTGATCGACGAAACCAGCAGCTTCCTTTTCTGACTCCCTACGCATGAGCCCTTCCTCTGGATTCTCACGCTTATCCACTGGCTCGTAGCTGTTGCCCGTGTCGTTATCACTATCGTCCCCATCAAGCGGTACCAGGTAAATATCCATTACTGGCAAGCGCGACATAACCAAACTGCGTAAGGTACGAACATCTACGGGCGAATCAACGGCATCGAGTACCGAGACGATCAGATCCTCCAAGTCTGGATTGCTGATCACGACTTGGGAATCGCCGGTACATCCCACCATTCTAGTGTCTCGCTGCCGTACGGGAATCATTTGAACACGTTGTTCGACTTCATGTGAGCCGCGACGTGGTTTCTTGTCGTTCCACTCGCTCAATCCATAAACGCGGTCAGCCAAGCGCCGGTGCGGCTCATCATCGATCCCGCTGGAATCGAAACGCTTGAAATTAGTGCTCGACTGGATCAATGTCGAAATTCGACGAGCCAGTCGATAACTCTCCGGATGCCGCTTCCGCAGTTCGGCAGTCAGTAAGTTCGTCAACTCGATTTGACTGATCTCGCATTCGATCTCGTAATCAGTCATTGAGGTTTCCAGATAATGCTCGAAGCGGTTCTTACTGAGAAGTTGAACAAATAACTCCTGAGTGAGATCTGTATAGGCCGCACCGGTCCCCTCTTCCACCAACAGCCCTGCGCTGCGGGAGGCCCTAACCAGCGGATGATGCGACACTATTCGATGCAGTTCTGTCCAAAGACGGCTGACGTCAGAAGTCCGCAGACTCTCAACCCACTTCGCATTCTTTGCATGGCGGTCGTTACGGCGCGATCGTGACTGCGGGTGATTTTCACCCGTCTCAGACTCCGCTGCTTTTTCAGGATCTTCACTTATCGATTTCACAGGATTGTCCGTATTAGCCCTAACAGGTTCGTTCGGAATCAGTGAGTGTTTCGTAGTGGCTTCACTTTGAAAGTTAAGGATTGTGTTTCCCTTTTCCAGTTATAGAATGAGTGGTCTTGGGGACCTGATTATTAGAAATGTGAGTGCAGAAAGGCGGTTCAGGGCTGGACCTTGGGAGATGCTATTCTCGACATGGAAACTTCAGGTGCCAACCCCGCGGCTGGCTCTCAAAAAACTTCTCAGTTTTGCCCGATTTTTGCGCCCGAAAAGCCGAGTGGGTCATCCTGGGAGATGCGTCAAAGAGCAGTTTGCTCGATGACTAACAAGAGGCATGGTAACAGCATTTTTAATAAGGGGCAACATCTTTTTACAAGATTTAAAGTCTGTAAGAGGCGCGAAAAACGCTTGGAAAAGGCCGGAAAAGCTCTGGAAGTGAGGTTGAATTAAGCATTTTGTAATGTTGAACAAGCAGAAGTCCGCGAGTCTTAGCGTTGAGGCCCAAACCGCTTGCCCCGGCTCACTCCATTCGGCTACGGAACCCTGTTTGACACTAATGTCGGCAACCTCCTAGCGCCTCGGGGAAAAGGATGAAAGGCTCAAAGAAAACCTCAACCTTCAGAAAGACAGCCACCTGTCCCGCGTCTAGTACTCTTCTCTCTTTTCGTTCGCAAAAGCTTTCGCCTGAAATAGGAAAACTTGTGAGTTTTCACCTAAAGACCTGCGAGTTTTGCAACGCCGAGCTGGTGCTCCTCGCACACCATCATCGGTCGGTGAGCGACGAGGTTAAATCGCCGGAGATTCCAATGAATCTGAGGATTCTGGCGGAATCGATCCTATGTCACAACAGCAAGCTTAGGATCATTCAGTAGTCTCAGCTTTGTACTGAATCACCTTCACGCTTTCCAGAGTAACCAGTTCGTCCGTGAGCATCTCATCCAGTAGGGGCAGGAATCTCTCTATTTTTTCGAGGCTATCGACAATTTCGACCACCATTGGCAGGTCCTCAGAAAGACGCAATATTTTCGCGGTGTGGAGAATGCTGTGCTTTCCGAAACCCATCAATCCTCTGATAACGGTGGCGCCCGCAAGTCCGTTTTCGCGAGCTTTCAGTACAATAGCCTCGTAGAGAGGGCGGTGCCCGTAGCGGTCGCTCTCGCCAACGAACGCCCTAAGGAGGTATCCGTCTTCCGGTATTTTCATTGTCACACGTTTATCATTCTTGCCAGCGAATACCCAGCCCACACCGTTAGCAGCCCCGCGACATTTGAGATAAGCACATTTGCCAATGCAAGCGCGACTTCCCCGTCTCTCAGCAGCGTGAATGTTTGCAAACCAAAAGATGAGAAGGTCGTAAACCCACCAAGGAAGCCAATCATGATGGCGGTGCGAACGACTTCGTTGATGAGAAATCGATCCTGCAAGAGATAGAAAAGAAAGCCGGCGAGAAAACAGCCAATTACGTTTACGACCAAGGTGCCGGTCGGAAAGGTTTCCCCAAACCGTCTGGCTACAACGCCAGACAAGGCGTAGCGGCTAAGGGTTCCAAGCAGTCCGGCTAACCCTATAAGGACAAGTCGCTGCATCTGATTATAAAAGCGTCTCGGAAGCAATCTCAGGAGTAAAGCTGTTCAATGAGGTCGCCAAACCGTTCATCTATTACCCTTCGCTTTACCTTAAGAGTTGGTGTTAGCTCACCGCTATCGATACTGAACTCGTTTGGCAATAAGGCAACGTGTCGGATTCGCTCGTAGTCAGCAAGTGGTGCGGTGAGGGCAGCAATATCGTTCTGAACAATTTTGACGGCCGCGGGGTGTTTGCTAAGTTCAACTCTATCTTTCGGAGACTGTTCGCCTGTTTCAGCCAGTGCTTGATTGAGGTTTTCCCAATCCGGAACTATCAAGGCCGAAGGCTGCTTTCGACCAGCGCCAACCACCACAACCTGGCTGACATACTCGCTCTGCTTCAAAAGACTCTCGATCAACTGCGGGGCAACGTACTTTCCGTTGGAGAGTTTGAATAGGTCTTTCTTTCTGTCGGTAATGTAGAGGCGACCACCTTTATCCAAGTGTCCGACATCACCTGTGTAAAACCAACCATCCTTGAGTACGGCGGCTGTTGCTTCGGGTTGGCCGTAGTATCCCCGCATCACATTGGGACCGCGCACGAGGATCTCGCCGTCCTCAGCAATCTTCAGTTCTATATCGGCGAAAGGTATTCCGACTGATCCAACGTGATTGTTGTCGGGACGATTTGCCGACACGATACATGTCTCCGTTGCACCGTACCCCTGAAGGATTGGAATTCCCGCCGCAAGATAAGCATAGGAAAGTGCGGGAGAAAGTGGGGCTCCTCCGGAAACGAAGTATCGCAGACGGCCCCCTACCCCTTCTCGCCATTTTGAAAAGACCAATTTGCTGGCAAGTTTTTGTTGGATCCGCAAACGAGCAGGGATCCATCGACGCGTATCTTTTAGTTCGCCGTAACGTTGGCCAACGGCAAGTGAACGCATGAAGACATTTTTCTTCAGCCCCTTTTCCGACATGCCCTTCTTAATGATCCGGTGATACACCTTCTCAAATAAGCGAGGCACCGCAGTCATTACGGTCGGAGCTACTTCGCGCAAGTTGTCCCCTACCTGATCAAACGAAGCTGCGTAGTACACAGACACTCCACAGTAGCAGAAGACATAAAATCCGGTTCTTTCAAAAATGTGAGACAGAGGTAGAACTGATAGTGCAACGTCACTCGCGCTTATTGGCAAGCCATCAGCAATCGAAAGCACGTTTGACATGAAATTGTTGTGAGTCAACATCACGCCCTTCGGTTCGCCCGTGGTTCCCGAAGTGTAGATAATCGTTGCAAGATCGTCTGGTCTTACCGCTTGCAAGTATGCGGTGAAAGCTTCCGCCCTTTCACGGGTTTGGGCTCTTCCATTAGTTTCCAAATTCTCCAAGGGTACCGCGCGGGGAATTTCCTCTGCACTATCCGCTTCGAAAAAGATCAAGTGCTCCAACATGCGGTTCGCTAAAGCTGACTTCGCGTGTCGATAGAGTTTGCGATTCGAAATGAATATGGCTTTGGCGCCCGAGTCGGCGAGGATGAAATCAATTTGTTCGACGGCCTGCGTCGTATAGATTGGAACGTTGATCGCGCCAAGACTAAGTATTGCCAGGTCTACAATGGACCACTCAGGGCGGTTTTCAGAAAGCAGAGCAATCCGATCCCCCGGTCGAATACCTAAAGCAGCCAGACCAAGCGTGACGTCCTGTACTCGAGTGACGAATGTTTCCGCGGGTATGTGAATCCACTTGCCGCCGTCTCTATAGTTAAGGGCATCGCTCTTCGAATGTTTACGTGCAGCAGCTAGACACAAGCCCGGTATCGAAGACGCTTCCTTAACGGTCCAGTTCTTTTTGGATTTGGTTTTCGCACGAGCTGACGTAGCCACAGGTTTGAATCTCCCATGAGATTTACGCCGAAAAAGTCATATCAGCGATGTAAGATTGTGCCAATCATACAACTTAGCAGTGGCTCATTGATACTGAGCGGCGGTTCTATGACTTCGACGACGACGTTTCAATTCTTCGACGCGACCGTCAAGTGTGGCAAGAGCTGCTAAGACCAGAAACAGAAGGGCGTTTGAAGTAGTGTGTAACGTAAAGTCGAAGAAGCTGTGAATCAAGACGGCAAAACAGCCGGAAATAGCTCCGATAGCAACACCTCTTCTAAATTCATCACGAGAATCACAGCGGGTAAACGACATGCGGAACAACATCGCCACGAAGAAGAGTGCGAAGCCAGCACCAACTAGCCCACCATCCGCGAGCACTTGAAGGTAGTCGTTGTGAGCTTGCTCGAGTCGAAACATGCCGTTGCGTGTATCATATTTCGTGTAAACAACCCCAAAAGCTCCGAGTCCTGAGCCAAGCAAAGGATCGGCTCGGATGATATCCAACGTCACGGACCAAAAATGGGCTCGGCCAGTTGTTGGGTCGTCAGTGTTCACAGTACCAACAAATCGACTGAGGGCAGACTCGCCTCCCAGCAAGACCACTCCCAGAAACAGACCGATAATCAACGCCAGAGCAAGCGAAGCACGGAGCGCCGCGCCTTTTGCGGTACGCTCGCTGTGGTGACGTCTACTACGGCGGCGTCCTCGCAAGCTCAAGACCGCTACGAACAATACTTCTGCAACGACACTAATAATTCCACCGCGTGAGCCGGTCATGATTAGCGACACGCCCATGAGACCAAGAACGAATATATAGACGAATCTCTTCTCCTTCTCGATCGCGCCGGAGAAAAGTAGCCCAAGCGGCAAAGCAAGGGTCAATTCCATATAGCCCGCGAAGTGATGCCTGTTGATGAACGGACCAAACGCTGTGCTTTGAGTAAGCTCCCTAACCCAGTAAACCTTGTTCGGACTTGTAAACGACTGAGTAAGGCCAAACATAGCCAACAGAAACCCGAACACGATGATCGTCCGCACCAGCAATCGCAAACGCCGGGGTGTGTCCGTGAACACCAGCGTGGCCCCGAAGTAGACCAAGAGGGCGGCCACCTGCGCCAAAACAAAACGGGTCGACTGTGGATCAAATGAAAGCGTATTTACCGGAGCCGACTGAAGTGCAGAGTCCGTAGTACTTGTTCGCAATGGCAGAAGTTGAAAAACACCTAAGGCAAGCATCCCGATCAGTGGCAGTTGCAAAGGGTTCCGACTAATTCTCACGATCCCAAGTTGCCAACTGTCAATTACCCAAAGGACCAGAACGGTTAGCGCACCGAGGCTAAACAATGCGAGCGCCCAATAATGGACTGTGCCATATGCGAGCGCAGAAAGAATTATTGCGAGGCAGAGAACGAGGAAAAGGAACCTGCTCGACAGCGAATGCTTAATACGATAGCCGTGCCGCCTAGAACTGCTCGCAAGATTTTGGGAAAGTTCGGGCGCCGTAAGGCTAGTTTCTGCGCTTGAGACTGAAGTCGTCATACCATACTGAACCGAAGATTGGACAAACCGGGACGTTGTCGTCGCACTTGGACCGCGAGATCCTGATTGTTACGGCTTCAGTGTTGGCTCTTGTCTTGAATGAGAAAGCAACTTGTTGCCAATCCGTGTTACCGCTTGAAACCGGTGAAGATGCCGCAAGACCCGATCCATCTGCGGCATCTACTATCTCGACAAAAGGCGTAACAGCAGTTTCGAGGTTTACTGTCTTCACGAAGCATTCGAACTCGTAACTCGTTTCCTTCTGCACCGGTACTAATTGAGATGCCTTGATAGCATCGAGTGCCGTGCGCACATGAAACGTAAAGCGCAGACTCCGGGCGCTTGCGTGTCCTAGTGAGGCGTCGATTCCGATCTGAAGTTGCGGAACCGAGCCCACTTGCCAGCCGAAGGCGGTATCGGGGCTGTGAGAGATATTTTGTTCGAATCCGCCATCGAGGACTGTACCTAATTTTGCTTGATAGCCTTCGTTTGGTGCCAACCCATTCCACACATCCATAGCGTCATGAAAACGGCCAGCCTGTAGCAGGTTCGCCAAAATCTGGTTTGCGGTTTCCCTGCTTAGCCTTCTATCTTTCTCATCAAGGGCTTTCCACAATTTGACGCCATCATCAACTCGCCCGCGCCCGATTAGATATAAAGAAAAACCGGCACGTGCTGTTGGCGACGTTCCAATGGCATGCTGTAGCGCAACCGGATCGTTGCCGTAAATTTCCCAAGCCAGATTGTAAAGCTGAGTTTGCAGCTCAGAGTTTGAATCCCCAGCCACCCTCAACTCGGTAAAGGCTTCATCAAGTTTATTCGAGCGCAGCAACGCATTTCCCAAATACCAATGCGGGTAAGAATACGACGGCGCAAGTGCGACGGCTTTACGTAGCGCTTGTTCCGCTCGCCCCTTGTCCCCGGACTGCTCAAGAGCGGTTCCGAGTGAGATCCACAACCGATAATCGTTTGGTGATAGCCTCACTGCCGTCTTGTACTCACGTATCGCTTCGTTGAGACTATCAAGGGAAAATTGTTGTTTATTAGTCTGAGCAATGGACCAGTGGACCATCGGATCGTTCGGAGACAAAGTCTCAGCCGACTGCAAGACATTTAGGTTGTTTGGGTCGGGGTTAACGTTTTCGGCGAGTGTGTTAGCTACGTACCAGCACACCACAAACAAGGTCCAAACGACCGTGAGCAGGAGAACCGCGATCATTCCGACGCGTACCGCGAGCTTGCGGGCATTCAGTTGAACCAATTCAGGCATCGATTCTTGATACGGTCGCGTCGATCTACCAGAGTGCACCGTCTTGATCGCTTAACTCTTCTATAGTAATGCGCATCCGTTTTACAGTGATATTCCGTTCCGCGCATGCACGGACCATTTCTCGCACTCGCTCATCCGGCATTTTCAGACTGGAGATCACTAGTTCATCAACCTGTTGCTGCTCACAGATGGAGCCAAAATCTCCGTTGCCGTAAAAGACGCGCAAGCCATGGATGACTTTGCCTGTCTTGGCTGGATCGTCGTCGAGAAATCCGACCGGAGCCAAATCGAGATCCCGATTGTTTAAGAGCTCTCTTAGGAGCAACTCGCCTCCATCGCCTGCGCCGTAAATCAGAACGCGTCGGCCGGTCTGTCTATTTGCGGTGGGAAGCAATTGTCGAAAGAGTCGAAACGCGAGGCGACTGCCGGCGAGGAACAGAAACATCAAAACTGCATCCAGCGCAAAAACCGTTCGGGAGAAACCCTCGAACCGGAAGGCAAACAACAGCACCAATACACTTCCGACAGAGCCCAAAATAGCTGCCCTGGCAAAAACAAATAGATCATCAATGCTCGTATAACGCCAGATCCCGCGGTAGACACCAGTTGCCAAAAAAGCAGACATCTTAACGAACACCAATACAGGCAACGTACGAAGAAACAGCATCCACGCAGCGCTTTCAGACAAGGTACCAAACTTAATTGCGTACGCTGTCCAGTACGCCAGAATAATAAGAATCAAATCGAGCAACACTTCGAAAATACGCCGCTTGTAGGAAACGTCGACAAGGAACGCATAGAGCGGCCGATCACGATATGCCTGATCTTCTTCAGTTTCGTCGTAGACACGGACTCCGGCCAGATAAACTCCAAGCAACGTCAATAAGATTGTGAACGCTGCGATTGCTGCGAGACTGACGTCGAGCTTTACATTCTGAACCACTACCGCAAGCAATCCAGAAAGACCTGCAAATCCATACAGCATCCAAACTGCATGGCGTTCCGGCATGCCGAGCGCAACCAATCGATGCGAAGTATGGTCTCGACCACCCTGCGAAGCAGCACGTCCGGAGAGTTTGCGCAGAATCGTGACGAAGGTGGTGTCGAAAATAGGGATGAACAGTACGAGAATGGGAACTGCGAGAACTGGCAGAAAGCTTCTTGACCTGCCGCCGCTCAGATTTACCAACGCCGAGCTCGCCAGAAAAAATCCAATGAACATGGATCCGCAGTCGCCCATGAAAATGGACGCTGGGTTCGAGTTGTAAATCAAGAAGCCGAGTAGTGCACCGGCAAAAATGAGAAGCATTGAAGCTTCCGTGAACTGGCCGCTGTTTACGAGGCTCAGGGCCAGGAAGCCAGCAGCGATTGTGGCAATGCCCGCGGCTAACCCATCCATGTTATCGAGGAGGTTCAAAGCATTTGTAATGCCGATTAGCCAGAAAATGGTCAGGGCCATATTGAGCGTATGCCACTGAGTCCACGGCAGCATCAATCCGTAGTAAACGACGTATGCCGATCCCAGGACCTGGCCGATCAGTTTCTGGTAGGGCTTAATGTGGATGAGATCATCAATGAGTCCGACGACAAAGAGAAACGTGCTAGCACGCAGAATGACCCAGCTGTAAGTGGTCTGAGGCAGTAGCAGTAGACAAACAGTAAGAACGGACGCCCAAATGACAATGCCTCCGAGCATCGCAGTCGGTTTCTTGTGCCAACGATCTGTCTTGGGCTTTGCAACTATCCCGAAGCGACGAGCGAAGGCTCGGACCAGTGGGGTTAATACGAGGGCTAAAGCGAACGAAATCGCAACTGCCAGCAGCTTTATCGAGCTAAACGGCATACTTTCCTGAGCCAATGAGAGCCTTCAGTTTGTTAGCGTAAGAAAACCGTCTGCGCGAAAAAAGCTATTCGATGTAAAGGAGAAACGCAAGTTCTGTTTTAACCCACAAGAACAGATCGACGGCCGCTTTGATAATCGACTACGCTTTGAAGAATTCCATCGAGGTCCATCTGCGGACGAAAGCCGACGAGCTGTGCGATCTTCGAAATGTCAGGCACGCGACGCGGCATGTCTTCAAAGCCCTCCTCATAAGCCTCATCGTAAGGAACAAAAACTATCTCGGAAGTTGACTGCGTCAATTCTTTCACACGCTCAGCCAATTTATTAATCGTGATTTCCTGGTTCGAACCGATATTGTAAACCTGACCGATTGCATCTTTGTGGTCCATCACTTTAACTAGTGCACCCACTACATCACCGACATAACCAAAACAACGGCTCTGTTCACCGTCGCCGTATACAGTGATCGGACGACCCGCCAGTGCCTGTTTCACAAAAGTGGGAATAACCATTCCATATTGACCCGTCTGCCTTGGACCGACGGTATTGAAGAGTCGCACGATAATAGTCGGTAGTTTCTTTTCCCGCCAGTAGGCCAACGCCAGAAACTCATCTATTGCCTTTGAACATGCATAACTCCACCGGCCCTTTGTGGTAGCACCCATAACAAGGTTGCCGTCTTCGCGAAAAGGAACGTCGGTGCTCAAACCATAGACCTCTGACGTAGAAGCGATTAGTACTTTTTTCTTCTTCTTATTAGCGATTGAGAGTATGACTTCAGTACCACGCACATTTGTCTCAATCGTCCGCACCGGACTCTCGACGATCAACTTCACACCAACCGCTGCTGCCAGATGAAAAATAACGTCACATTGGTCTACGAGTTCAGCGGTAACTGGTTGATTGTGAAGTGTATCGATTGTGTAGTGAAAGCGCGGTTTCCCTTTTAGGTGTTGAATATTTTCGATCTTGCCGGTAGACAAGTCGTCAATAACATAAACTTCGTCGCCACGCTGTAAATACGCGTCAGCCAGATGAGACCCGATGAAGCCTGCACCGCCTGTGATCAGTACTCGCAAGACTCAGTTCCTCCAGAAAATCAGAAGTTGATTTAACTAAACCCTCGATTCGACGTTGCGCTCGGCTGACTTCGCCACTGTAGTTTGCCCGTCAGGCTGCAATAATTCCCGATAGAGAGCGCTTAGATCCGCCAAAAGTCTATCTTTGGAGTAATGACTTTCGACGAATTGTCGAGCGTTTTCCGCCAACTTTTGACGGAGCGGTACGTCAGAGATCAATCGCATTAGTCCCTGCGCAAACGCTGCCGGATCATTACGCGCGACACTGACTCCGCGCTCACAAACAACATACGAAGGTTCGTTTGCCGTAATGTCGGCATTACCGAGCAGATCGACGACACCGCCAACGGCCGTTGAAATTACGGGACGTGAATTGGCCATCGCTTCGATCAGAGTTAGCGGCGTGCCCTCGTTCCTTGATGTTAGAGCCACAATATCGAAGGCGGCATAAAAGTTTTCCGGATCGCTGCGGTTGCCCGCAAATATCACCTCGTCGGACAACCCAAGACGTTCCGTCAGCCGTTTGAGTTCAGATCGAAGTTCGCCGTCGCCGACAATCATGAATCGCACCCGCCTGTGTGACGAATCAAGTTGTGGCTTAAGCATAGAGACTGCTCGTAAAAACAGATCATGATTTTTGATTGCCGTCAGCCTGCCGACAATTCCCACGAGTACATCGTCCCGATTGATTCCAAATTCCTCACGCATAACGTGGCGCCGGCTTTCACTGCGGAGAAATTGGCTCGCATCCAAACCTAATGAGATGACTTTGAATTGCTGAGGTCGGCCAATTCGAAACGTGCCATTGATCTCCGCGCGCTGCTGGTCGCTGATTACCACAATCCGATCCGTTGCCATGCGCGCAAGAATTCGCTCGATCGAAAGAAAGACAAACGTTTTGAAAGCCCCGTAGTAACTGTGAAAGATATGTCCGTGATAAGTATGAACTAGCTTGCAACGACGCGGACGGCCCCGTAGCACTGCGGGTGTGGACCAGCGATACAAAAAGCCGGCAACTCTGCCCACAGTGCCGGCCTTCGCCGTATGCGTATGAATGATGTCAGGCCGTTCACGTACGAGCAGTCGAAAAAGCTTCCATATCGTTACCAGATCCTTCGGAGAAATCTCCCGGCTCATCTCGGGAATAGTAATAGGAGTTATCCCGAGTTGTTTGGCGAAGTACCCCATGTCGTCCTCGCCGGGTGGCACTGTTCCTGCAACGAGCAAGGTTTCACAGTCAGCGCTTTCCAGCCCTTCTGTCAACCAGGCGACATGCTTGGCTGGCCCACCGACATTCAGCCTGGCTATTATGCGAACTACCTTCATCGCTTAGGCGTAGTCAGTCATTAATCTTATAGACGGTCGTCTCATCGTCCTCATGGCGGATTTCATCTATTGGTTCTCTTTTACCCTCGCCCATGTACAAACGATTCGGGCTGTTAATTACGATGCCCTCGACCGCTCCCACATTCTGATAAGCATGAACTATGCCCTTGGGGATTAGTACAGAAGCGGGACTGTCCTCGCCTAAGACCATCGTCATAACAAACTTGTAGGTTCTGGAATCTCGGCGGTTGTCCCACAATCTTAGCTTGAAGTTGGAAGGGCCAATAAAGCAAAAAAGATCTGCCTGGTCAATATGCTCATGGGGACCGCGAGTGACGCCTGGTTTTGTCGAAGAGATGTAGGTCATCACGGGGTGAAACTCGGGCATTAGCTCATCAAGGCGAAACAGTTCGGTCAACCACCCTCGCGAATCAGTGAATTTTTGCAACTTGCGAACTACGACACCTTCAATTTGATCGTTATGAAAATTTTCAGACATTGGCGACAATCCCAGACTCGAATGAGGTTAGTTTGTTGGCCCCTGTTTCGGCGACGAGGTTTGTAGCACGAAGTAGGCTCTCGAAGGTACCGGCATCTGTCCACCAGCCTTCAAGTTCTTCCCAGGTCATCTCGCCGCGAGCAATGTATGCATTGTTCACATCGGTGATCTCGAGCTCACCTCTGCCAGATGGCTTCAGTGTTCGGATAATGTCGTACACGTCCCCGTCGAACATGTAGATTCCAATAACTGCGTACTCAGATTTTGGTGATTGAGGCTTCTCTTCAATTCGAAGAACGGTTCGACCATCAAGCTCCGGAACACCAAACCTGGTCGGATCTTCGACCTTCTTAAGCAATATCTTTGCACCGCCACCCTGATGACGATACGCGCGCACCGCAGAGCAGATATTCCCTTCGATAATGTTGTCTCCCAATACAACGCATACCGGATCGCCGCCGGCAAAATGCTCAACCAACGATAAGGCCTCCGCAATGCCTCCTTCACCTTCCTGGTAGGTATAGTTGAGATGTTTCAGACCAAAAGTCTTACCGTTACCAAGCAGCCGTAGAAAATCGCCGGCAGAGTTTCCTCCAGTGACAATCATGATGTCGGTAATCCCAGCGTTGACCAGTGTTTGTATCGGATAATAGATCATCGGCTGATCGTAAACTGGTAGCAGATGCTTGTTAGTGACAGCCGTGAGTGGCCGCAATCGCGTGCCCAATCCTCCAGCTAAAACGACTCCTTTCACTCGACACCCTCCTTCAGAATCAGCGTTCGGCCCAAACCTTCAATGAATCGCCCAGGCGACTGGCCCTAAGCGCAGCGTTCACCAAATTCTTGACAGCCCTGCGAGGTTTGCTGCTTAGCAAGGCCTCGTTTAATTCGTAACTCGAATGTACACGGTTGGTCCCTTCGCTTTGGGAAGAGGCGCACTCAACCGTCGCCTGCTTCCGCCAGCCACGCCACAACTCGATGGGATTTACACCCTCAGTCTGGATTTTCACCCGCCTAAACCCATGATTCAATAGCAGTGTCTCTAAACCAGGCGCAGAAAAAAGGTGCAAATGTTCCGGAGGGGACACAACACTCCAGTCAAGTTTTAATACGCGGGCTGATGCACCTCTTGAATTGGGAGTAGTGATCCAACAGAGACCGCCGGGCATAAGGATCCGGACAATCTCACTTACAAGCGATCCTGGATCCGACACGTGTTCCAATAACTCGCTTGCCGTCACAACATCGAAGTGTGCGTTGGGAAAATCTGCTTCAGAGAGTTGGCCACAAAATGCGTTCAAGCCAACTAAACGAATATGGTCAACCGCCGGACGCGATACTTCCACACCAACTGCGTCCCATCCGGCTCTGGTGGCCGCCTGTAACAGCGATCCAGCACCACAACCGATATCCAGCAGACGATTGGATCTTCGGTACCTTCTGAAGCCTCTGACAATCTCATCAAGTCGCTGATCAATAAATGCCGGTACTGAAAGATTTTCCGCGTCGTAGTACGAATCATAATCTTGCGAGGCGTTCGCAGTCGGCAATGTTTGTGTATACAGGGTGTCACAGTTAAGACAGCTAAGCATCTCGAAACCGTTCTTTTGACCTTGTGGGATCGCATGCGAAGAACTGCAGGCCGGGCAGCTGCGGTTTCCAGAATCCTTCTGAGATGCTCGCATACTGTGCTTGGCACTTAGTTCACTGTTCGTCAGGAAATTACTCTAATCGATAAAGCGTTGAAACCAGAGTTCCAACATCAGCAGCGTCCACAATTGCTGTGAAAAATCCTCGTCTCCTCTAGTGTGCTGCTCTATCAGTAGTCTTACCGCTTCGGGTTGGAACAGGCCTCTGCGAAGAGCGTTTTCGGATAACAATGTCTCCCGTAAGAATCGTTGCATCTTGCCTCGGAACCAATGACCAATCGGAACACCGAAACCCATCTTCCGACGATTCAAATTTTCAACTGGCAAGAGACTTCTCAGAACCCGTTTTAAAAGATACTTAGTCGTCAATCCGCGTAGCTTTAACTTCTCTGGCAAGCTGGCAGCGAATTCTATGACGTGGTGATCCAGAAAAGGAGAACGCGCTTCGAGAGAAACCGCCATCGTCGCGATGTCGACCTTCACGAGCAAGTCATTTGGTAGATACATCATTAGATCTGTCAACAGCGATGCATCAACAATCCCACCTCCGTTCACGTGAGCAAACCACGGTTCCACCAACTCACTGGCTATCGCTGTTCGTGTTTCTTGTTTGAAGGAATCTGAGTAGAGCGACTGTTTGGTCTGATTATTGAAGACGGTAATCCAGCGCAAATAACGTTCAATCCTCGGGAGCGACGCTGCCTGCAGAAAACGCTTGGCTGATTTCAGATAACTTCGTCGCGTAGGATTAACAGGAACGAGATTCACTACCCTTCTAATGAGCGACTCGCGCAGGAAGACCGGCAATTGCCGGTATCGCTCAGCAATACCCATGGCTGCATAACGCTCGTAACCGGCGAAGGCTTCATCTCCTCCGTCGCCATTCAACGCGACCGTCACATGTTTCCGAGTTTCTTTCGCCACGTAGTAGGTAGGTACCGCGGACGAATCGGCGTATGGCTCACCATAGTGTTCGACGAGAATCGGCAACACTTCCATGGCGTCGGGACGAACAATGAACTCGTGATGATCGGTGCCCACATGTTGAGCAACTCTGCGCGCATGATGCAATTCACTGAAATCGTGTTCATCGAAACCAATCGAGAAAGTTTTAACTCGCTCGCTTGACTCCTCACTCATCAACGCCACTACCGCACTTGAGTCAATGCCTCCCGAAAGAAAAGCTCCGAGCGGAACTTCAGACATCAAACGAACTCTAACCGCTTCACGTAATATCTCGACGGCACGTTCACCCGCCTCCTGTTCATCTATTTTTAGCTTGTGTGTGAAATCAGGCTGCCAATAACGTTCTGTTGTCAATTCGCCTTTGCGCCAGCGCAGTGTATGTCCCGGCTCGAGCTTCTTGATAGATCGGTAAGCAGTCAGCGGCGCAGGCACACTCATGAACGAAAGATAATAATCGATGGCTTCAGGATGAATTTCGCGACTAATGTCGGGATGCAACAGGAGGGCGCTAAACTCGGAAGCAAAGATGAGTTGGCCATTTACTTGCGAATAGAGCAACGGCTTCTTGCCTACTCGGTCACGCGCCAATAAGAGTTCCTGACTACGTTCATCCCAGATCGCAAAAGCAAACATCCCACGTAGATGCTTAGCGCAATCTGCTCCGTAATGATCGTACGCATGAATGATTGCCTCAGTATCACTATTGGTGTAGAACCTGTCGCCCAGTTTTTCCAACTTTTCTCGCAGCTCGAGATAGTTATAAATCTCGCCATTGAATACTATCCATGCAGTTCGGTCCTGGTTGTGAATGGGTTGCTGGCCACTTGCAAGGTCGATGATGGCGAGACGTCGCATGCCCAGTCCGACCCCATCGTTAAAATAAAAACCCTCATCGTCGGGGCCGCGATGGCGGATTGCATCGCACATGCGCGACAACAGCGTTGGGTCAACCCGTTTCGCATCGTTTCGGACTATTCCAGCAATGCCACACATGATGTTGATAATAAGCTATATTAAGATTTTTGGACCTACCTAATATATCATTCAACTTCGGCCACCTACATCATGTCTGAAATCGCTACGCCAGTCATTCGCCTTGTCAGTCCGTACGGCGGGGACTTAGTCAATCTCTTTGTACCACCAGAAGATCTTTCCACGGAGGTTGCTCGAGCCAAAAAGCTTCCCGCTATCAAATTGTCCGACAGGGCTCTTTGTGATCTGGAGCTACTTGCAACGGGAGCGTTTAGTCCTCTCGATAGATTCATGGGGTTACATGATTATCGACGAGTCTTATCCGAAATGCGCCTTGGCAGCGGTCAGCTCTTTCCAATTCCGATTACTCTGTCCGCTTCTCCGTCTGACGCCATCGGCCTGGATCGCGAAGTCACTTTGGTGGATTCCACAAACGAACTTGTGGGCGTGATGACCATCGAAGAGATTTTCGAATGGGACTTAAACGAGGAGGCACAAACAGTTTTCGGTACAAATGATTTGCGACATCCGCTCATCGCGGAAATGCATCGGTGGGGATCACTAAACATCTCGGGACCTTTGAAGGTCCTGCAGATGCCTCGTCATTACGACTTTCGCGATCTAAGACTGACTCCTGCCGAGACACGCGAACGTTTGACTCAACTGGGAGTTAGTAATGTCGTAGCGTTCCAAACACGAAATCCGTTACACCGCGCTCACGAAGAAATGACAAAGCGAGCTGCCGAACAGATAGATGCTGTGTTGCTTCTGCATCCTGCAGTAGGGATGACTAAGCCCGGGGACATCGACCATTACACACGAGTTCGAACTTATCGAACACTCGCGGAAAAGTACTACGAGCCGAAGCGAGTTTTGCTATCGCTGTTGCCGCTGGCGATGCGTCTGGCTGGCCCTCGCGAAGCTTTATGGCATTCGCTCATTCGACGAAACTACGGCGCAAATCACTTGATCATTGGTCGTGACCATGCGAGTCCGGGAAACGATTCTCAGGGCAAACCTTTTTATCCTCCGTACGCGGCTCAGGAGTTAGTAGAGAAGTTCAGCAGTGAACTTGAAGTGAAACCCATTTCGTTTGGTGAGTTTGTTTACCTGCCTGAAGAAGATCGGTACGAAGATACTCGCAAGCTGAACAAAAATGTAGCTACAGCTGCACTGTCAGGAACGCTGGCCCGCGAGTGGTACCGCGAAGGCGCCAATCTGCCTCCCTGGTTCGCGCGGCAAGAAGTAGCACAAGTAATTGCGGAGGCATATCCACCCCGCTACAAACAAGGCATTTGTGTGTGGTTCACAGGACTTAGTGGGGCCGGCAAATCAACCACTGCGGAAATATTAACTGTGTTACTGCAAGAGCTTGGTCGCCAGGTAACGTTACTGGATGGAGATGTAGTTCGGAACCACCTTTCATATGGCATCGGGTTCAGCAAAGAGGACCGAGATCGCAATATTCGTCGTATAGGTTTCGTCGCATCCGAAATCGTTAGACATCAGGGTGTCGTGATTTGTGCTGCCGTAAGTCCCTACCGCGCCACGCGTAATGACGTGAGAAGCATGATCGGCAGCGATCGCTTTATTGAGGTGTTTGTCGATACGCCGTTGGAGGAATGTGAACGCAGAGACAGCAAAGGAATGTATGAAAAGGCCCGTCGTGGAGAACTGAAGAACTTTACTGGAATAGACGATCCTTACGAAGCGCCGATTACTCCCGAACTCGTACTTGAAACCTTTAATAACTCTGCTGAAGAGAATGCGCACTTAATCTTGCAACATCTCCGCTCACAGGGGTGGGTCAAGTAGAGAACCTGTCTTGTGCTGATACCTTCTGGCTTGTAGTTGACGCTTCCTTTCACGGTCTTCTCTCTTTTCTTTAAGCAACACAAACCCTACAGCGACAAAGATGAAATAAAAGATCAATAGCTGAGCGCGCTGTCGATATGCCGTTCCCACATTTCCCTGGAACACCGAGTACGCCAGCGTAAGCAAAACCGTGAAGATGAGAATCGGTGAGATCATTCTAAGCCTGTACTTCACTGCAAACCACAAGCCCAGAACCAAAAGTGGGAAGGACGCCCACCAGATAACCATTTCGGGCAATGTGATGCTTTGCCTTAGATTTACCAATTGCCAGGGAAACGGAGCGAACAATAAGTAAATAAATCCCATCGGAATTGTTGTCAATGCGCCTTGCGCGCTCGACACATCTACATCTCGTCCAAAGCCCGACTTCGCTGACTGTGCCAGGTCGAGACGACTTCGCTGAACTCTCGCGAGGTTCCCGTATTCTTGTAATTGAACGCTTGCTGAACGAGTGATACCTACGTAAGTCAGGGCCAAACCCAACAGCACTATGACTCCAAACTGGCGGACAAAACTCTTTGTCGTAATTTCCTGCATTCCAATTAGAAACGCTCCACCGATCGCCACGCAGATCATGTAAAAGACGTAAAACCGGAAACTCAATAGAGCCAATAACGAGCAAATCAGTACGGCAACATATTTCAGCGTAAGCTTCTGACCAAGCCTGAGCGTAGCGAGGATCGACATCGCGAGTAGGAAGACAATGGGACCATCTTTCAGTCCTTGTGAGGACCAAAGCACCAGCGAGGGAAAGAAAGCCACAGCGATAGCAGCGATGCGAGCTACACTGACGTTGTTAAAGACCTGTTGCGCACATAAAAAGATGATTACGGCAGTGGCGGCACCGAAAACGCAATTAACCAGCTGCACTGCTAACATGTTGCGACCGATCAACCCGTAAATTGCTGCAACCAGATAAACCATTCCCCAGCCCGAGCCAGTTTCGTCTCCGACAAATACCTTTGCGATTGCCTTATAATAGCCGTCACCCAACCAACCCTGGAGTTGTGCCTGGCCATAGAAATCGTACGTGAGCGCGTCGCCTCCGAAGAATTCCTGCCATCTAAATAGGTGGACCACCATGGCCACAACCACCCTAATAAGAAGCGCCGAAACGAAAAGTTTTAGAAGAAAGCCCCCATGCTCTTTTCGCTTATAGGTAAGAAAGCCGGCCACTCCGGAGAGTGTGGCGCAAAGCAAAACTGATTTTCCCGCTGAGTAGGGTGTTAATGGCGCATAATCGACTCCAAAAACCGTCAAACTCGGTTCATCGACCGTAAAATACGGCAGGAAGAAGATTATCAACACACAGATAATTAAAGTTAAAAGTAAGAGTAGGCCCTTCATATCAATAGACCTTAGTTAGTGAGGAATTAAATTCAGGCATTTTTAAAAGTAGATTCACTATCTTCGCACCACCAGATGATCTTCCAAAACAAGCGCATCAAAGTTCGCGCCCTGAAACGTCTTGATCGCGTCTTCCGGCCGGCAGACAATTGGCTCCTGAATGTTAAAAGACGTATTAAGAATCATTGGACATCCGGTAAGTTTTTCAAATTCATTGATTAATTGCCAGTATCGCGGATTTGTTTGTCGACTGACCGTCTGCGGGCGAGCCGTACCATCAATATGGACAACGGCAGGAAAGCGGCCTGCTTGCTCTGACGCTACGCGAAGAACGGTGATCATGAAGGGGTCCTGATGCGGAGTTCCGAAAATATCCTTGCTGATCTCCTCCTTCATCGACGGCGCTAAAGGCCGAAACCATTCCCGCAGCTTTACTTTTCGATTTAGCAACTCACGCATGTCAGCTCGACGCGGGTCTGCAATGAAACTCCGGTTGCCCAACGCGCGTGGACCAAACTCCATCCGTCCCTGAAACCAACCAATGATTGCTCCATCAACCAACATTTGTGCTATACGAGGCAACATCTTCTCGTCTGGCAAAGTTTCGAAAGAAAGTCCTGCTTTCTTAAGCGCGTCACCACACTCGCCCGAGCTAAACGAGGGCCCGTAGTAAGCATGCTCCATCTTAAACTTCCGCGGTTGCCTCAGGATTTTGTGATGCACAAGCAGTGCAGCCCCCAGCGAACAGCCCGCGTCCCCGGCTGCAGGCTGAACGAAATAACGTCTGAACGGCGACTCTGTCATGATGCGTCCATTCATCACCGAATTGAACGCTACACCACCGGCCATGCAGAGGTTTTCTTCTTGAGTTCGCTCGTGCAGGTTTCGCACGAGATAAAGGGCTGTCTCTTCCAGCACTTTCTGTGCGCTGGCTGCGATGTTCCAATGACGTTCCGTCAGTTCCTCATCAGGTCTACGCGGTGCACCTAATTCTCGACTGATCTCCTCACCGAATTGATAGTGCTTCGCCAGGTGATGATCGAGTATGCGAATGTTCAAATGAAAGTCGCCGCTGCCGTTCAAGGTCAGGACTTTGTTGGCAAAGAAATCGTAGTAGTCAGGCTTACCATATGCCGCCAACCCCATGACTTTCCATTCGTCGCCACCAAACATATCGAAGCCAATAAAGTTGGTTACCGCCGAATAGAATTGCCCGAGCGAATGTGGCAGCTTAATTCTTTTTAGTACTTTGATCTCAGTGTCATCTCCCTGGGAAAAAAGAGTAGTTGTATCTTCACCAGTGCCATCCCAGGTTAAAATCGCCGCGCGGTCGAATCCGGAAACAAAAAACGCGCTGGCCGCGTGGCATTGATGATGTTCTAGAAAGTGAAAGCGAAAGTTACTGGGACCAAAGCGCTGGCGAATCAAGCGAGGATGCAGGAACATTCCTAAATAACTCTCGCCTACCTGTGCGACTCCCCTATCTACACGAGCCTTGAACATGTCACGCGAGATTACGGCCGACTTCAACGCCTGCATCGCTTTGTGACGCAGTACCCACGGTTTCCAATACAGACCTATGTGTGCGACGTCCGCTACCGTGATGCCGCCCTCGTCCAAACAGTACTGCATCGCATTGTAAGGAAACCCGCTGTGATGTTTGCGGCGCGAAAAACGCTCTTCTTCTGCCGCAGCAACTATTTCGCCATCGCGAATCAGCGTAGCTGCCGAATCCCCGAGCGTAGTCAAACCAAGTATGTACAAAAATTAGTCTCCTAAACTAAGACAACCGTAACATGGCAATCCAGTTCAACAGAAACGCAGAACAGTTGTGCGTAGCAACACATGAATGTACTGCGGTCCGCGAGTCATGCCTCTAATGCCGAGCGAAAAGTGTCGACTAGTTTTTGTGCCTGAGCTGCAACAGTATAGTGCGCAGTTGCATATTCACGGCCAGCGGCACCCATGCGCCGCCTCATAGCGTCATCCTCAAGAAGCTTTGCCAGCTGTGTGTACCATTCATCCTCCGTTTGTGCCAGAAAATGGGTACGATTCGGCTGGCCTATCTCCGCACACGCACCCACGGGGCTGGCAACGAAAGGAACGCCAACGGCCATATATTGAACGGCTTTGAAACCTGATTTGCCAACTGACCAATCGTCCTCGACCATGGGATAGAGTCCGATATCCAACGATTGGAAGTCAGCTATCTCCCTTTCCAAACTCCACGACAGGTTTTCCAGCTCGACGCCCGAAATAGCAATCTCATCTTTCCCTGTCCCCACCAGCTTTAATTTAAAACGATATTGATGTGCCAGGCGCTCAAGAGCGGGGAAGATCGATCGAAGGTAATGATAGGTCGAATGGGTCCCTATCCACCCTATTATTGGAACCCCATTTTTGCCGGTCTGATTGAGCGGCCGAAAAATATCGGTGTCTACCACGGTCGGAATGATCACGGCCCGTCGTCCTCTTGTTTCAACGTAATTCGCAATCGCCTGGTTGCCACATGTAACGACCTTGGACCATTGAATCAGATCGTTCGTTTTTCGAAACCATTTCAACGCACTCCCTACACGGCCGTACGTCGGACTGCGATATGCGACGTACGTTGCGTCGTCGAGGTCGAGGACCATCGGACATTTATTGAGGTTCATTGCGAGCCATTCGATAACCGGCGGACCGAAAATCATTGCCTCACGTTGAATAAACAACAAATCGGCCTTGTGTGCTTTCCACACTTCCCCGAGTCGGCCCATAGCAGCAACCATTAATCCCACGGCAGTGCGTGGCCATTCCGAACGTTTGTACAAGGAGGCGTACAACTTTGAGTTAATAAACGGATGTATGATCAGGTCGATGTTTTGAGCTGCCAAAGGCTCGATAAACTGAGCCATGCGATAACGAGTTGCCGCTGCCTCGATCGGGTATGACGCCAAGCCCAGGACTTTCATCTTATCGAAGAGTAGCACCGAGCTTTCGATAGACATTGATGTAACGTTGCGCGCCAATCGTTTTCAAATCGAAGTGTGCGCGAGCGACGTGCATGCAACGCGCGCTAATCTCCGGGTCCTCAGCAAGAACCAGAGCCTGTGCTGCGGCGCATTGATAAGCACGTTCACTGAACTCGCGAACTACAACTCCTACTCGTTCGCCTTCGACGAGATCATCCATATCGCCTATGCCGGCATTGCATACGACCGGCACACCGGCAGCCAGATATTCAGGAATCTTCGTCGGCGAAGCAGCGATTTGAGCAAAAGCCGACTTGCGAAAAGATAACCCAAGGCGAGCGCCACGTAGATGAATGCCTACACTCTCCGGAGGAAAGGAACCAATCTCAAAGTCATTGTGATCAACGCTCGCAAACGCCAGTTTCGCCATTATTTCCTTCGGTGGAGTACTTGAAAAAAGACGCAAAACTGCTTCCGGCCTTAGCGCTTTGATAACCTTGAAGAACTGCACCATCTCGTCAACCAAATATAAGCCCGTTAACGATCCGGCATAGACCACTTCAAAGTGTCCGCGGTGTTCGTTCGAAGCTGAAGTTGTTGAATCAAACCGGGCGAGGTCAACACAACAAGGAATTACTTCGGTTTGGTCCAGCGGTTTGAGTTTGTTTCTATTAAGGCACTCACGAAACCGCTCAGTAAGTACCACCACTTGGTCCGCACTTCGAAGACCGATGCGCTCTAATCGTTTAACGAAACGAAATGGCAATGAACCTTCGGTCCATATGCCCGCATCCCGATACTCTTCCGCCATCAATCCGCGCACATCAAAAATCAACTTAACCCGGCTGAATCGCCGTGCTAAGAGAGCCATAGCCATCGGCACATGCGCCCGCGCGTGTAAGACGTCCAATCGTTTACTGCGAGCGAGTCTGACAGCAAAGTGTGCGCCAGCTAGAATGTCGTAGGCCGTTGCGAGTGAAGACGGTGTTTTGTGGTATGGCAGGTAAGACCAGTTAATCCCCATCGCGGACAGCCGTTCTCGCTGTTCGTTGAGTTCCTCCTCAGTCCATTGCTCGCGAAGATGCGGCTCAAAGGTTAACAATTCAACGTTGATATCGGCCGACGCGAGTTGTTCAAGATAGGGAAGAACTTGTGTCTGGACCAGAGGCTCTCGAAGTCCAAAATAGCAAAGGTAGAGAGTGCAAATTGTCATCTCGCGCGAATAATGGACCAGGAGAAAAGACGCGAAAAGGTAAACAGCTTCGGGCTAGACATGTCAACGTCCTGATCTGGAAGGAGCGAGCGGCTCACGACCGTTGGTGTTTCCTTTGTATTCGTTGTTTCGTGAACTGCCTGTTTCTACAATTACGCTGTTTCCCAGGGGCGACGCGGGATCTACTTGAACGACATTGTCAAAAATCTTCGAATCCGTTGTGTTGATGATTTCGAACGCGTTTATTCCCCCGGTACCCGTCGATGTGAGTGTGTTGCCTGAAACAAAATTGCGTGTCGAATTCTCGAGTCGAATACCACAATGTGCGACCCTGCGAACAATATTATTCACCACAGTGACATCTTGAGTATTGCCGGCAACGTAGATTCCAGTTGCTACGTTTCCACCGAAATTAGGCACGAGTGGACCGCCGTTTACCGTATTGCCTTTCACCAACACAGGGCCAAAACCTTGCGTCGCGGCGCCGTTCTGTACAAGGATGCCGTTTCCGTGAAGAAAACCAGAGCCACTGGAATCAATGACGTTGTTCGTAATCTCGATTCGTTGGATGATGTCGGTTGAGACATTCGGTTCTACGTCAATTGCAGTCACACCCTGCAAGCCATTATTTCGTCCTGTATCTTTGAATGTATTGCTGTCCACTACCACGTTTCGCCCGTTTACTATGGCAACTTCCTGACCTGCAACTCGCGTGAATGAATTATTCTTAATTAGAACGGTATCGGCAAAGTTTCCCTTTATGGCATTTCCTCCAGCCTGCACGCCAATGACACCTGTTCCATCAAACGCGACGCGAGTAACACTACAGTTGTGACAATTCCCGAGCGTAATGGTCTGTCTAACACTCCCCTCCACGGCGGGATTCGCGCCCCTAATCGTCAAGTTTGAAATATCGATATTTGAATCGGTCCCGCTATGAGCCGGGCGTGTACGAGCGTCTTCATACGACTGGAACACAACCCAACCGGTACGTGGCGGTTCTACAATGATAGTTTTGGCCCCTGAACCAACAACGGCAGTGCGTGACTTCAAGAGAATCGCGCCTTCCCAAAGCAACTCGGTAGTTAGCCTGAATGTACCCTCACTAAATCGCAGCGTGTGTCCGGGACTAATGATCACCTGAGTCGAAATCGTTCCGCCGCCTTGCACCAGTATCTCACCGACGTTCGAACCGAGGTCTTGGTCGGCAGCATTAATCTTCTGTCCCAAGTCCGCGCCGGAAAAATTGTTAGCGATGCGCGCAAGTTTTCGGCCAGGTTGTTGGCTGGTGGTCCTTTGATGATTGTTACTCGCAGACGTCATCGGCGTGCCGAAGAACAGTGTGAGTAGGACAGCAACCATGAACGCGAACAGTAGAGTGCCCCGGTTCTCAGACAAGGGCAAGCGTATCCCGGTAACCCTTCCGGTGTTAAATGTGCATTTGGTCGTCTTCATATCAAAACACGTCTGCGTAGCGATACTCCTGCCGGCATTGACCAGCCAATTCGATGCTGCAATTTGCTCAAGCGTTCTGGCTTCGGCCATTAACTCCACCAAGACTAACAAATCTTTGCGGTAGCTACATAATTGACACTCATTTTTAACAATGCTCAATCACTGGGAACGGCGTGAGTATTATCAACTGGTCCGCCGCTGGCCTATCCCAATGCGCACGCGATTGCTCTTTAGACCGTGCACAGTCACGCTTACAAGAACGTCGCCCACATCACCCAGATCGTCGTTTAGCCGCACAACAATCGCGGTCATCCATGAAAATTCCGACAGCAAGCCTGTAAACTCTACCTTCAAGGGATAGAGTATGTGCATCGCGTCCTCAGCCTCCACCGTCAAAGCGGCAGGGCCTTCGCCGGGAAGAATCCAAGATTTGTGCCAAAGAGCATTTAGCCGTGTGCGGTTGTCTCCACTGTTGACGAGAGAACTGGTTGGAGAGAAAGGCTCGGCAAGAAAGGTGGTTGACGCCAGCGCGATAGCTCTGGTTGAGTTTGCCACAGTCAGAAGAGTGGGCAACAACGTCGCAGTGAAATCTGCTGTGTTATAGCTCCGAGATCGTTGAAGGTGCGACTCTGTGGGGCTACAACATAGTTGGCTTTTGAAGGCCGTAACAATGCAATTGCTGCCGCCATCTATATTGGTGAATGAATATGAGCCGTTGCGTCGACCGTGAACAAATAGCTACCCGCAGCATCGGTATTTGCCGTCCCAACTTGCGAGCCACTCAACGTCACAGTCACTCCGTCGAGAGAATTTCCATTAGTTGTAATTTTGCCCGAGATGACATGCTTATTGAGGACCGCGGTGAAATTTGCAGTTTGATCTCTGCTTGGTGGCGCAGTCACTTGAGGTCCACTTCAGGAAGCTTTTATGCCAACAATATTAACACCAGGATTTGGCAGACGCTTGAGTCCCACAACCTTGGCATGGACGAGAGCATCTTCAACTTCCTGCTGCGTCCGTGGCTGATCGTATTGCGGAGAAAGCATGTCAAACGTATCAAGGATGGCCCAATCATAGCGTTGCTTACTATTTAGACTGCGTTCATGTACATAATTAGCGACGGGAATAATGAACATACAAAGTCGACCAAGCAACGGTAGACGAAACAGAACGTTCGTTAATGGAAATAACACCGGCATTAGTCCTTTGATTCCCCACAACAATTTCTGTTTGTTTACGCGTTTCGTCAAGGGACGGAGCCAATACTTTGAGTAAAGCAACGTCCACGGCTTGCGCTCATAAGCCGTGATTGCGATGCGTCCACCAGGACTGAGGAACCTTGGTAAGGTCGTCATTGCCCGTTGTGGATCTGGCGTATGCTGCACTACGCCGATGCAATAGCACGCGTCGAATGCTCCTGCACGAAATGGCGGTCCATAAATACTTGCCTGTACAAAGTGGACATTGTTTCTGCCAGAGAGATTAGCTCGAGCGGCGTCAATTGCTGTGCTGATGTCGAGACCCACAACCTCCGCACCGGAGTGCGCCGCTACATCGAGAAAGCGACCCGCACCGCAACCGGCGTCGAGAACCCACTTTTCTGCTAGCCACTCTTTCGACCAGCCAGTCTCTGAGAAAAACCGCTCTGCTGAAAGGCTCGTGCCATTCACGGAGTCGATTTGCTCGCTCTTGAACCGGTTCCATTGATATCCGAACGATGCCGCATAGTTATCACGTGGCACAAAGCGGGGAATGCCATCGTCAATCACAAACGTGTGTCCACTCGCACAGACGAGGTTGCCTTTGAGAACCTCGCCGGAACTATCGGTTTCCAATTGAGTGCAACTTAAAGTTGCACCGCATTCCGGACACGCCAACACATCAAGTAACTTCAACCACATATCCCTAAATAGCAGGCAACAAATCCTATCGCCCAGAACTTAACGCCCGTTTTCGATCGCGATCTTCAAACCCCGCGGGCGCATTTTTCATGCACTACTTGCCGCTGCAATATTGAAGAATGCACGTCGTGCGATTCGCCAAAGCCGCGGGCTCATTAATAAACGCGGATCAATACCCAGCGCTTCTCGAACAAATTGTCTGGACTGTTCAAAATACCCGCCTGTGTTCGCAAGGATCGCCAGGTATAGAAGTGAAGCGGTGCGAATCTCTTTCAGATAAGGACCATACACCTCCGATAAATGCGGATCCTTCGATACTTTCATGAATAGGTGACTCAATCCATTCTGCATACTTTCGATATTCTGATTATTCACACTACGGCCGGGATGCTGCAAAATGCCGCTGTTAACCTTCTCCACACGTCCAAGTTTATAGTCAGCCAAAACACGTAGCCAGTACTCCCAGTCTTCACCACCCGTTAATTCCGGCGTCGTATCAAAACGGTAACGCTCGTAGATCTCACGGTGAATGAAGTCGCCGATGCACGTCAAAAAGTTTCCTTTCGCAATCGCCTTATGTTGGTTGTCTAAAGACGGCACCGGAAACCGACTTATCATAGTACGTTGCGCGTCGACCAATTCATACAGGTTATGAAAGCACTTTATCTCGGGGTGAGCTCGTGCGTAATCAGCAGCGTCAGCCAAATTGTTTTCGTACATGAAGTCGTCAGAATCAAGCAGCGTAACAAAATCACCTCGCGCCACACTCATGCCGGTATTTCGCGAACGCGCGCGTTCATAGTTTCGATCGTGCTTTATGAATTTTATTTGGCCGGCTCGAATGTATGGCTGCAATCGCTGCTCAGTATCGTCAGTAGAGCAATTATCGACGATGATAATTTCGTAGTGTGCGTATGTTTGGGTAAGGACGCTGCGCAACGTTGCTTCAATGAACGCCGCTCGATTGTACGTTGGAATTACGACCGAAAAAGAAGGATATTGGTTCATCGCGATCAAGGCCGGCGCAGACCTGTGGCTGAGGCATAGGCTTTCCTGAGTTGCCGCCGGAAATGCCTGCAAACGATCCAATCCATCAAAACGGAGTTCTGTTGAGAGTCGTCAGTTGCTCGATAGTATCGACGGCAAACCATTTGTTGGGGTAGACGGAGGATACAAATAATTGTTGTTGCTCGATCAGTTGCTGCCAGACACCGTAAAAACTTTCGTCGTCGTGCGTAATTTCATTAATACGATACGGGTTCAGCACTTGAATGCCGGAACAATAGATCGTTGTCTCTTTGTGTCTGCTGATCTCTGTCACGACGTGGTTGTTGTGAAAAACATAGTCGCCATCGAGGCCCGGTACGGGCCGAACAGGAACAAGCATGCACGCCGGCTGATTTAAAGACAGGTAATTCTCTTCCAACAATTTGAAATCTAGATCCACCACGTTATCACACGTCAACACCACGACAGGTTCGTCTAACGTTTTCATCAACGTGTGGTAAATCCACCAGCAGTTGCTCTGTCCCTCAGTATTGAAAACAGTGCTTGCACCGTGTTCGATGACGTGTTGGGCCAACATCGCCTTCTTATAGCCTACGGTGACATGTATGTGTTCGATTTTTTCAGCCAGACGTGCGATGCCGCGCGCAATCAACGTAGTGCCGTTGTAAGGCGCCATCGGTTTTGGGATTGCATCCGTCAGCGGAGCCATCCGCAGACCGCGCCCAGCAGCAAGAATTATGGCGTGTCGAATCATTGACCGTGCAGTTCTTCAGGCGGCGGATCGTTAATCATCTCAAGTATAGCCTTTTCCGACAGCCGTTCCGCATTTGCCGAGCAGAACGGAGCCGGCAGCGGATGAGCGACCGGTCGATTAAAACTGATAATGTAGTGGTGCGCGCCGTCTAGCTTTACCAATGATGTGTACGGCAACTCAGGTTCGCCGATCAAGTATTCATGAGGACGTTCGCCTGGTCTTCCTTCAATCTTCTCCCACCTGCCGCCTTTTTCCTTGATCCAAATGTCCAGGATATCGCGGATTAACGCTGCCTTCATTTGTCTCGAGACAACGCAGCCTTGTACTCGCTCAATGTTATCCATCGCCGTAGTAACGAGATCTACCGCTTCGTCCACTTTGGAAAAGTACCTGGTCATATCTGGACCAGTGCTGCCTATTACTCGCGTTGCATCGTGCATCTGCTTCCACTGCGGGAATACGGAACCGGTAGACCAGGCAATGTTTCCATGTCTCACACATGCGAAGCGCGTCGATGTCTTGCCGTTCATAGCGCAAAACACTCTCTCCATCAATGCCTTCGTCAAACCGTAGGTATTTCCGACCGGCGGTGCCGACTTGTCAGTCGACATACCAATCGCGATTGCGACTTGTTTCTCCACGCAAACCCGAACGATGTTTTGCGACCCTAAAACGTTAACGTCAATACACTCCATCGGCTGACGTTCCGATAGATCCACGTACTTCGTGGCGGCGGCGTGAATCACAACGTCTGGTCGCACTGCCGCGAAGCCGTCGCGGACTGATTCAATATTGCTCACATCCATTGGAATAGTCGGGCAGCCGGTGAACTGTTGAGCATCCATGTTCAATTTATTATTCCGGCTCGCAAGGACCACGTCGTGTTCGTTCTTGAGATGTAAGGCAAGACGCTTTCCGAGAAATCCGGTACCGCCGGTGATAAGAATTGTGTGCTTCATCTGTTAGATGAGTGTTGTCCGTCAAACTTTCAGCGCAACCAGGTAACAGCGCTGGTCTCACAACATTGAATACAATTATGCTTGCAACCTATAAATTAAGCAGGCAAACACCCAAGACAAGAACGCTGACCCTGAGACCAACCCAAACTCTAGTCCTCACGGGCGTCCACTTCTCAACATCAGTCAATCATCAAAGCGAGCGAGGATACTGATAACGTATTCTTGTTGAGCTTCTGTTAGCTCAGGAAAGCACGGCAATGCCACCGTTTCTTTTGCAGCACGCTCAGCTTGCGGCAACTGTCCTGGCTGGTAACCAAGATAAGCGAAACATCTTTGCAGATGAAGTGGAACCGGATAATAGACTTTACTACCGACGCCATATTGGGCGAGGTGGTTGATGACCTTCTCGTTTCCCGGAGTGCGGATCACATATTGGTGAAAGATATGGCGCGATTCCGATCTTATAAACGGAGGAATAAAGCGATCAGCAATGCCCGTCTCATTCAATAGCTTAGTGTAGCGGTCCGCTTTTTTACGCCTTGCTTCAGACCACTCGTCGAGATATCTGAGTTTCACACGTAGTAGCGCCCCTTGCATTGCGTCAAGCCGGCTATTAATTCCGACCTCGTCGTGATGAAACTCAGTTGCACCGCCGTGTATGCGCAACTTTCTCAGCCGTTGATTCAACGCTGCGTCCTGTGTAACGAGCATGCCACCATCTCCGGCTCCGCCGAGGTTTTTTGTTGGATAGAAACTAAAACAACCAATTTCCCCCATCGAGCCTGCACGTCGTCTTTTATCTTCGGATCCGATCGCCTGCGCGGCGTCTTCGACAATCGGCACACCGTGACGTTTGCCGATCTCTAATAATGGGTCCATGTCAGAACATTGGCCATATAAATGAACCGGCATAATCGCCCGCGTCCGCGAGGTAACGGCAGAGGCTACTTGCTCTGGATCAATGTTGTAGGTTCGCGGATCGATGTCCACGAATCTAGGTCGCCCACCGAGACGAACAATGGCAGCGCCGGTGGCAAAAAATGTAAAAGGACTCGTAATTACTTCATCATCTGGTCCCAAGTCCAGGGCCATGAGGGCCAGCAATAACGCGTCAGATCCGGAAGCACAGCCAACCGCGAACTCCGTGTTGCAGTATCTCGCAATCTCTGTCTCGAGAGCCTCAACCTCAGAACCAAGTACAAACTGCTGGGAATCGATCACCCTTTCGAGGGCGTCCAGGAGTTCGGAGCGAAGAAGCTGGTATTGCCCTCGCAGGTCTAATAGCGGGACCTTCATTTGTTGTGGGATCCGTGTGTGTTTTGAAGTAGAAACGATGTTGCGCCGACGCGTGACTACAACCTACATATCAGAGCATGAAGGGCCGCACATTAGCCATATGACATTTGACATTTGAGATTTTTCATTTAAAGGCCTGGGCGGGATCCATGCTCCAGGAAAGTAGCAACGACCCTTCTTCAAAATGACAAATGAAAAAACGTCAAATGTCATATGGAAAATGATTCTTCTGTGCCCGCCTCCGACCTGCTTCGATTAGGTCTCAGCAGTATCCGCAGAAACCTCGTCCGCTTTTTCGTCTGAGTAGTAATTCGAGTAGTAACCTGAATAATAGTAGTCAGGAGCTTCGGTTCTTACATTGTTCAGCACCACGCCAAAGATGTGAGCTCCGACATCGAGCAATTGTTGCTTGGCCCGTCTGACGACCGCCCGGGAACTCTTACCACCCTGAACAACCAACACCACGCCATCGACCATTGTCGAGAGAATAGCAGCATCAGTAAACGATATAGCAGGTGGTGTATCGACAACGATGTGCGCAAAGTCTTCGCTTAGGACGGCCAGGAGCTTTCGCATTTCGTCTGAGCCGAGCAATTCTGCAGGATTTGGTGGAATTGGCCCTGACGTCAGGAACTTTAAATTGGGTTGTGACGAATACGTCTGAATTAAGCTATCTATATCCGTTTCGCCTGACAGAGCATTTGTCAAACCTTTGGAATTCGGTACGTCGAAATGAGCGTGCAGCCGAGGTCTTCTCAAGTCGCAATCCACGATCAGAACGTCAGCACCAGTCTGGGCCAACATAAGAGCCGTATTAACGGCGGTTGTCGTTTTACCTTCTGAAGGTTGGCTCGACGTAATCAAGATCTTCTTCGGCGGCTGTCCTGCCGATGACAGGAGTAATGAAGTTCGCAAATGACGATATGACTCGGCCATTGGCGAACGGGGATCATTAACCATTGCCAGTGCCGTCGCATTGGTGCCTGTAGGCTGAGGCGAAGCGGCGCTAACGCTACCAATCAAGCGTCCATGGTCGCGACCGGAAGGAATGAGCGCCAAGGCCGGTAATTGCACATATCGGTCAACATCTTCAAGTGATTTGACTGTGTCATCAAGGAAATCAAGAAGAAAAGCGAGGCCGACGCCTGCAGCTAGTGACAACAGGAACGCAATTATTATGTTTCTAAGGCGCGGCGGACCGATCGGCTCCTTAGGTAATCGGCTGTACGTGGCTATGCTTACCTGGCTCGCGCGATCGCCATTTACTTGCATTTCCCGCTGGCGTTGCATGAGCGTGTTCAAAAGCTGTTTATTCGTTTCGAGACCCTGAGTGATGGCGAGCAGATCGATCTGATCCCTTGTTTGCTGAGTAGTCGTGGCTTTTTGCTCTTCGTAGGCACGCCTAAGCATGTTTTCTCTGGCAACAGCGGCCTCGTACTTTCGTTGCATCGAGGTTAGAACTTCCGTTGGTGCCTTTTGTAGTTCTGTCTCCAGAGCCTTCATCTGCGCATCAATTTTTTTCACCTCAGGCCACTCAGGCGTATAGGTGACCAGAAGACTATTTCGCCTTTCTTCGAGGACCGAAATTCTATCGCGAAGTTTCTCGATTCGACCTGAGGCCTGTACATCCGGAACTGAGAAAGGATCCGCTTCCTTCTTTCCCGCTTGAAACTGAGATTGAAGGTTCTTCCTCTCATTTTCAGCATCGAGTAATTGCGAGCTCAAGGTTGCCAGTCTCACGGCCTCGAGATTTGTATTGCTACCGGGAGTCAGTGGAAGATCATGATTCTTCGCGTAATTGAACTGGCGTTCCTGATCGTACTTAATCTGTTGTTGCAGCTTGACGATCTCTCTTGCCAGCAAGTCCTCGGTTTTCGTAGAACCAAGCGTTGACCGTTGCAAATCGTTACTTACAAAAACCTCGGCCAGGGTATTCGCAATCTTCTGCGCTAGCTCTGGTTCCGAGTGCATGTACTTGATCTTGACAAGATTCGTGCTCGGAATAAGTTCAATGACTTCATTTGCGATAATTGCATCTTCGTAAGGTTCCAAACGCGTTAACTGCTCTGGGGTCAATGATGTGCCGCTAACTTCGCTCTCACCTACTATCGTCAAGCCTGGGGAGATGGCTGGTGATTCACTCGGGCCCTTTCGCTTTGAAAGGATCCGACGAAATGATGCAAAGATTCCTGCTTGCGATTGTCCTCCGAAGAATGAAGAATTGTTTTGAAGATCGAGCGTGAGTACGACCTGGCGAGCCAGAGCAGGATTTTCCAGCAACTTAAATTGCGTGCCCCAGAAATTTGGATCCGCGGGACCGTTAATTACGACCTCTTTTGTTTGCAATAAACTAGTTGGTTTTTGCTCTATGCGGACGATCGTCTCCCCTTGATATATAGACGGCATACGAAACGACTGAATCGTAACCAGGGACGTAATCACGAGTACGAGGCTAAGAATCAACCATTTTCTCTTCAGGATGACGTACAAATACTGTCGAACGGTGGTGGCTTCCGTACCCGACACTCCGTAGGGCTTAGCCTGAGCGAGATCTGCCAGTCGTCGATCGATACCGCGATCGAGAGAAGGCATTGGCAGGAGATGATTATCTTGTGACATAAGATATTACACCTTCAATTCAAACTCTTCGTAAGATGGGAATAATAACAGACAGTTCGGATCTGGCAAGGGAGGAAGTAGCCATCTACCATTGCAACTGCGATTCCCTGCGCTCCTTTGTGATGTTGGACCGGTCCCTTCAGCAATAACCATCAGGCCCGCTTACTGTCGCCCTGAGCTGAATTCGTAATAACAAATTCGGACAATGATTCTTTCCAAAATGGAAGTAATGGCAGGCCCATCGCCTCCGAAAGTAAGCATTTCAGACGAGAATTTTTGGGACGCTTTGCAGGTCTGTTCAGGGAATCCATCTGAATGCTCTCCACGGCATGATCCGGAAAGCCAGCCAAAGTGAGCGCCGCGCGGGCGAACTGCTCATAACTTACACCGCTGCCCGCATTTGCGATATGAAATATTCCCGGCACGTTGAGGTCAGCTAGCTGTCGCATTCGACGTGCCAGGTCTGGAGCGTACGTCGGCGTTCCGAAGGCATCGTTGATGGCCCTAATCTCCTCTCCTCTGCGCGCTCGCTCGACGAGAGTGCTCAGGAAATTTGTTCCACCTGAACCAAATACAAAGCCAGTGCGCACAATGACCGTTTCGAGATATGCCTCCTGCGCGCGTCGTTCTCCTTCTAGTTTTGACATTGCATAAACGCTCTGCGGGTTTGGTTGATCATTTTGAGTATAAAAACCTTCTTTTGTTCCATCAAATACGTAATCCGTTGAAATCGTTACGAAGGTCGCGTGCATCTCACGACATGCTTTGGCAAGGTTTTGTGGTCCGTGCGCGTTAACAGCAAGAGCTCGCTCTTTATCTCGCTCACAACCGTCAACATCAGTCCATGCAGCGCAATTGATGACAACCTCGGGCTTGCCTTTGTGTAGCGTTTCCAAAACATCGCCGACATTCGCAATATCCAGCCCGCCGTGATCATAAGCAAGAACGGTATCGCCGCTGGCTCGGCAAAACTCACGTAGTGCACGCCCAACCATTCCAGCAGCGCCTGTCACGAGCACTCTCAAATTCAGCCTACCTCTGCCCGTATTGGGTGCGGTAATAATCTTTATATGCACCACTTCGCGCTCGCTCTAGCCAACGACTGTTCTCCTGGTACCACTGAAGTGTTTTTTGGAGCCCGCTTTCCCACGTTTCGAGTGGCCGCCAGCCCAACTCCGACTCAATTAGAGAGGGGTCGATGGCATAACGGCGATCATGTCCCGGCCGATCTTTGACGAAGCGAATAAGCGAACGAGGTTTACCAATCATTGCCAGTAATGATTCAACGACCTCGATGTTTTGCCGTTCGTTCCGGGCACCTACGTTGTAAACAGCTCCCGGTCTGCCCCGTTCCATCGCGAGATGGATTGCCCGGCAGTGATCCTCAACGTAGATCCAGTCTCGTACATTTCGGCCATCACCATAAAGCGGAATTGGTTCATTGCCTAAAGCGTTCGAGAGTGAGAGGGGAAGAAACTTCTCCGGAAACTGCCTTGGTCCATAGTTATTCCCGCAACGCGTTATCACCGTGTCGAGGCCGCAAGTATGATGCGCGGCCCGAACAAGATGTTCGGCCGCCGCCTTTGATGCCGCATAGGGGCTATTCGGCGCAAAAGGCGAATGCTCAGTAAAGTAGCTTCGCTCATCTTCGGGCAAACTGCCCATTACTTCATCTGTAGAGATCTGAACGAACCGCTTTACGCCGACTTCCCGTGCGGCATCGAGTAGCACCTGAGTGCCGAAGATGTTCGTGCGAAGAAATTCCTCCGCCGACCTGATGCTGCGATCGACATGAGATTCGGCTGCGAAGTTGATGATCGCATATGTATCGGAATCCAAAGCGGTAAGGACCGACGCACGATCTGCAATATCACCTTGAACGAACTTGTGGTTTTCTGTATCCAGACCATCAAGATTGTCGAGATTTCCGGCGTAGGTAAGCGCGTCGAAGTTGGTAATCTTATAAAAGTCACTATTTGACAACAGGTATCTAACAAAAGCCGAGCCAATGAAACCAGCACCGCCCGTTACGAATAGTTTGCGCATCAGAGGGACCATATTGACAGCCTAACAACTCATTACTTCATTTCAAAACGAAAAAACTCGGTACAGATAATACACCTCCCACACTCAACGTACCGCCAAACATAAACACCACGACTAGTTCGTGCTCGATTGTGCTTGATGACGAACTTGGTGTCGCCACAGCTGACGATAACTGCTCCAGTTCAGTTTCAGTTGTGCGCAGCGCAGTTCCAAGCGGTTCGTTTTCCCAACGGGTACCACGATCATTACTTTCACAGCGACAGATGGAGCAGGTAACTCCACAACTGGCACGCAAACAGTGACAGTGCTGGAGAGTCCAGCTGTACCGCCCACCACCACCGCGCCCGCGGACGTTTCCGTAGCCACCGGAGTTAACGCCACATCCTGCGGCACGCTTGTGGGAGATGCCACACTCGGCGTTGCGGCTACTAATGATAATTGTCAGGGAGTCACTTTGGAGCGGACTGGCGT
>JBKOYD010000080.1:0-6563 GCA_046725195.1 Acidobacteriota bacterium | reverse complement strand
ACAGATGGGCACCTGGAAACTGAACATGAAACAATCAAAGCTCGCCCAGGGTGTAGCTTGGAATAGCAAAGTTGTCTACGAGGCCGCGGGCGACCAAGTGAAAATCACAGTGGACGGTACTAATCCCGACGGTACTGCTGCTCACAACGAATGGACGGGGAAGTTCGATGGCACGGATTACGCAGTCACCGGTGACCCCAATTCCGACATGCGGTCTTACAAAGTGGCAAATCCCAATACGTTGAACATGACGGTCAAGAAAGAAGGGAAGGTCACTGTCACGGGGAAAATTGTGGTGTCAGCTGATGGCAAGACACGCACCGTCACGACAAGCGGAACTACTCCTCAGGGCAAAAAGTTCAAGAGTATTGCGGTCTACGACAAACAGTAACTCAATCACTAACCTGATTGGGCCCAGAGAAATGCCCTCCCGTTTGCTTATCAACGGGAGGGCATTTGTTTAGTTGGCTACTCGCATTATCCAGGAGCGGGACTTCAACTAGAACAAGCGGGGAAGCTGGGCAAGAGAACTGCATCAGCGCGAGCGCCCCGGTCCAGCCTTAGCTTCTTTTATGTGAAAGCGGGCACTGAACAGAATGTCGAAAATCGGTGTAATCTGCGCAATCTGTGGATTAGATTTCTATACCGGACTCAAACGGAAACGATTTCCTCAAAGACTTTCCCTCGGTCACTCGCGAACAAGCTCTCGGCGTTCTTGAACTCATGAAAGAGCGACTCATCACCGACTATGAAACTGTTGCCTGACGAATGCGTACCTCGACGCCTTTGATAAGCGGGGCTGTACTCAGTTGATAGTGGTTTCTCCATTGCGTATAGCTTTATACACTAACCTTCGCCCGTAAAGTTCTCCCATACCGAACAAGCGCTATCATTAGAATGAGGCGTGCCTACTCGGAAATGGATTAGAATCTGGTCTTCGAGCGATACTTCGGGAGGCTCCTTGCTCCAGCTCAGGGTTATGAAATCCAGCGCACGCTTATAACATCCCGGCCCAGGGTTATGACATCCAACTCACAGCAAATTCGGTTTTGTACCTCGACTGACAACGTATCGCTGGCTTATGCCACGGTTGGTACCGGTCCACCGTTGGTGAAGGCAGCGAATTGGCTCAGCCATCTCGAGTTCGACTGGAACAGTCCCGTTTGGCGTCATTGGTTAACCGAACTCTCTCGTAACCACACTCTGATTCGGTATGACGAAAGAGGCACAGGTTTGTCCGATTGGAACGTTGACGAGTTCTCATTGGAGGCCTGGGTGCGAGACCTGGAGGCAGTCGTTGAAGCAACCAAACTGGAACGCTTCCCTCTCCTGGGGATCTCGCAGGGTGGACCAATCGCCATCGCCTACGCGGTTAAGCATCCGGACAAGGTCAGTCACCTGATTCTCTACGGTAGCTACGCTGCAGGTTTTTTGCACCGCAGCCTCACGCAAAAAGAGCTCGAAGAGGCGGAGATCTTGCTGCAACTTATTAAGGTGGGATGGGGTAAGGAGCATGCTGCGTTTCGCCAGGTTTTCACATCGCTCTTTATCCCTGATGCATCGCCTGAACAAGCTAACTGGTTCAATCAACTTCAGCGCGTTTCGACTTCACCAGAAAATGCGGTGCGCATGTTGAACGGCTTCCATAACCTGGACGTCAGAGACCTCGCGGTCAAACTTGATGTTCCTACACTAGTGCTGCACGCGAAGGGAGAGCTAAGGATTCCTTTTTCGGAAGGTCGCCGTCTTGCAACGTTGATTCCGAATTCGCGACTCGTCACCCTCGATAGCAGGAATCACATTCTTCTCCAAACCGAACCGGCCTGGCGTCATTTCCTGAGCGAAGTGCGAGCGTTTCTGGGAGTTGATACACCCGATGAACACGCGACCTTCCTGAAGGCCCACGAGCGTACGCAGGCGTCGGTGCAAGTTACACAATCCCGGTGGAGCGAGATTAGTGCACTTTTTGAAGAAGCCGCAGACCTGAATCCAGATCAAAGGAAACAACTGCTCGATGGAATCTCAGATTCGGCCCTACGTCATCAGGTCGCAACACTCCTTGAAGAGGACGTGAGTGCGGGCGTGGCTCCGGAACTTACCGAATTTATCAAGGGTTCGGTTCTTTCGCTGGGGGAGGATCTAGACAATCTTGAAGGTCGAACCGTTTCACACTATCGAATAATAGAGAAACTTGGCGAAGGAGGAATGGGAACGATTTACAAAGCCCTGGACGCTCGCCTGGATCGTTTCGTCGCTTTGAAGTTCCTGCCACCTTATCTCAGCGCCAGACAAGATCTAAAGGAACGATTCATCCAGGAAGCCAAAGCTGCCGCCGCACTGGACCACGCAAATATCTGCACTGTTTTCGAGATCGGTGAAGCTCAGGGCGGGCAGCTGTATATCTCCATGCCTTGTTACGAGGGTGAAACTCTCAAAGAGAAGATCGAACGCGGTCCATTACTGCTTGAGGAAGCGCTCGACTATGCCATCCAAACTGCCGAAGGACTTGCCATCGCCCACGCCGCCGGCATTGTTCATCGCGACATCAAGCCAGCGAACCTGTTTGTTACTACTCGCGGTCAAGTAAAAATTCTGGACTTTGGCGTTGCCAAGGTCGCTGACATTAACCTGACGGACGCAGGAATGCTGGTTGGCACTCTCGCATACATGAGTCCTGAACAAGCCGAGGGCAAGAAGGCGGACCATCGAACTGATATGTGGTCGTTGGGAGTCGTTCTATATGAGATGCTCACCGGGCGACACCCATTCCGAGGCGAGTCAGAGTCAGTCTCACTTTTAGGTATCAAGCATGAAGAGCCCATCAGCGTAAGCAGCCTCAGGTCGGAAGCACCGGCTAACCTGGATGTGATTGTTCTTCGACTTTTAGCCAAGCAAGCCTGGCAACGTTACCATCGTTTAGAAGAATTGATCACTGATCTTCAGGAGGTCCGGACCGGTGGTCCAAGTATCCCAGCCACAACAGAGCCGGGCACCAGCACACCTCAACAAGTCTACCGGTCAACTACGCCTGAAAGTGGCTCCTTAATCAGCGGCGCGGAGAGTGGCGCATTCGTTGGTCGCGAATCAGAGATGAACCACCTGGTCTCGTTGCTGGCACGTGCGGGCGAAGGTTTCGGACAGGTCGTGTTCATAAGTGGCGAGCCAGGCATGGGGAAGACATCGCTGGTAAACGAATTCGCTCAAGTGATCACTCGAACTCATAAGGAAGTACTGTGTTTACGAGGTAATTGTGTTGAGCAGTATGGGTCAAGTGAGGCTTACCTACCTTTTCTAAACGCATTCGGAAGATTACTCGCTAGTCCTGGAAAAGATGTCTTTGCACCGGGAATGCTTACTTTTGCACCTGCCTGGTCCATGCAGTTCAGGTCAGCATTTTCTGAGAGTGGCGTGCGGGAACAGTTGCGGCGCGAAACCATGGGCGCCACGACAGAACGAATGTTAAGAGAGATGGGCGATTACCTTGGTGCGTTGGCGAGTCGCTCGCCACTCGTCCTGTTACTCGAGGATCTGCACTGGGCTGATGTGTTGAGCATTGATTTGATTCGCTATCTTGCCCAGTTGATTGGGAGCATGAGAACGCTCCTGATAGGCACGCTGCGACCCGCGGATCTCGAAGCCGCCAATCATCCTCTCAAAGACTGCATTCGAGAATTGAAGGCCCACGAGCAATGTGACGAGATCACGCTTGGCATGCTCGGCCGCGACGATATTGCGCGTCACCTCGATGCGCGTTTTAACCCAAACGACTTCTCGCAGAACCTTGCCTTGATGATCGAGGCCAAGACCGGCGGTCATCCCCTGTTTACAGCTCGGCTGGCGAGAGATCTCAGGGAACGCGGAGACGTTTCCAAGACGAACTCGCACTGGTCGCTCGCGCGTGACATTTCTGAAATCAGCCTTGAGATGCCCGAGAGTGTTATGGGAGTAATTCGGCGCCGGCTTGATTCGTTAGAGGAGGATGACAGGCGTCTTTTGCAGTATGCCGCGATTCAGGGAGAAGAATTTCTCTCGCGGTTAGTGGGTGAGCTGGCGGATGTTGAACCCCTGACGCTTGAAGAGCGATTGGATCATCTCGCAAGGTCAAGTCATTTAGTTCGAAGTCTTGGTGAGGAAGAATTGCCCGATGGGTCGATGTCCAGTAGATATCGTTTTGCACATTCGCTCTATCAAAACGTCCTTTACGAAAACCTTGTCGGCGAGCGTCGCAGGCGACTCCACCGTCAAACCGGCGAACTCCTCGAGTGTCATTACCTAAAAGACTCCGTCAAGATCGCAGCGCAACTGGCTGTGCACTTCGAGCGCGCCAGAGACTTTGATCGCGCGGTTCAATTCCGCACAAGCGTAGGTGACAATGCGGTGAAGGTGTACGCAAACCTTGAAGCCGCCGATCACTATAGTCAGGCGCTTGATTTGACCAACAAGTTGCCAGCTCAACAATGCAACCAACTCGCAATGGCGCTCTACAAGAAACGTGCTTCCGTCTACATCACCTGTAGCCAGTTTGAACTAGCCATCTCGGATTTTGAGCGGGCGATTGAACTCGCACGCCAGAACGACTCAGCCGAAATTGAACATTCGGCGTTGAATGGTCTTGTGCTTACGCTGTTGCTTTCCCATCGATTGGACGAGATGGCCGAACGCGGTGCCCAGGCGTGTCGTGTGTCGGAGCGTTCTGGGAACAAAGCCTTAAGACTGGAAACCCTCGCCTACCTTGCTCAAAGGATGACTTGCCTGGGTGAACTCAGCGAGGCGATCAAACTCACCGAAGAGATTTGCCGTGATGCTGATAAGCGTGAGCATGTGAGTGCTCGCACTATGGGACTACTCCAAAGGGGGCAGTTGCATCTCCATCAAACCGAATACGCTAATGCTATTGAACGACTGACGGAGGGGATTGGTGAGGCTCTCGAAACCGGCGATTGCTTCAAGCACCTCTATGGTCTTTTTATGTTGGGTATGGCCCAGGCTAATTCGGGAAAGATCAGCGACGCCCTGGAATCGTTCACCAAAATGAAGTCCCTTGCCGAGCGAAACGGCGACCATTTCTGGCTAGTGCGTTATCCAAACTGTGTCGGTTGGATCTATCGTGAACTGCAGGATGCTGCTCGGGCAACGATGCACGATCAACGAGGAGCACAGCTTACCGTAGAGACCAGTCTTCAGGAGGTGCTTGCGCATTCGCTCATCAATCTCGGACAGGACCATCTGGAAGTGGGAAGAACGACGGAGGCGCGCGCCGCGCTCGACGAGGCGCAAAAGGCGCGCGACCGCGATCCGTGGATGCGCTGGCGCCACAACATCCGATTGCAGGCAGCCCGTTCGGAATTCTTACTCGGCCAGGAGAGCTTCGAAGAGGCAGAGAGTAGTGCTCGCGAATTAATGGCACTTGCGAGTAGATACAAGTGTCGCAAGCACCTGGCCCTGGCCCATAAAATATTAGGTGAGATTGCCGTGCGACGAGGTCAGATGCAAGTAGCTGAAGTTGAATTCAAGGCTGCCATCGACCTGCTGCGACAATACCCAGCAGTTTTCGTTAGCTGGAAAATTTTTGCCGCTTTGGGCCGTTTATATCAACAAGTAGACGAAGTTGAGCTCGCTCGTCAGGCTTTTGGCGAAGCTGAATTGATAATCAATGGTATCGCCTCGAACATAGCCGATCAGGAATTGAGGGAGGTTTTTCTGGGTTCAGCAGCCGTTCGAGCAGTGATGTCCGGCGCATCTTGAGAAAGGGTTCCCGGGAAACAAAGCTGATGGCGTTCTCAACGAGGCGGGTCGTAAAAACCGACCGCCTCGTTTTTTGTTTCGCACTTCGGCTTTTAACTCTCTGCGTAACCTCGGCGTTTCTCTGCGCCTCCTCTGCGTAGCCAACCTGTTTTCTTACAAAGTTTTTTAGTCGGCCCGGCGTCCGCGCTTGGTAGACGATGACGATTCGGCCATCACAGCGCGCAGCAATGAAGTCAGTACCACCTCGCGGTAGCGGGTGGGTGCACTCGCAAATGCACGACCTTATTCTGAACAGATGAGCCACCCGCTACCGCGAGGTGGTACTGACTTCATTGCTGCTACGATTCAGTAGACTTTATCGATTTCGTCAACCTAGTTTGGTTGCGGCCTAGGCTACGCTCGGTTCTCTGCGTTTCCGCGGTCAAGGATTTCTGCGCTTTTCAAACGCAGACACGCACAGAACGCAGCGGAAGCGCAGAGAGTTTTCTAAGAAGCCGCAGAGACGCCAAGGCCGCACCAAACGCCGCACAACAGGCGGCAAAGCCGTAGCTTACCGTTGGCGGAGAAAAAGCCTTTAACGATCCTGACCCGAAATTAGTGAACGCATTCAAAGTTACCGAGATTCGACTGTGTCTGGAGGTCATTGAAAGTCCGTCGGGGAACCCCTTTCACTCTCCTCACTACCTTGCAAGACGTGTCTTCGCAACTTTTGTGTTTGGTGCTCCGATCGAGCCTAAGGCCGCTTCGCGCGCCTCCAACTCTGTCTCATTGTTTGATGCGGTTTTCGTCATCTGGCGGTTAGCGTTGGACGGATTACC
>JBKOYD010000181.1:0-21265 GCA_046725195.1 Acidobacteriota bacterium | reverse complement strand
GCGGCTGCCTGGGCCGGGGTGGGAGTTGTCGGCTCATCCCCTTGGGCCAGGAGCCGTTCCTCGGGTGTCTTGGTCCATCGCCAATGCAGATCCGTATCGGCATCGGCGGTGATGCCACCGGTGCGAAGGAGCGTGAAACCTCCGCAGGCGATCAGCACGGCTGCGACTATCGAAACGCGCCGGAGACCACTGGAGAGACGACGGCTAATCACAGCCGCTGCGACCAATGCGAGACTCAGGACAGGGATGGAGAAAATGGGCAACATCATCCCCATCATCCCGCCTGCAATGGATTGATGAACGACGCGCTTCGTCGCGACGACCGCAACCACCATCAGCACGATGGCGCCCAAGCGTTCGACCCATGGCGCCCGGCTAAAGAATAGCCACCACACAAGGACTGCCAACGCACAGGCGAGTACGCCAAGCATCGCGAATAGAGTAGCGGGGGGAGCGACTTTGGGGACGACGAACCAGAGCAGCCACTGCAACACTACGGCGATCACTCCAGGCCACACTCGGAGCCACTTCTTCGGGATCGGTTTTTGTGTAATCGGTTGGTCGATCTGAGCGGTTGCCATGGGAGACAGTACGCTTCACACAAGATGTTTGTTTCGCGCTCTCCAGGGGAACTGACACCTAACACTGAAAGCGTTCGGTAATGAACCAATCTTAACGCTGAAAGCGTTGGCAAATTCCAGCCCAGGGTTGCGCTTTGTCAACCTGGGGCCAACGTCCCTCTCTCGAAGACGCAACTCTGAAGGAGTTGCGTCGCTGTTCACGGATCGCAAGATCTTCGCAACTCCTTCAGAGTTGCGAGTAGATTGAATTTTGCACCTTATCCCCCAGGGTTTCAAAGCAAACGCTGGGCTGTAATTAACCAACGCTTTCAGCGTTACGCTTGCCACCTGTTTTGACACCAGTCCAGACATCCCCAACCTTCGCCTCATTGAAAACGTCGCGTTGGGACACCGGTTTTTGGCAAGGCTTTATTGTTCGTTCCAGATAAATCGAAGGTGGTTACTGAGAGTTAGCGTTTGACCTACGTTCGAGCCGTCGTCTCACGCGACGCGACATGCTCAATCGCCAGGGCGGCAAGCTTGGTAGCGACGTCTGTGAGGTGTCTTTCTTCGCCATCGGGTGTACGCGGCTCGCGGTAATACATTGCAAAGGAACCAAGCACTTTGCCTTTGCTCGACATTATCGGCGTGGACCAGCAAGCAGCCACATCGATCGCCCAGGCAAAGTTGCGATAGTCGTCCCAAAGCGGGTCGGTAGAAATGTCACTGACGATTACTGGCTTACCGCGAAACATAGCCGTCCCGCATGAGCCATGCTTAGGTCCAATTGGATTGCCATCGATTACCTTAACGTAACTCTCCGGAAGACTCGGCGCCACTGCATGTTTGACATGGTTGCCGTCGTCGCTAAGAAGTAGTATCGAGCAGAGCATCTCTGGCGACTGCGCTTCGATCATCAACACCAGTTTCGAGAGAATTTCGCTAAGCGGCGCGTCGGCGGCAATCATCTTCAGAATGCGCTGCTGCTCCTGGTGAAATCGGTCATCCTCCCGAGCAGGCGGCGCGACATCAGGCAACGCGGCAGGCAGTTTCTGAGTCTGCGCAAGTTCACTTTGCTTTTGATCGGTCATCTTTGTGCTCTCCTCGACGGCTATTCTACGCCCGCGACGTAACGGAAGCCAGATTCGTTCTTACTTCCTCCCGTCGGCATCATGATCGTACGCGTCGTTTGACCTGTTCACATGTCCCTGAAGTTGATCGTGAGACCTACGATAACCACCATGACTTACTTGCTCCGCTGTTATAGAAGGGCATCCTCTTTTCGCTTGTCGCACTCGCGCTCGATCATTGCGCCACCAGTGTCCACCGGCATGCGATCCGCAAAGATGCCGTTTGGTCCACTCGCAGCTTTCATAATGTCTTTGACGGGCAGATAACGAAGAGCATTTGACCAATCGACTGCCGGCGACTGTTGCGCGAGGTCAAACGACATAGATGCACGAATCAGCTCCTCCGTCCAGGTCAATTCGTCGTCGCCATCAGTGAGTGGTGGACCGAGAATGTCGTAGTTTCCCTCAGAAAAGAAGTGACCGCGTTCATTCATCTCCACGAACGCGTAGCCGCGCTTGACGGCCTCAAGCTCATTCGTCAGCTCGCGGGGCGCACCATTTCGCACGTCCCAGAAGTTGAAGTTGTATGGCGTGCGCACAAAGATGGTTGGATACTTCTTTGACGTATCTTTGGGGCGGTAAACGTCGGTCGCCATTCGTTTACCGTCGCGCATCGGAACCATCAGCTTCCGGTCGACGATGGCGATGGACTGTAGCTCGTTCTCGATCGCGTTGCGGCGAGCAATGTCTTCGGGCGTAACATTATCGCGCCGTTGCGAATAAACACTCTCGTTCCCTGGAATTTTAATGACAACACAGAACGCCAGGATGGCGAGTGTCAACATCCAGAAGCTCTTCTTTTGCATTCAGCGCTCCTTACGGGCAATGAAGACGTTAAGACACAAAACCACAAAAAGGGATTTAAAAAGCTTAAGATTTCGTGTCTTGGTGGTTCAACCTTCTCGATGTCAGCTGCGTTCCGACCTTGTACGCTTCTCGCAACCAGTTCTTAACTTCTGCATCGAGTTCGCTCAACGACTCGACTCGGAAGTGGTGCACATGACATTTGGGCGAGATAGTCTCAATTCGTCTAAAACGTGATGACTCCAAACGTCGTGTCAGGACGACATGAGCTTCGAGTCTCTGATCGGTTAGTTTGTTTACCGCAGCAAAGATCATTCTAACTTGAAAGCCGATGCGGGTTTTGGCTGGTGCAATTTGCACGGGGCCACACTCTTGCGCGAGAGCACTAAAATGTTCGAAGAGTGAGATTGCGTGCTGACTTTTGCCTGCGAGAAACTTTTTGACGGAATACCGGCCGCAAGAGTGCGGCATATTTGAATTGATAAATTGTCGATCACATTTTGGACACGTCCACATTGGACGTGATGGCATAGATGATCGGCGGGTCATTGTTTCTAAACACAAGTAGTTAACGAATTAGCACAGAGCGTGCCGGGAGCGGCCCAGCCCTTCCCTTTCTTATGCTCGATGTACATCCATTTTCCCTGGCACCCTCGCACCCTGCCCCCTTCGCCTCCTCCCGACAAGTTGCCGACGACTCTGCTTCTTTCGGTGGGCGCCAGGAAAAGTTTAGTGCCGCCGCCAATACCGTCTACGCCGAGCAGTGGTCCATAGAGCCATCCTTCCCCTTTAAAAAAAGTGCGTTCCTGGACGCCCCCTTCCTCTACGGCGATATCAATACGGACCCAGTCTCCCTTTGAACCGGTGATGTGAACGCTGACTCCCTCAACGTCGCGACTTGGTAGATTGCCAATAATCTTATGACTACTGCTTGGCCCCGATCGGACGTTCATTCCCTTCGGGTCGCGGTCGATGACGTAAGCCTTAACATCACAGTGCGTGATCGCTGCGCCTCCGAGTTGCTGTGGTGTGGAAGGTCCAACGGCGCCCGCTGCGCCGAAATGGACTAACGGGACGCAAAGGCTAAACGAAATAAGAAGCATTCTGGACTTCACTTTGTGATCTCCGTCATCTTCGTTTTGATCTGAATGAGGCGATCGTTTTTATTCATCTCGTTGAACCATTCCCAAACCGAACTCGTTTGACCACCGACGCTGACCGTCAGTGTGGCCCGGCTCTCGTCCGGCACGGGTTCGCGCTCGGGAGTCTTTTGTTTCCAGGCCTCGTTTTTGAGTAAAAGCCTGATAAGTTCCAACAACTGCTGCTGCGAGACGTTAGTCTCAAAGACCTCCGGCTCGGCGTTTCCTCTCGCCCTTTCACGACGCTCACCTTTGCCATCGCCACGAATGATTATGGACGTCCCGCCCCACAACCCGTGCATATCGTCATAAGAGATCGAGAGATCTTTAGGCATTTCATTTCCATTTAGAGCCCTCAGACTGTTCTCCACAGACATCGGTTTGTCCGTTAAAGCATTACTTCGACAGGAAACACCGCTTACCAAAATGATGGCCAGTAACACTACATTGAACTCTTCAAGAACAATTGTCATGGCGGCCACTTTATTACTTCCATCCATTGAGCCGCCGAGCGTTGTCACGAAGCACTCCGCGACCTATCTCAATTGCGCCGCGTTCATCGATCACGCAGTATCAACTGAAATCTGTGAACCGATTTAAGTGCTTGGTGAGCGAAGACATAGCCGCTCTCAGAACTTTTTCAGAATTTTTAGGCCTTTTCGAGGACCTTTTAACGCGTGTCTGAGTGGGTCCAACGGCCGGCCTGGCGACGAGAGTCAGGAGCGAATTCTAGCAGCCGCCATTCGTTGGCCGCAATCAGATGGCGCCGGCAAGTCGCCTCCATTAAGGAGTTGAAACGAGATGAGTTGCACGTTCATCACATACGCAGTAGGCCCTACATGACCCATTAGATAGAAGGAGTGAGAAACTGATGTATCACACGAAACTCAAAAGCGTCGCTCGCCTCGCTGTTCTACTCACCATTACTGTCCTTGCGATTAAGCCCATCTCTCAAGCAAGGGCGAGCGATCACAATGCGCCGGAATTGCCACCCGAATGTGGCAGCATACAGGTATCGCCGGAGAACAAGGTGGCGTTCCATGTGTACGCGCGTGGTGTTCAGATATACAAATGGAACGGAGCCAGCTGGGGCTTTGTGGCGCCCGTGGCAACATTGTTTGCGGAGCCGAATTATTTTGGAGAAGTTGGCATTCACTATGTTGGACCAACCTGGAAAAGTAAGAGTGGCAGCAAAGTAGGTGGAAGGCGTGTACCGGGAACAGGTTGCAGCCCCGATCCGAACGCCATTCCCTGGTTACTGCTCGAATCGGTCTCGCCCAGTGGGCCCGGAGTTTTCAGGTCAGTGACGTATATTCAACGCGTGAATACAACGGGCGGCATGAGTCCTACTAATCAAGGGTCAAACATCGATGAGGTGGTGGAGGTACCTTATACAGCGGAGTACTATTTTTATCGTAGGCAAGACTGATCATCGACGCAACCTCGGCGAGGAGAGAGAACTCTCCTCGCCATTTGGTTGTGAAGTTGCCGACTAGGAATCCAACATCTTCAGCATCGTAACTGAGGTCCCGCAGTCTTCTACCCGCTTGAACCCCATCCGCTCGTAGAGACGCACTGCTGGGTTGTCTTTTGAAACGCTCAAACTAACTGCACGATAAAGACTCGCGGCAGACTTCAATAGGCACTTCAGCAAATCAGATCCTATTCCCTGTCCACGATACTCTGCGAGCACTGCCATGCCGAGCTCGGGTGTTGCATCATCAACGTACCCATATCCCCTGTCATCACCCGTCAGGAGGCGGAGCCACGCCACGCCGATCGGCTGCCGACTGTCCCTATCGACAGCAACAAAGCCTAAATCGCCGTCGCTTCCCCACGACTTCACATATTTCGCCAATTCACGCCGGCTCACTACCTCTCTCGCGAATTGCTCACTATCCGCCGGCACGTGCAGGGATTGAAACAACATCTCCCAAAGGAATTCCTGGTCTAAAGGCGAGAGTTGGCGGATCGAATAGTTTGTTGTCATCTGTCCAAAATGCGCCGTTTTCCCATCTGGAAATGTCTTTTACCTCATAACCTTGTCGCTTTTAAGAAACGGGACCAACTGCTCAGAATAGTAAGGCTCTTGTGTGCACCAGAAGATGTAGTCGACTTTAAGATAGTCGTGCCCAAATTCAATTATTTCCTTAATCGTCACCGGCTTACCGGTTTTGGGGTTCATGTGTTCGTAGTTTCCATCCTGGACCGCAACACCAACGGGAACGACATCTGCAGAAGCTCGGATCAAAGAGTAACTATTGTTCATTTGGCCCGGCTTATAAGGCAACAAGTCTGGACCACCCACTCCCACGTGCAATTCTTTGGCTGCATCGTACACTGAGCGGAGGTACCCCCTATCCTCGGTCGGACGCCATTCGCCAGGCATGAAATTGGCGTACTGAATTACAACTGATTTCGGAAACGCTTCTCTCAAGGACTTCATGTTCGTGATGATCCCATCGCGGTAGATCTCAAAAGTGAAGCCTTTCGGAAATAACAAACCCGTGTCGCCTACGTCGAATGAAGTCTCGGGAAGATTAACGCCTTCTATCTTGCCGTCGAATTCCTTTCCGAGTGCCAGAAGCAGTTTCTGAAATCTTTTTTGCACGGTCGTATCCCAGCGTCTGGCCATCCAGCCGGCAGACGTAACATTCGTCTCGCGGTGGTCTACATATTTGTAGCTATATTGCTTGTCGGCCCCGCCATTGAACTGCGGGTCCGTCAGCAAGTAGCGCGGAACATTTATTCTCGAATCGCTGAAGGTGACATCCTGGATTTGGATAAACAGCTTCTTCCCTTTTGAGGACAGAAACTTCAGGTCGTCGCGAATGATGGTGAAATCGTATTCGTCCTTCGCTGATTCAAGCTGACGCCAGGAGTATGTAACTTGAGCGCCTTCGAAAGCTTTTATCTCCAGAAACGACGTTGCGCTCTTAATCTTTTCTCTATCCTGACCGAAAAAGACGTAATGATGTATCGGCTTGCCGCTAAGGGATGCAGACGCTAAAAAGCCAACTAAAAAGCACCATAAGATTTTTCGTGCACCGTTCATATAAAACTCCACTAACAACTCCATTCTGGCTGAGCCCCGCAAACCTGAGATGCCCCGCTAGAGGCATTCGATGAGTAAACAGAAGCGCTATTCTCATAACTTCTCCGTGTGCCGAGCAATTTAGAGCTCTTCTACGAAGTCGGAAAAATTGTCGATGAGCGGACCTTGAGCGTCTGCACGCCACTGCAATCGGAATGGCGATCCTTTCCCGTCTCGTTCGACATAAAGCGTCAATCCGTCGTCATACGGCAGAAAATTCTTGTCTACGAATCGCCAACTCTCGCCAATAGAGTGGGGTAGACCATCGTAGTCTACAAAGGCTGCGACCACACGATATTGTTTACCCGGTATGAGGTCCACCGCCGTAAATTTTCGCTTAGGTATCTCCGAAGACATTTATTCTTTTATCGCCAGGAGTTCAGACAGTGTCTTGAAACTGTATCCTTGCGCCTTCAATCCTTCGATGATCTTCACCGCTTTCAACGACTCGTTTCGACCACCGTACATACAGGATGATAATTGAGTTTCTTGATCACAGCATTTCAATTGAAGATACAGTGGCACATCAAGAATCAACATCGTCTTCTTGCCATTGGTCCAGGTCATCTACAGGCTTGGGCAATCGCCCTTCAAGCCATTCCGCGCACTTACCTGGAGTGAAATGAGAATCTTTACATTCAATCACCCAGGACAAAAACTCCTCTGGTCCGCCATTTAAATATGGAGGTGGTGAGACCGGCATGAAGACCGTGGGCAAGCGTTCATTCAATGACAAGTAGTTCAGCACGTGGCCAAACTCCTGAACGACGTGCCAGGCGAGGTTATGATCGATATCGATCGCAAATTTAACCCACCAGGTTCCATCTTCGTTAGAACCTTTTCCTATTGGTCCAACCGTGGCGGGAACACGATTTAGGAACACCTCGAGCGGGGTGAAATCAATCATGACTTAAGTTTTGAGGCCCAAAAAACTGCCACCCAGATTCGTTAGTTAATAGAACAACATTAGTGTTTCCTGACTCGCTCCATCGCAATTGATGATGAAATATTAACCGTGAGTCTCGTCACGCCACTCGTCTTCAGCCCAGTCTGTTTTTGTCTTCGCATATTCAATCCAATTTCCTGACGCAATTACGGTGCGAGGGGAATAGAATTGGGGATCATATACATAGATCCAACATGTCGTTCTGTCGGTACCGAGAGAGACTTCAACCTGCTTCCTAATGTAATAGCTTGACGCTTCTATATCATCCAACCTATTTAAAGTCTCATCATCAACTTCATAAACTTCGCCCAAAACCAACGAGTTCGTTTCATTAAGAAGTAGACCAGGAAAGGCTCCCAGATCGTAGAGGGTGCCTCTAATTTGGGCAGTGCCAATAAACTCTGAACTGGGAAATCTTTCAGACATTGCGCGCACACCACCACGTCTCAACGTGCCGTAAACAAATACGAGATGCATATTCTCTTTGACTATTTCCGGGTTCATCGCGGCCCTTGCTGCCACATCCCGATGATGTTGCCCGCGGGGTCCCTAAATGTCGCCACCCAAAGGTCCCCTTCTTCATAAGGAGGCTTGACGATCTCGCCGCCGCTAGCTCCGACGCGCTTAAGAGTCGCATCGATACCGTGGACGTAAATGTACGGCAAGACTCCCGGGTCCAGCGACGACACCCGACCAGTAAGCCACGCACCGATCATGCCTCCGGTTGCATCAGTGAAGCTGAGGTGATTCTCGCTTCCGCCACGGATTTCCCAGCCGAAGACGTCCGCGTAAAACGTACTTGATTGTCGAACACTGGTCGCGGGAATCTGGATGTACGAAAGCTGACCGTGCGCAAAAAGGTGCGTTCTTTCGCCCTCTGATAGGCGATTATCTCGATCGTCTTCGTTAGCCACTTCGTCCTCTCCTTCTCGGTTCGAACCCAGCAAAGTAAACCACATTGGGCGCCTCCGATCGCGCGGCTGCGATATCGGGATGACCATCTTTGTCGAGATCACCAATGGCGAGACCGTAGACTGTACCCTTGTTGTCACCAAACGCCACGGCTGTGAAGCGCCTGCCAGAACCATCGTTGAAATAGACCGTTGAGGGCGCCTCGACATTGCCGACAACCACGTCTATTGAGCCATCGAGATTCACGTCACCTACGGTGAGTGCATACGGTGTGGTCTTCGTATTCGCGATTGGCACTGGCGCTGAGAACGTCATCGCTGTCTCGCCAAAATAGATGAAGGCTCCACGCCGCTCATCAATTGCGACGATATCCACCAGGCCATCGCGGTTTAGATCGGCTGCCTGGGCTACTCGAATCGTCGCATCAGGTGGACCAAACGGAATTCGTTTGGCGAACCCGCCCTTGCCGTCGTTAAGATAGACATTGCTCTGGCCACCGTCGCGATGTGGCACGATGAGATCAACTAGACCATCGCGGTTGACGTCGCCTGGAGTGATCGTCGTTGACGATTCATGTGAGAAGGCGAGGCATTCGGCATCGAAATGACCCTTGCCCTTATTGAAGCACACGAAATTGGAACCCTTGCTGTCATCAGAACGGTTCGCGACGATGATGTCGAGAAGACCGTCGCCGTTGAGATCCGCGACGGTAGCGTTTCGCGTTGGCCACTCAGGACGTCCATATGTCGAAGTCAACTGAAAATTGCCCTTACCGTCGTTGGCATACACGCGCTTTGGGTCAGGGGCGTCGTTGCCGACAACAACGTCCAGATCGCCGTCGCGGTCGATGTCGGCAAGTGTGACCGAATATGAACGGTCTGCGAGGTCGCCGAGATTGTGCGCCACCGGAAAACGACCGTGGCCATCGTTGAGAAGCACTCGGTCGACCAAAGGCCAATGTCGACCTTTGGCAAGCACGATATCGAGAGAGCCGTCGCCGTTCAGGTCACCGATGCTTACGTTGGCTGACGTTTCGCGCGACTCCTCCAGCAACAGGACGCGGGTAAAACTCGGAAGAGTCGACACATTGGACACTCGTACCTCGCGCGAGTCCTGACCTTGAAGAATCCGAATCGCAAACATCAACAAGCAAACTAGGACCAGTCCAACGACTGTCAGGCTCGAACCGAATTTCGCGCGGATGACTCTTGTATCTCTGACTGCCCAAACGCCTGCGCTCCGCAAGTGAGTGATTCCTACAGGCACCTCGCTTCCCCGTTGCGTAACTCGGGAGGCGAGCCGCCTACGCTCCCAGTGAGCGACTAGTGTGATCAAAAACGGTTGGTCATTGAGCATGTCGGATGGCTACTCACCGGAGGGCGCTCGCCAGAGGAGAATGGTATCCCGTCTGTTGGAAGCCCTGCCATTTGTATGAACTGATAAGTTGAGGTTGTCTACTTCTGATATGAAGCTGTGGAGATCGCTACACAGACGATCGTCCGTTTTTGCAAGCGCTGTATATACCTGATAACACGGCTTAGGCTCATGCCCTTCCAGGACTACTTCGGCAACCATCTCTCCGTGCTCCAACGCTACAACGAATATCCGCCCTTCACTGGTCGACGCAAGCACGTGATCGTCCGCCGCGGAATCCAAATAACACATGCTTTCCGCAAACATATCATCCTCATTCTCATCCATTGCAGTCATCGGAGGATACAAATTCCTACAGTCTGGAAAAGAGAACGCGGCGAGGTCGTAGCCATTGAGGACGACGAATCGATCGCCGCGCGTGTTGAAGCATGGAGGCGGCGAACCGTCCAGTTCCTGCTGATGCTGGAGCTCAATGCCGGCTGTTGTCAGGCGGATCCAGTAGTTCCAGATCTCGTCGGGTCCGCCACAAGCCCAAAGTCCAACAAGATCCTCCTGCGGATGAATGGTGAGTATGAAGCCACACCCGCCGATAAGAGGTCTAAACCGATGACGGCCGATAATTTCCCAGCTTCGTGAATCGTAGCAATATATTTCAGCAGTATCATCCGGTAGAAGACCGACGGTCCACAACAAACTGTCATCGCGCGAAAACGCACACACGTCGTAGACGGGCGCTTCCAATCGGGCAAGCTCGTGCCCGAACGTGCTGGATTCCAGTCCCAGCACTTGAAGCTTATGTGATGCACTCACGACCGCCAGCGATTCGCCACGCGAGTCAATTGCAACGTGCCTGGCGGGCTCGCTTAGCTTGATGGTTCGTAGTTCGGACCTGTCAATATCCGCCAGAGAAATAAAGGGGCCCTCCGAATTGATGGCGATTCGCTTCGCTCCAGGAGGTGAGGCTATCATTGTGGCCGCATGATGGAGATCCAGTTTCCAAATGGGACGAACGTGAACGTCTGGTGCAATGACCGCCATTGATTTCTAGTTACTCCTCCCACTGCACCGACGGATCCAGCTGTCCGCGCTTGGCGTAGTAGCGGGCCACCCGCAGCACCAGTTCAAGATCGTATGTGACGTAGCGCTCGGTCGGATAGTACCCCTGATCGCTGGTCCAAACCGCAACTTCGCCGCCGGTATGACCTGGGTCGCAGTACTGCAACCACCCACCCTCTGAGTCGGCTGCTGAAATAGCGTATCCATTAATATTCAGTCGGATCACTCACTCGTAAGGAGTGCCGGGTTGCTCGACACGGCCAAATCCGGCCAGCGTACCGCGATAGATTGACCAACCTCGAGCTGGACCAGTGCGAACTTAACTCGTCCAACAATTTGGCGCTCGCACTCCGTTCAGTTGCGAGGCGCGCGGCGTAGATACGCGCGAGCGATCGTCACCGGATGACTGAAGGCGGTGACGACGCGCCCCAACCCTTGAACGGGCTCGTGAAAGAGACCGAGTTGGCCCAGCACTGCGCCACGGTCATAGTAGATTCGCTCGCCCGCCAGTCGGTCATTTGCATCGAACGAGTAGATTCCGCAAAGTGGGAACTCCATCCGCCGCCCGGTTGCGGGCAGACCGCGCCAGGGGCCGAGGTGCGTACCTCGAATTGTGACTTCCACTACCAAAGTCTCGGCTGCCACGTGCCAATGCTTCACCTCAATTGCCAGATCGGGCAGCGCACGCATGAGCTCGATGTAATACGACCGCACGCCGTCGCGGCCAGTACGATGATCCGCCCAGGGCTCATCGTCGTAACGTGCATCCATGCCGAACGTCGCCATTACTGCGTCCAGGTCGTGAAGGTTCTCACAGCGAATGTGCTCGTCCACGATCGCCATTCGAGCCTGTATACGCTCCGTCTCGACTAGTGACATTCGACACCTCCCGGAATTCACGCGAGCTTACCAAGCCTCCATTATTGATTTTCGCGTCAGGTATTCAGCGGCTCGCCCACTCAATTGCCAACCGTTACTAACGCGAGCAACTACCCCCGCAGTAGCTTCACTGAGGGCCTTAATTTCCCCGTCGACTTCGAGCTAGTCAACGAGGGCCGCTAACTTTCGCGGTGCGATTGACTGAAAAGCCTGTCGTGCAAGTTCGTTGACGGTTTCCCAATCAACATCGTCGAGATCAAGTCGAACGGCTACCCAGCCCTTCGCACCAAGATAAGCCGGCACAAAGAAACTCTCCGAATCGTCTCTGATCAATCTACGTTGCTCGCTGAGACTCGACTTGCAGCAAAACGCGATAATCCCGTCGCCATGATGATCGAATAGGTAGTAAGCGAATATTTTCTTGCGAGCCCGAAAAGCGATGTGGCTTTCGCCAACAACTTCATAAGTGACTTCCGGAAGAGTACGGCATAACTCAACCAGCCGCTCGCGACGACGCGTCGAATGGGCCAGTTGCTTGGCTGAAAGAGTCATGATCTAAAGTTCTAATAACCTTCCTGGTCCAGCCGGACTTTTCCGCTGAAAGAGCGATAGAGGAATGTAAAATAAGCAATCGCAAGCGCCATCCCGAACAGCCACCACACTAGACCGACACTCAAGCTGTAAGCACCAGTCTTGGCATTGTAAATCGTTAGACTGAAAGACGGGTCAGTCGTTGCCGGCAGTAGGTATGGATATATTGCGAATGCAGCGCCGCCTAGCATTGCAGCTATGTAGGTTGTCGATGAAAGAAAAGCCGCGCTGTATTGTTCTCTTCTCGTAAAGATCCTCATCATCGGGAGCGAGACAATAACGCCAATCGGGATGATCCAACCCCATGGTCGCAAACGGAAATTGTCTAGCACTTGTGGTCGCACGTAAAGCGTCGCGATTAGGCTTACCAAAGTCAGCAGCAGCAGGACCCACCAGGAGATAAGTGCGACTCGTTGAGAGCGTTTGTTTAGATCACCTTCAGTCTTTAGTGCGATGTAGTGGGCGCCATGCACTGTCAATGTTACTAGCGCTAAAAGGCCGGTGAGAACTGTATACCAATCAAGTATTCCCGGGTTGCTCCCGACGCGGAAATTGGTCCATAGCGGTTCAAAAAAATATCCATTCGCGTTGAGCGGAACTCCCCGGACAACATTTCCGATAGCGGCACCGAAAAAGATCGCGAGCAACAGGCTGGCGACAGAAAACACGAAGTCGAAGAAGGACCACCATAGTGGATCGTTTACATGAGATCTTAACTCAACGCCCACGCCGCGTAACATGAGCAGCCACAACACCATCATGAGCGGCAGATAGAAGCCGCTGAAACTCGAGGCATAGAGAAGTGGAAATGCAAAGAACAGTGCGCCACCGGCAGCCAACAACCAGACCTCATTGCCGTCCCAAACAGGTCCAATCGCTCGCAGTACCAGACGTCGTTCATCGTGGTTTCGGGCGACCAACAAATTGATGATTCCGGCGCCGAGGTCAAAGCCATCCAGTACTACATAGGCCGTCAACATCAAGGCTACGAGGATAAACCACACTGTTTCCATTTTCTCTTCCTCGTTTTAGGCGGCTCGAGATTCCGGAACAGCAAGTTCTGGTTCTTTAGTTAAGAAAGCAGGACCATGACCTATTTCACGCCAGATCAAAATAATAAAAAGGATGCTGAGCACCGTATACATACCCATGAAACCGAGTAAAGTAAAAAGTCCATTTCCTGCTGAGACGTTTGCCGAGTAACCCTGATTTGTTCTCAGCAATCCGTAAACGAGCCATGGCTGGCGCCCTACCTCAGCGGTGATCCACCCCGCTGTGTTGGCGATGTAAGGGAAAGGAAAACTCAACATCAGGATCCACAGCATCCATCTTGCGTTAAAGAGCCTCTTTCGCCACAGCAGCATCACGGCAGTGAGCATTACTAAAATGAAGATCGTCCCCAACCCAACCATGATGTGATAGCTGTAGTAGAGAAGCGGAATGTTGTCGGGCCATTGATCCCTCGGGAATTCCTTGAGACCTTTCACCTCTGCTTCCCAATGGCGATGTGTGAGGAAACTGAGCGCCTTGGGAACGTAGATCGGATTATCCAGTTTCAGGTTGTCAGTATCGGGTTGGCCCACCAGCACAATTGCGGCGCCCGATTCCGTTTCGAAAAGTCCTTCCATCGCCGCAAGGGTGACGGGTTGATAGTCCGTGACCAATTTGCCTTGCCGATCGCCAGTCGGAAATAGTTGGAGCACTGAAGCTACCGCTGCAACAGATACTCCTAAACGAAGAAACAGTCGGCCGTAATCCTCTTGCTTTTGCGAGAGGACATAGTAGGCGCCAGTCGCAGCCATGGCGAACGATCCAGTGATCACTGCGCCGCCCATGTTGTGCAGGTATTGCCAGAATGCCCATTCGTTGAAAATTAGAGACCAGAAACTATTGAGATGAGCAGTACCATCCGCCGCGATCTCATAACCAACAGGATGTTGCATCCAGGCATCGGTAACGATTATGAAAAAGCCCGATATCCACGAGCCCGCAAAGACCATGAACGCCGCGAGCCAGTGCACCCTCTGGCCGAATCGCCGTTCGCCAAATAGAAACAGACCAAGAAATGAAGACTCGAGGAAAAACGCAAACACTCCCTCCATCGCAAGCGCAGTAGCTATCACTCCTCCGGCGTATTGAGAAAACCTGGCCCAGTTTGTTCCGAACTGAAACTCCATTGGAATTCCAGTGATAACGCCGAAAAGAAAGTTGATTGCGAATATCTTGGCCCAGAAACGCGCGGCGTGATTATATCGCTCGTCGACTTTCCAGATCGCTAGCGTCTTGAAGATAACGATTAGAGGCGCGAGCCCCATTGTCAATTGAGGAAAGAGATAATGGTAGGTAATGGTGAACGCGAAGTGCAGCCGATGAATTAAAAGCGCGTCGTCCATTGGGCACCTCCTTAACGTACACGGTGAATGACGCGAATTTATCACTCAATCGTAACGGTGAGAACCTAATTGATGACCATCTTTTAGACAACATACGGTTGCTTTGCTACAATTCCGCGCAATAGTTCGCCTTCATGCCACTTTGACAGGGGTCTTCGAATCGCGGTTGCGGAACCCGGACGCGCCGCCCTTAACTAAACTTCTCTTTGAGTCCGTTAAATTCTAAGCCTGTTAGTGGCTGCTTAATTGGTCTAGAGGCTGCCGAATGGAGATCAATCTCAGAACGAATGAAACCGTCACAATCATCGATCTTAAGGGCAACCTGATCATGGGCGCCGAAGATGACTTGATCAGAGTGATTACTCAGGCCGTCACTGATGGTCAGACACAACTCCTTGTCAACATGGCCGAAGTACCGTTCATTGATAGCTCAGGAATTGGCGGGCTGATTAAGGCGTTCACTCGCGTGAAGGGTGAGGGTGGGAAACTCAAACTGCTCAACCCAACACACAACGCACGCCAATTGCTGTCAATTACCGGATTACTCTCGGTGTTTGAGACTTTCAACGACGAGGCAACGGCTCTCTCGTCTTTCTAACTTCGCGGTAGTCTGCTTCACCGCAGCGCAGCCATGCAAAAACCGGCACATTTAAGGATCGTCGATCAGTTCGGCGTCAAGAAAACGATGCCTCTGGAGAAGCGCGTCTTCACGATCGGACGAAAACCAGGCAATGACCTGGTCTTACTCTCCAGCGGCGTTTCTCGTGATCACGGTGCAATTGTCTATGAAGACGATAATTACTACCTGGTCGACAAGGGCAGCAAGAGCGGCCTCTTTATCAATGGTGAGCCGGTCACTCGCCGCGAACTCCGCAATCAGGACAAGATTGTTGTCGGAGGTCATGAGGAAGGGCAGATAGAATTCGTCGACGAATCTGAGTCGGTAATTTTTACTTCTTCCGAGGGATTGAATCTCTCCCAGACTGACTACGCAGCAGGAGTTTCGGCCAATGAAGAGTTGCAGGCCCTTGCGCGATACGTCGAGGTCAATCAAGCTTTCAAGTTCTCACTCACACCTGACGACGTGCTGTGCTTAATTGTGGATGCAGCGATTGAAATGGCGGGCGCGGAACGTGGCTGTCTACTCCTCAAGAATGACGCAGGGCAATTGGAGTTTAAGTTAGCACGCGACAGCAAGCGCAACCTACTCTCGGGATCTGACTTTCAGATGAGCCAGTCAGTCGTCTCGGAGGCTTTTACTGAAAACCGAACCGTCGTCGTAACTGATTTTCTGGAGAACAATCAGGCCGAGCGCAATAGCGTCTACAATCTCAGCTTGCGAAGTATCGTCTGTGTGCCGTTGCGCCATTTTCGGATGAATGAAGAAGCAATAGGAGTAACTTCTGTTCTACAGCGCAGTACGACGGGAGTGCTTTATGTCGATAGCCGTCAGAATCGCGGCGCGTTCTCAAAGACGTCGCTGAATCTTTTGGAATCCTTGGCGTTCGAAGCCTCCAAGTCACTGGAAAATGTCCGGCTGATGCAAGAGGAGGAAGGAAAGAAACGACTCGAGCATGAAATCGCCACGGCGCGGGAGGTGCAAGTCGCCCTACTCCCTACCAGTTTTGTTCAACCCGCACACTTTGAGGTTGCAGCGCATAGTGTGCCCTGTCGTTATGTCGGCGGAGACTTTTATGATTTGGTCTCGCTGCCAGACAATCGCGCGGCATTAATTCTCGGCGATGTTTCCGGCAAAGGTATTTCCGCTGCACTGCTGGCCGCGATGGCCCAGGGAATAATCCAGGCACTCTTCGACAGCGGACTTTCATTATCCGAATTACTAAGCAGTCTAAATCGCGTACTGGTGCGAAAGTCCGATTCTAATCGATTCATCACGCTATTCTGTGCATTGATTGACCCCGACGGCACTCTCACTTTTGCTAATGCTGGACACAATCCGGCAATCCTTGCGCGCGCCAATGGAAACATCGAGTTATTATCGACTGGATCGATGTTGCTCGGCGCCTTCGATGTAGCTCAGTATCATCCGCAGCAGGTTAAACTTGGCCCAGGCGATGTGTTGGTAACCTTCTCTGACGGTGTAACGGAAGCCCATAACGCTGTCAACGAAATGTTTGGAGACAAGCGTTTGGAACAATTGGTCAGCAATAATGTCAGACTAAGCGCGCAGGAGATCAAAGATCTGATTGAGCGCGAAGTTCTCTCTTTCACCCACGGATTGCCGCAAGGCGACGACATCACTTTAATAGCCTTGAAGATGAGGAACCGGGACCTGTTTGGTCCTACTCTTGCACCGTCGCCGTTGCCGCAGTCCCTACTTTAGCTTTTGAATGCGTGAGACGGCTTATCCATGGGCGCCAGTGTCCGATTGAATAAATCAGTGCTTTGTAAATCACATAGAGGATTAGTACTCGGTACTCTTTCATCAGAAAGGTCCAAATTAGAAAAACAGTCAGCGCAATCTTAAACAATAAGCTTAGCGTCATTATGTAGAGCAGTCTGCGCGCATTGTTCGTTTCAGGAAGTTGGCGCCAGCTGTTGCGAACAAACTCCCACGGACGCGGCGGCACGGGTTGGCCGAGCCATATGGCGACAAACTTGAGAAAGTCGGAGTTGTTGAAGATTGAGTAGCTGTAGAGTAGCGCATAAATAGTTTGCGGAAGAAGGAACATCAAGACAAGGTAATGGTTGGTAAAGTGAAAAGCTGTAAGAAGAGCCAACCAAATATAGATATCCACCACGGTTCCCATGCTTAGATACCACAATAGCTGTTTTGGCTCCTTTAGCACGGTGGAATTTGAAAGCACGGCAAAATGAGCGTTGCTTCGGATCACGATCTCCGGGACTTCGCCACCGTAATATCGCACAACAACTGCGTGGCCGAGCTCGTGAAGCAAGGCAATTGGAATGAATGTCAGGTAATAAAGCAAGATTGAGGCAAGCGGATGCTGTCGTGTTGCAACAGCTACGTGCTCTACAAAGCGAGTCCAGTCAACAATGAGCAGGCTAATACTGGCCACGAGTACCAGCAGTGTGACCCAGGCGAACGCCTTAGTCGTCGCAATTCGAACAAGCGGAGCAAGGCGGTCGATCAGCCAGGAAGCATCAACTACACGATGATGATTGGCAGTGCTGGTGGTGCCTTCAAGTAAGCCCATTTCCGCTAAATACTGGACTGTGGGCGTTAGCTGTTCGACCGTAACCTCAAAGCCCAGACGCATCGGAGCTAACTCTTTCAACTCTTCAAGACTCCGGCCGTCGCACATCTGCAGGAAGTTCCATTGGGTAGTGTTGATTATTTGAGATGGAAGGTTCCGATGTCGAACGTAGACCCGTCCGTTAACCAACTCGCGCGCCGTGATGCCAGTGCGACAAAGTGGTCGATTCACGTCAAAAACGAGTGGCGGGCTCTGAGCAACCAATGTGGTAGACCAGTAAGAAAGCTGACTGAACAATCGCCAGGTTAAGCAGCCACGGCTAAGGTCTTGTGGTAAGCGTGGTAATGGACGTGATTGTAGCATCGATGCAACTTAGGCAAAAAATAGTTTTGCTTGCTACGGGTGCGTTATCGTTGCCGCTGCTTGATCTCTTGCTCGGCATCAGTGGGATCAGTGTGGGATTTCGTATTGCCTTCGTCTTACTTGGAATTGCGACTACCATTCTGTTGGGCCTTCGAGTTTTTGACCGCGCGCTCAACGACGTGCGCACAATTCGGACAGCAATAGATAAAACAGCCAGCGGACAGCCTGACGAAAGCTTCGCGGTTCGGGAATCAGATGAGATCGGCCTGCTCGCGGAATCGGTAAGAGTTTTGCGGCAGAGGCTGGCAATAATGAATCAGCTGCTAATCCAGTCGTCACGAATAGAATCGCTGAATATACTCGGTTCAATTGTCGTTCATGACATGAAGAACTTGTCTTTCAGACTGCGCTGCCTGGGTCAGAATCTCGAAGCGAACTATGGCGATCCTGATTTTGAAAAGTCCATTGCCCACACGTTGAACGAGACTACCCACCAAATGGATCAGATGGTCAAGCGCTTTCGCGAGCAGAAAGACACAGTGATCGTCAAGCTGCGCATCAATCTGAATGAGGTTGTTCAGAGTGCAATGAACAATGTGCGTCGTGAAGCCGTTGGTCTTCGCATAACCGAGGACTATGCCGACCTTCCTTTAGTTTGGGCGGATGCAATGCTGGTAGAAAACGCATTGCTTAATATTCTTACTAATGCTTGTGATGCGATGCCGAGAGGCGGGCACCTGGCAGTTCGTACTTTGCTGATTTCTGACAACAGCTCGGATTTGTCGCAGGCATTAATTGAGATAGCAGACTCCGGCACCGGAATGCCGGAAGAATTTATTCAGAACGAGTTATTCGCGCCGTTCGTAACGACAAAGCAACGAGGCCTCGGTCTGGGCCTCTACACGTGTCAACAGATTGTCCGTATGCACGGTGGGCGAATCCGAGTATATAGCGAGTTGGGTCGCGGGACCGTTTTTTCCGTTTACCTTCCCGTGACCGACTGATGCTTCAAAAATGAGTCAAAAGATCCTGATTGTCGACGACGACGCTTCCCTCCAGGAGCAACTAGGGTGGGCCCTGAAGCGTGACTTCGTACTGGTCCAATGTGGCGATGGTGTTCAGGCTTTGAAGCTAGCCGGTAAAGAACGCCCGAATCTGGTACTGCTGGATCTACACCTGCCGCCGACTCATTTGCTGGAAGACGGCTTAAGAAACATTGGTGAGATCCGGCGGATTAGTCCTGAAGCTGTCGTCATCGTCATGACAGGAGATGATCAAACCGAGACGCCTCTTCGCGCTGTGGAAGAAGGAGCATACGACTATTTCCGCAAGCCCATCGATTTGCGCGAATTGCGGATCATCATCAATCGAGCTCTCGAGCGACAACGGATTGAGGGAGAGAATGCGCGCCTAAGACGCGAAATCGAAGCACGATACTCCTTCTCCCAGATTGTCGGCAGTAGCCCACAAATGGAAGAAGTGTTTGAAGCGATACGCCGCGTCGCCGATAGCACTGCAACAGTGATCTTGCGTGGTGAATCGGGAACGGGAAAGGAGTTAGTTGCCAAAGCCATCCACTACAATTCTTCGCGCAGTGGCAGCCCTTTCATCAGTGTGAACTGCGCTGCACTTCCCGAAGGTTTGATAGAGGCTGAACTTTTTGGTCATGAGAAGGGAGCATTCACTGGTGCGCAGGGGATGGTGGAGGGACGCTTTGAAAGGGCTGACCAGGGAACGCTTTTTCTGGATGAGATTGGAGCCATCAGTCTGCCACTACAATCAAAGCTGTTACGCGTCCTCGAAGAACGCGAAATCACCCGTCTCGGCGGTAAAGCCCCGATCAAAGTAAATATCCGGTTGATCTCCGCGACGAACGAGAACCTGGAGGAAGCAATTACCGCAGGACGCTTTCGGGAAGACCTCTACTATCGCATTAACGTTGTACCGATAAATCTTCCGCCTTTGCGTGAGCGGCGTGAAGACATAGACCTACTCATCGAACACTTTAGCCGCCGCTTTTCAGAGGACCGTGGTATCCAGAAGAAGCGATTTGACACGGAGGCGCTCCAGTACCTCAAGGACTACCACTGGAAGGGAAATGTTAGAGAGCTCGAGAATCTGGTGCAGCGTCTGGTCCTGATGACTGACGGGGAGGCCATCACGGCTTCCGACTTGCCGCCTCACATACTGAATCAGGAGCCAGCCTTCCAACCTTCCGTCAAGAGTCAGGTTGATCAGTCGTTGCCGGCTTTTCCCGAGTACGGCTTGAACCTGGAGCATGAAGTGGCGCGCTACGAATACGACCTTGTTCGTGCGGCATTGGAGCGTTCCGGTAGTGTGAAGACAAAAGCGGCAGAGCTACTGGGCCTGAACAAAGATCGGATGAAATATCTCTGTAAAAAATACAACTTGTGACATTCCAGCCGGCGACGAACGCGTTTGACACGTTCGAGATAGATCGCTCGAATAGCTTTCAGGTTGGCCTTTGCGTATCGATTTCTTTCAGCTTTGCCTCAAAAGGCTGAAAGTCCGACTTCTCATTCACACCGGGCTTCAGCCCGGTGTCAGGCGTCGTAACAAATTAGAGAATCGTTTCAACGGTTTCTTCGTCCGGCAGTTGACGTAACTCCCTCGTGTTCAATGGCGTCAGTGCTTCGATTGGAAGCAAACCGTTAAAACGGTTCCGCGTCTCTTGTTGGCGTTCATCACCGGGCTGAAGCCCGGTGTGAATGAGAAGTCGGACTTTCAGCCTTTTGAGGCAAAGCTGAAAGAAATCGATACGCAAAGGCCAACCTGAAAGCTATTCGAGCGATCTATCTCGAACGTGTCAAACGCGTTCGTCGCC